>NZ_JBHIPA010000005.1:0-124697 GCF_042195845.1 Bartonella sp. AP4SXKL
TTTTTTAGATCAAAATGTACATTTCTGTCTTTAGCAATATTCGCTCTGCCTTCTAAAGTTGAATGATCAGCGCTTAATGTGAACGTGCCATTGGAGATCGCTTTAACCTCTTTATTGTTCCAATAATTGTCATTTTTCCAAGATTTTGGATCTTCGAAAAGACCATCTCCTAACAATACATCAGCATGGATTTCTGAATTTTTGAGATTTGCTGTACCGATTGATAAAGTTGGAATATCTTCCATGTTTGTGTTAGTAAAAGCTCCAACAAAAATTCCTGTGCCATTTTCAACGTGAATATCTGCATTGGTTAAATTGATTTCACTGCTTTTACGTTTTTGTGGATCATCTGGATAATCTAAATCAGGATTAGAGAGAGCTATAAATTGCAAACCAGCAACTCCTGCTATCATAGAAGTATTTACGACATCAATATGTCCGTTAAATGCCGCCCATAGTGCAACTTTTTTTGCTTCTATTTTATTTTTTATTGTATTCTCTGTTGCTCCAATATAACCATTCGTCATCTTAATTGTGCTATTATTTCCTGCAAAAAGACCAACATCAAAATTTTGAATGATTGTTTTACCATTTAACTTAATTAAACTATCAGTTTCTGCAACGTTTACACCAACGGTCATTGTTTTACTTTCACTACCGGTTATAATTAAATCTCCGCTAATGATTTGACTTCCACCGTCTGCATAAAACCCTTCATCGACATTTTGAATGGTTGTTTTGCCCATTAACCTAACTTCACTACCAGAGTCCGATGTCCATATACCAGTGCGTTCGTTGTCGGAGCCTTCAAGTGCTTCACCACCGATTATCGATAAGTTTTCGCTAATGATTTTACCACCGTTAACTGCTCCAAGGCCGTCCAAAGTATTGTTAATTATTGTATCACCATGCAATTGAATTGTGCTGTCATTGCCACTTACAAATGCACCGCTTCCTTTTCCCTCTGTTGTTAGAGCAACATCTGTGGCATCAATATGCCCACCGTTGATTGCGAATAACGCTGTTTTGTTCGCGGCTACGGATCCTCCCGTCATTATGATCTTAGATCCTGAACCGTCTGCAAGGAGTCCTTCGCCATTAGATGATATAATGTTAGCATTGTTTTTTAAGATAATCGTACTGCTGGCTTCGGCGCTTCCTCCTACATCATGTCCACTAAATGATCCTCCTGAGACCGTTATTGTTGAGTGATCATTTGCAACTATACTGGCGGCTGCTTGAGTCACTGTTACATCTTTTAAAGTGACGGTACTTTTATCTGCTTTTATTCCAAAGTTCAGTAACGCATCGTCTTTATTATTCGATATCTTCACACCTTCTAGCTTGTTTTCACCGCTGTTACTGTTTAAAAAGCCGGCACCAACTAGAGAAGTTTTAATGGTCCCTCCAGTCATGTTTATTGCGCCACCATCGTTTGTTGTAAGTCCAATTTCACTATTACTAATCGTTGTTCCTTCAAGCAATTCAACTACACTGCCTTCGCCATTAGAAAATACACCAGACGATATATCTTCGTCACCTAGAGATACATCTGTAACATTTAGAGACACATTTGTGACCGTAATATGTCCACCATTTTCAGCAACCAATGCATTACCTTTCCCCGTGACGGTTCCTCCCGTCATGCTGATGGTGGAGTTTGAACTATTTGCATAGAGTCCAATGTTATCAGATGATGTAATGTTTGCATTGTTGGTTAAAGTGATGGCGCTGCCGTTTTGAGCAGATATTGTTGTATTTTGTGCATGAAATGATCCTCCTGAGGCTGTTATTGTCGAGTGATCATCTGCAACTAAGGCATTGGTTGCTTGCATGACGGTTACATCTTTTAAGGTGACGGTACTTTTATCTGCTTTTATTCCAAAGTTCAGTAACGCATCGTCTTTACTATTCGATATCTTTACACCTTCTAGCTTGTTTTCGCTGTTGTTACTGTTTAAGAAGCCAGCACCAACTAGAGAAGTTTTAATGGCTCCTCCAGTCATCTTGATTGCACCATCGTTTAGTGCTTGAAGCCCGAGTGCACTATTACTAATAGTTGTATTTCCAAGTAATTCAATTACACTGCCTTCACCAACAGAAAATACACCAGACGATATATAGTCGTCACTTGGAGCCACATCTGTGACAGTTAGAGCCACATCTGCAACAGTAATATGTCCACCATTTTCAGCAACCAATGCATTACCTTTCCCCGTGACAGTTCCTGCCGTCATTGTGATGGTGGATTTTGAACCTTCTGCATAGAGTCCAACATTATCAGATGATGTAATGTTTGCATCATTGGTTAAAGTGATAGTGCTGCCGCTTTTAGCAGATATTGTTGTATTTTGTGCATGAAATGATCCTCCCGAGATTGTTATTGTCGAATCATTCTCTGCAAATATACCGGCGGCTGCTTGAGTCACTGTTACATCTTTTAAAGTAACGGTACTTTTATCTGCTTTTATCCCAAAGTTCAGTGGCGTATCGTCTTTATCACTCGATATTGTCACATTTTCTAGTTTGTTTTCATGACTGTTACTGTTTAAGAAGCCAGCACCAGCTGCAGAAGCTGTAATGGTTCCTCCAATCATCTTGATTGCGCCATCATTTTGGAATGCAAGCCCGATTGCACTACCACTAATTGTGGTCTTTCCAAGCAATTCAATTACACTATTTGCGCCATTAGAAAATACACCAAATGACTTATCACTATCATTTGTTTTTAGGGTAACATCTGTAACAGTAATATGACCACCATCTTCAGCAACCAAAGCACTCGCTTTTCCCGTGACGTTTCCTTCTATCATTGTGATGGAGGAGTTTGAATCTTTAGCATATAATCCAACATCATCAGATGATGTAATTTTTGCACCGTTTGTTAAAGTGATGGCGCTGCCGTTTTGAGCAGATATTGTTGCATTTTGTGCATGAAATGATCCTCCCGAGATTGTTATTGTCGAATCATGATCTGCAAATATACCAGCGGCTGCTTGAGTCACTGTTACATCTTTTAAAGTGACGGTACCTTTATCTGCTTTTATTCCAAAGTTCAGTGGCGCATCGTCTTTACCACTCGATATTGTCACATTTTCTAGTTTGTTTTCACGGCTGTTACTGTTTAAGAAGCCAGCACCAGCTGCAGAAGCTGTAATGGTTCCCCCAGTCATCTTGATTACACCACCGTTTTGTGCTTGAAGCCCGATTGCACTATCACTAATCGTTGTCTTTCCAAGTAATTCAATCATGCTACCAAGGTCATCAGAAGCTACACCAAGTCCATCACCATTTGTTTTTAGGGTGACATCTGTAACAGTAATATGGCCACCGTATGTTGTCGTTACTGCTTCCTCTTTCGCTGTAATGCTCCCTCCTGTCATTTCGATGATGGACTTTGAACCTTCCGCATAGAGTCCAGCATCGTTATATGATGTAATTTTTGCACCGCCAGTTAAAGTGATGTTGCCGCCGTTTTGAGCAAATATTGCTGCTTTTTCTGCATCAAATGATCCTCCTAAGACGTTTACTGTGGAATCATATGCATCTATGGCAGTTTGTGCTTGCGTCACTGTTACATTATTTAAAGTGACATTACTGTTAGTTGCCTTGATTCCATTGATTAGTGGCGCATCATCTTTCCCACTTGATGTCACTACATCTTTCAGTTCGTTTTCTTTGCTCTTGCTATCTAAAAAGAATGCACCAACTTTGGACGCTGTAATGCTTCCCCCAGTCATTGCGATTGCGCCACTTTCTTGTGTTTTTAACCCGATTGTCGCATCATTGATCTTTGTATCAGATAATTCAATCACACTGTTTTCACCTTGAGACAATGCGCCGAATCCACTCTCAATTTTAGTACCCTTATTATATGCAGGGTTATCCCCTTCTGTAGTAGGTGCACTTGTGGTATCTTCCTTAGCTGTTAGAGTACCACCCGTGACTTTAATATGACCACCGTCGTTTGTATACAATGCTGCGTCTTTTCCAGTTACGCTTCCCCCAGTCATTTTTATGGTGGTATTTTCATCATCGGCATGGAGTCCGTTACCATTAGATGAGGTAATGTTAGTACCGCCATCTACAGTAATGGTGGTGCCGCCCATAGCATATACGCCATCCATTTTACCTTCGAATGATCCTCCGGATACTATAACTTGAGAAACGACATCCGCAAGTATACCAGTTTCTGCTTGCTTAACTGTTACATTTTCTAAAGTGATAAAACTTTCGTTGTTTATTTCTATTCCAAGGAGTGATGATGCTTCATTTTTATTATCTGATATCACTACATTTTGTAGTATATTTCTACTATTCTTACTATCATCAATATAAACACCAGTTTGAGAAGCTGTAATGTTCCCCCCAGTCAGGTTGATGTTAGCGCCGTCTTTTACAGAAATACCAAAACGAACATCAGAATCAGTGCCTTGAATATTTAAGCCATTTAATTCAAGCGCACTGTTAGCACCTTCAACTGTTACAACATATTTATCGCTACTTGTGTCTGTATTTGTGTTTTTATTTCCAGTTACAGTTACAGTACTGCCGGTGATTTTTCCTTTGTCTTTTACATAAATAGTCTCGTACGTTTTTCCGGATATATCTTTTTCTTCGTTGGCAACGTCAAGAGTTTCAGCATGTGCAGTGAACTGGATGTTGAATAGTATGATAGCAGCCGCAGCCGTGCATGATAAAAGGGATGTTTTATACACCAGTATTCTCCTTATGAGAGCCCCCAAATATTCATTTCCCCGCAAACTTCATAAGAAGAAGTGAAAATGGATAGTTGTTATTAATTTCGATAATTGTCTTTATTTGGTAAGATATTTTTGGTTTTTTGTCAAAATTAAAAAACAAATGATATTAAATTTGTATTAATTTATATTTAACACACAATGTGTTTGTAATTATTTATATTATATAATTAAATTTATTGTAAATCTATATTATAGAAATTATAAATATTATTATAATACTTACATAAGTTATATTATTTTTTATAAAGTAATAATAGTATTTTCTGTAATACTTCTGCATTTTTATAACTTATCAAAGTAAGTTATGACGGTAATACTCAAACACTATTGCTAGCACTTTTGATTATTTATACCTTATTTATCATAATATTCTAATATATTTGATCTTGATATCCAAAGGAGTTGGGTGCTCTAGTATAAGAATACATTTTTTCTCCTGTTGGGGATATTTTAATAGTATACGACTAAGTTTTTATAAGCTGTTGATGTATCGATGACATTTGAAAGAGCCAGAGCCCAAGCTTATAAATCTTAATCAATGAAGATGCTTCAAGTTGAAGGCTTGAAATCAACAGTGCTTTTATATCATCAAAGTGCACCTTCATTGAAGGATTATTGTTTTTATTATTTCGAATTTTTGACATATTTTTGACAATAAAATCTAAAAAAATTGTCTCTGATGAATTTTTTAATATAAAAAATATGTAACGTTTTTATGGTGATAGGTTTATGAGATATAAAGTTGAATTGGTAATCACCGTGATTGCTTTTACTCTCTCTGGTTGTTTTAATCTTGATGCTGAAAAAATAAAAAGAGACAAGAGTCCTTATCATGATGCATTCATGGATTGGTCGATGAAAGAAAAGTCTCTTACAAAAAATTATACTGCTATCATTATGGCTGATCCGCAACCGTGGCGTTTAAACTCTGGTGATGCCAATGGAATATCAAACAGAGAGCCATGGTTAAAGATAAATGAGCAGGTTGCTGGTGTGATAAAAGCGCACAAAGCTGCATTCCATATTGTCAATGGTGATCTGACGGAGTTTGGACAACAAAAAAACTATGATGATTATGAAAATGTTTATAAAACTCTTGGAGCACCTGTCTATGAGGGGCTAGGGAATCACGATTATGCCAATAATGTTGGTAATTGTACAAATCCTCAAGAATTCAGCTTTTACAAAGATGCTTGTGCTATAAGTGCAGTTTCAAGAATGGTATCGGAAATCAAAAAATACCGTAGTCAATTATCGCATTTCAATGCAGATGTTACTGAAAGTTTGATTCCTATTTCGGGTGAAAATATTCGCTCGATAAGGGGGAGTTTGAGTTATTCTTGGGATTATGGAGATGTTCACTATGTGCAGCTTCACAATTATCCAAGCTATACGGTTCGTTTGAAGGGGCAGTCTACAGAAGTGCAAATCAATAAATCTTTAGATTGGCTTAGGAACGATTTAGCTGCTGCTGATGCAAGAGGTAAAGTGACAATCATTAATTTTCATGATGCGCGTGCTGCTTCTATTGATGGTGAATCCTTTTTTATTCGTAAAAAGAATGCTAAAGATTTGTCGGTTTTTAAGTCAATTATTACCTCTCATAATGTTAAAGCAATCTTCGTGGGTCACACGCATTATCAGTCTTATT
Source organism: Bartonella sp. AP4SXKL (assembly GCF_042195845.1). Lineage (NCBI taxonomy): Bacteria > Pseudomonadati > Pseudomonadota > Alphaproteobacteria > Hyphomicrobiales > Bartonellaceae > Bartonella > Bartonella sp. AP4SXKL. Next base: position 6,415 of record NZ_JBHIPA010000005.1, read on the forward strand.
GCCGTGCGAAAAATGATAAGGTTTTTGGAAATATCCCTATCTATACAGCTGGTGCGCTTTTTAATGGAGATTATTACCTCATAGATGTGAAAGGCAAGACCATTCACGTTAAAGCCTATAATGGAGAAATAGGAAAACCGCTTTTAATTAAAGATCTTGGTGTTATAGGGAAAGACACCCAATTTTCGGCAAGTTGCAGTAAGTTATAATAGGATTTGTTTCTTTGTTTTAAAGCATGAGGGAAAAAATGTATTATATGTACGGACTTGAAGAGCGGTAGGAGTGTCTAAATGTTGCTTAGAAATAGAATGAAAAATCAGACATATTTTTTTCAAAGCTGCTAAGATTTCAGGTTATACGCTATAAGTGCAATGGTTTAATGTGAACTGAGCTTTAATACAAAGTAGAATAATGGTTTGTTATTCTATTTTTTCTTTTTAGGCTTTTATCTTTGAAGAAAAGGAGAGGTTGTCAAGGGTATGTTCATAATTTGCTAGCACATGGTGTCCAGAATTATCAAGAAGGCTGTTTCTATTAGTTTGTTGCAGTATAATTATCAAGTTATGTCCTTTGTTAGAGCTTATAATATCTACTCATGGGCAACTCTTTTCTTTTTCATAAGAAAAGCTTTTTATTTTGATCAATTTTTTACTTATAATCTTCAAACAATTGATGTTTTGTGATGCTGTATAATTTCTCTTGATTAACCGTATAAACTTTTAGTTGTATTACAATTTTATCTTCTTCTTTTATACGTAAGTAAATCGTTACAATAATACGATACAAATATTGGAGTTTGTTTATAGCGGTTATGGTCTCATGCAATTATCCTTAGATGACTTTCACATGTTTTGGCAGTTTTATCTTTGCTTTGAGAGAAGTGTAAAAAGGGAATTTTAAGAAGTTTCAGTTTAGAAAGAGCTTTTTTGCCCGCGAAAAGCTCTCGGAGGGTGCCAAGGCTGGTATGGAACAAGCCGGCGAAGATTTAGCCAATTGGATTGTTGATGGTTTTATGGCACCATCTCATAATTGATGGATTATTGTAAATCTTTGCCCAGCCGCATTAAGGGGTGGATTGGGTCCATTGATGTAAGAGAGTTTTTGCCAAGTTTTTTGGGAGGCAAAACAGCTATTCAACCCATCGTGCAATTTGCGGGGGCTTCTCCTGTAAATTCATCTGCGAGAGAGCAAAGAGGCAAAGAGCGTTCCACCATCACCCACAATCAAAATGTCACGGTGCATGTTAATGGGGCGCGTGAACCCATGGCCACTGGTCGTGCGGTTGCCCATGCCATTCAACGGGCACGCGCTAATGCGCTGCATGGCGGGACAGAATGAGGGGAGGGAGCCTATGAGAGATCCTTTGATGATGTTAGGTCCGCATCAATTTTATGTGGACTGGCTAAATTTCCAATCTTTTGAAGAAGAGTTTTCTGCCTCATGGGTTTGTATGGAGCGTTTTGGCAAGGCACCCAGTTTGCAATTTACCGGCTATGGCAATGATGCAAAAACCATTCATGGGGTTTGGTTTCCAGAAGAATTTGGGGACCGGGTAGCGATAGATGCCATCACTACAACTATCCGAAGAGCAAAGCCGGTGCAGATGCTTCGTTGGATCAATGATACCACCTATAGTGTCCTTCTCCATGGACCCGTAGTAATCACCACGATCAATAAAGACCATGACTATATCAGTCGCTCTGGTCAATCCCAACGCATCCGCTATTCCATTACGCTCTTGCCCTTTTTTAATGGCGGAAAACCACAAGGACAATACCAAGAGGGACAAATCCAAGTGGGACAAACTCTATGAAGATACCAGAAAAGCATGTTATTGTAGAGCTAGAGGATATGAGCCTCGATCTCCTTTGCTTTCACCATGTCATGGCAGTGTTCAGAGACCGGAGGCAAGCTGGTTTACTCAAAGGCTATTTAGAAGCCACACTGGAAGCTAATCCAGAGATTGCCAAATATGGTGTGTTTTTACCACGGGGCTTAAAGGTCATTCTGCCTGAATTTGTGTTGTCTAATCCCCAAAGCATGGTGAAGCGGTTATGGGATTAATGCGTACACACCCCTTTATTGTGGTCAAGGTGGGAGACAAACCTGTTCATGAGGTTTTTTACCAGCGTCTTTTAACGGCAACCATTACGGACCATGCGGGCAATGAAGCCGATACATTTGAAGCAGAGTTTGATGATGGTGGCAATGATTTAGAGATTCCCTCAAGCAACAGTGCGCTACAGGTGATCTTTGGCTATGAGAACAGCATCAGTGCCTTTATGGGGTGTTTTGTTGTCGAATCGGTTGTAAGTTGTGGGGGCAGTGATGGAGAGATCTTGCGCCTTTGTGGCAAAAGTGCCTCGATGCGTAAAGAGCTCAAAGAACAGGTGAGTGAACATTTTGACCACAAAACTGTTGGTGAGATTGTTGAGACACTTGCCAAACGCCATGGCTATCAAGCAAAGGTCAGTCCCCAATTTACCAAACAAACTTTGCCTTATGTGATTCGAACAGATCAATCGGCGGTTGATTTTTTAACCCGCCTTGCCGATCGCATGCGGGCGCGTTTTTTAATCAAAGACCATAAGTTTTTATTTTTAAGCGGGGATAATTTACCAGCCCTTGAACTTCATAAGCACGACTGTTCTAACTGGGAATTCACGTTAGAACCACGTACGCAATACGGCACTATTGAAGCTTCTTATTTTGATCGCTCAAAAGGGCAGCAATGCCAAGTCAAGCATCAGACAGGGTTTAGCGGTCCCGTGCGGCGTCTTCGCACTTGTTACACTTGTGAGGAGGAAGCACGAGCTGCTGCTGCTTCCGAGTCGGACAGGTTGTGTCGTGCTGTAGGCAGTGGTTCTTTGACCCTTGAGGGACGCCCTGAAATCATGGCGGATCAACCTCTCATCCTTCAAGGGTTTCGTGGGCAAATCAATGGTCCATGGAAAGCCGCAACCGTCACCCACCGCTATGAAAAACAAAGCGGATACACAACAGAAATCACACTCGAGGCACCAAACAAGGGAAAAGAGGCAGGAGAAAAATAAACCTTGGAGAGACAGAAAATCAAAGGGACAACTTGACCCTTTGATCGGTGTTGAAGAGTATTGAGACCAAAATCAAAAGTTCGCATTTTGGTGTGGAGGTAAGGAATAGGTGCAACTTGCACCAATTGCTAAAACGAGAAATAGGATCAAGTTGATCCAATTGCATGAGTACAGCAATAAGGTATTGTTTACCCAATTCCTCAAAGGAGCAATTGTGCAAACATTGCACAATTGCATACTGAAGAGCAATTTGGTCAAGTTGACCGAATTCCTTAAACGCTTCCCTTTTTAATAATGTCCTGAATAATGTGCTTAGGATACAGAAAAATCATCAGTCAATTTATGCTAAAAGAAGTCATACCATCTTATATACGCTGCTTCTCAAATAATACGATTCCAACTCAATGATTGATCATCTCAAATTGCGATTTTGAGCAGAAAAGAAAAAGAGGCTTTAAATGATCTTTGAAAGGTCTTTGAAGACCCTTTGAGAACACCTTTAAAACTCTTTGAAAAAAAATAAATTGGTACAAAACCTAGTGGCAAAATATACAAAATCTGCTGGCAAGCTACAGCTACAAAGCTACAACAGCTACACTGGCAAGCTACATACACAACAAAAAGTAATGGTAGCGGAGGAGGGATTTGAACCCCCGACACAAGGATTATGATTCCTCTGCTCTAACCTACTGAGCTACTCCGCCAAAATAAGCAATCATAATTGTCAATAATTACATCTTTTGCGGATATAAGGGGTAGAATAGTAAGATGTCAAGCATCGTTTTTAAGCTTTTCTCTTGTCATTCTATTTTATCCTCGATATGTAAAAGTGTAATTTTCATATGATAAAGTAAGGTAAGGCATGAAAATGGTGCCACGTGTAGCGGTTTTAGGATGCGGTCATTGGGGTGGAAATCATATACGGACACTTCACTCTCTTGGGGCTTTAGCAGCAGTTTCTGATATTGATAGTGATCGTGCTGCCAGTTTTGCAACACTGTATGGTGTAGAGGTTGTTAAACCAGATGATCTTTTTACTCAGCGAGATATTGATGCACTGGTGTTAGCGCTGCCTCCACAATTTCATACGCAAAATGTGCTTCGTGCTGTTAAAAATGGTAAAGATGTTTTGGTGGAAAAACCAATAGCCTTGAATGTTTCTGATGCTAAACGCCAAGTTCAGGAGGCTGAGGCCTATGAGCGAGTTTTTATGGTGGGCCATATTTTGCGTTTTCATCCGGCTTTTGAAAAAATGTGTGAATTGGTGAAAAACGGAGATGTGGGAGATGTGCGATATATTTATTCTCATAGATTAGGCTTTGGAAAATTTCACACACACAGTGATGCTTTATGGGATCTTGCCCCTCATGATCTTTCAATGATTTTGGCCTTGACAGGATGTGAACCTTCCGAAATTCGCGGTGAGGGGGCTGCTGTCGTTGATCAGATTTCTGATTTTTCTCATATTCATATGATTTTTCCAAATGGTGTGCGTAGTCATCTTTTTACTTCACGCTTGAGTTCTTATCGTGAGAGGCGTTTAACTGTTGTTGGAACAAAGGCTATGCTCGTTTTTAATGATATGGAACCGTGGAGTCGTAAATTGGCAATACACCATTTTGCTGTTTGGAAAGAAAATCAAGAGTGGGCTTTTAGCATGGATGAGCTGAATTACATTGATGTTTGTGAAGATTTGCCGCTTACTTGCGAATTACGGCATTTCCTTCAATGTATTGAAACGCGTCAATCACCTCGTACAAATGGTGATGATGCTGTTGCTGTTTTACGGATTTTAACAGCTGCTGATGTCAATTATAATAGATAAAAGAGATAGGTAGCGCTTTTGCATTCTTGTGATGATCAATGGAGTTAATATGCAATTCATAGACCTTGGGGCGCAGCGTGCGCGTATTGAAGATAAAATTAATTCTGCAATTGCGCATGTAGTCGCTAGTGGTAAGTATATTTTGGGGCCAAAAGTAACAGAATTTGAAGAGAAATTGGCAGAATATCTTGGCGTTAAACATGTGATTGCATGTGCTAATGGAACAGATGCTTTGAAGATGCCTCTTATGGCTAAAAATATTGGTCCAGGAGATGCTGTTTTTTGTCCTAGTTTTACATTTTCAGCAACGGCTGAAGTGGTTGCTTTGGTGGGGGCTGAACCTGTTTTTGTTGATGTTTTACCTGATACCTTCAATATTGATGTTGAAAAACTTTCTCACGCAATCAAAATGGTAAAAAAAGAGGGACGTTTAAAGCCAAAGGCTATTATTGCTGTTGATTTGTTTGGGCTGCCTGCTGATTATGTGCAAATTGCTCAAGTGGCAGTAAAGGAAAACCTTTTTGTGATTGAAGATGCTGCTCAATCTATGGGCGGAAGAAGCGGTAATATTATGTGCGGTGCTTTTGGTGATGTGGCTGCCACAAGTTTTTATCCTGCAAAACCATTAGGATGTTATGGCGATGGAGGCGCTATGATGACCAATGATGATCATTTGGCAGAACTTTTACGTTCTATTTTGTTTCATGGTAAAGGTGAAACGCAATATGACAATGTACGTATTGGTATGAATTCGCGCCTAGATAGTATTCAGGCTGCAATTTTACTAGAAAAGTTTGTGATCTTTGAAGATGAAATGGAAAAGCGTGTAGAAATTGCTCAACGTTATTCCAATGGCTTAAGAGATATTGTTACAGTTCCAGAAATAGGAGAAAATATTCGTTCTGCTTATGCACAATATACGATTAAGGTAAAAGAACGGGATAAATTAAAAGATTTTTTACAAAAAAATTCTATCCCTACAATGATTTATTATAAAATTCCTTTACATCAACAGCCTGCTTATAAACACTTCCCTTATGTAAAAGATTCCCTTGCTGTTTCAGAGTCTTTGGGAGAGTGTGTTTTAAGTTTACCAATGCATCCTTACTTGACACAAACGGATCAGGATATGATTATCAAAAAAATAAGAGATTTTTATCACTCTTGAGAGCATGTTTTTATCCTTTAAATTATGGTCAAAGCTCTATTGGTGATCCATCTTAGAAGGTATTTTTTGTTAGAGTGTGTGACCAATATTTTGGTGTTATTTCCTTTCTAGGGACTATGAAATGTTATCCTTTAGGGCGGTGATATGATTAGAAAGTGAATCTGTTAGACAAGAAGATGTTTTTTTACAGAACGCTATGGGTTAAAAAACATTGTCCTTTAGCTTAGCTAGAAAGTCACGTTTAATAAAAAGGATTTGGGTTATGAAAGTTACAATGAACCTTTGTTGATTTTACTCTCCATTTAAGGTGTTTTAAAAGATAACTTATTTAACGGGGCTTTTGGAGAGAAACGTTATTTTTTTGCGAATACGTGATGCTAGGTCATTTTTGCTTTTGGATTTTTGAATCAATGTGTTGATGGGTGATGTATTCCCCTCTTGTAGCGCTATTTGAGCTGCCAATGTTGCTGCAAGTTCTTTTGTTTCTTCTCGGAGTTCTTCTAGCAATTGGTGGTTGGCGGTCGTGTCCAGCTCATGAGTTTGGATTTTTTGTAAGCGTTGCTGATAGTGTGCGACTTTTTCACGCATCATTTGTCTTTCCTTTGGAAGTGTATAGTGTGGCGATATTTTGTTTGATTGCTATCGCTTCTTTGGTGAGAGTATCTTTTGTGGGGAGGCATAGCCGATAAAATTGTTCTGTTACTTGGCTCAGTTGTATTTTTTGTTGGACATATTTTTTTTGCAAAAATTCGTACTTTTGTTGGTTGTTTGCTAATTCTACAGCATGTTGTGCACGAAGAAAATCGTGATTTGCTTCTATTTCCGCGAGTGATAATGGCATTTTCGCACAAACATCTTTATACGCAAAATGAACGGCTTTACGCCAAATAAAAGGAGATAAAAGCACCAGTAACCAGGAAGTGAAAGCAACTCCAAGTATAAAAAAAAGAAATGATTGAATAAGCATAATACCCCTTTTCAAATAAGAAACCGTTTAAAACGGATTCCATGTCGGTCTATGTGTTAATTTTAAATATCCTATATTGATACCAAGGCGTGCGCCGACTCCTGTACGTATTGGGATTAACAAGGTATTGTGGTATTTTAGGACATGAAAACCAACACCTGCAATTAAATAGGCCGAACCTGAAATACCACCATAGCGTCTCCATAAATTATTTATGCCATTAAGATTGTAAACTAAGATCATTAAACGGGAGCCTTGGCCGCCAAAATCCCATCCTACTGAGGGACCTTGCCAAAAAACTTTATGTTGACCATAGCTTTTGGTAAAAACCATTCCTTCGCCATAGGTTAATCCAGCAAAAAAGGCACCAGAAGCTTCTTCTCCTAAAATATAGGCATTGGGATAACCGTATTTTGAAAAAATATTTTGAATTGCAACAGCCAGACCACTGGCTGTTTTTCCAAAAAAAATATGACCAGAATCAATAATTTCTTGGAGTGAATAATGAGGTTCGTTTTGCTCTATTGGTTTTAGTCGAGCTTGTGTAGTGTTTATGGTGATGAATAAAAGGAAGATTAAAGATATAATATTTTTGTACCAGTATTTGAGCAGAGAGAGAGCCATGGAGTTTTCTCCTTTTATTAGTGATAAACAAAAAGATAATATTAGAATTTTCATTCTATTCAAATAAAAAATAAGATATAAGGTTATTTAAATTCTTGAATTTATTTCTGAATTTTTTAGCATGATTGTTAATGTTTCCTATTATGCATCAGATGTTAAGAGTTTTTCTTTAAAATAAAGTTTGTTTTTTTGAATCTAGGAGTTTTCAATCATTATGACGTTAGATATTTCTTTGAAGCCTATGGATCTTGCTGCTTTGCTTTGTAGTCGTATTTGCCATGATTTGATTTCACCTGTGGGGGCTATTCAAAATGCAATGGAGCTTTATGATGAAGGAGGAGCTGAAGAAGATGCTTTACAATTGGTGCGTTTATCCGTTGCGAGTGCTGCTGCACGTCTACAATTTGCGCGATTGGCTTTTGGTTTTGCTGGTGCAAGTGGAGGACAAATAGATACACGGACTGCAGAGCAGGTTGCTCAACAATATATGAAAGAAGAAAAAGCAACTTTAAAATGGCAAGCTTCTTCTTTATTGTTAGAAAAAGATGAAGTTAAACTTTTGCTTAATTTATTATTGATTGCAAACGCAACAGTTTCTCGTGGTGGTGAAATTGTTGTTATGATTTTGCAAGAAGAAAATAAACGTTCTTTTCGATTTGAGGTTTTCGGTAGAACTCTCCGTATACCCCCTCATTTTCTTGCGTTATTTCGTGGAGAAGTTCAAGAAGAGCTTATTGATGCACATGTCATCCAATTTTATTACACAATGTTACTTGCTCAGATGACAGAGATGAAAATAAATATTGATGAAAGTGATGGTTGTATTGTTTTAGAAAGTGTAAAAAAGCTTTGAATAAGAGAGAAGCGCTTAAGCTGTGTTGGGAAAAGTGGCTTCGATTGAACTTATGAGCGATAAGGTTATATGTGTAAATTGGGTGTGGTTACTTCTTAAGCTTTAAGCGCTTTCTATATGAGATTTTTAGTGTGCGAGTTCTCTACTTTTAACAGAGAAAAGATCTCGGGAAAAAATCTCGGCCCGCTACACTCCGAGATTTTACAATATGCATGTTCACTGCTTAAGCGGTTTTTCGTACGTTCTCTTCAACTGGATCACGTAATACATAACCACGTCCCCAAACTGTATCAATGTAATTTACACTGGAAGAGACTGCTTCCAATTTTTTCCGCAATTTACAGATAAAAACATCGATAATCTTTAGTTCTGGTTCATCCATTCCACCATAGAGATGATTGAGAAACATTTCCTTGGTAAGGGTGGTGCCTTTGCGTAAAGAGAGAAGCTCTAACATTTGGTATTCTTTACCGGTTAAGTGAACAGGGCGCCCTGCAACTTCGACAGTTTTTGTGTCAAGGTTAACGGTGAGATCTCCGGTAACAATAACCGATTGTGCATGTCCTTTTGAACGACGAACAACTGCATGGATACGTGCAATGAGCTCATCCTTATGAAAAGGCTTCGTCATATAGTCGTCTGCTCCAAAGCCAAAACCACGAACCTTGTCTTCAATGGCATTCATACCAGAAAGGATTAGGACAGGAGTTTTTATTTTTGCCAACCTTAGAGTCCGCAAGACATCATACCCTGACATGTCAGGCAAATTCAGATCAAGCAAAATGATATCATAATCATAGAGTTTTCCTAAATCGATACCTTCTTCACCCAGATCAGTGATATAAACATTAAAGTTAGCCGACTTTAACATCAACTCAATGCTTTGAGTAACTGCTCTATCATCTTCAATTAATAATACGCGCATTTTAGATCCCTCACTTTGCTCCTTCACGAATCATAAGGAGCATTTCTATTTTATATCAGTTAGCAAAACCACTGTTATAAAAACAATTCATTAAATCAAACACTTATAACAAAGCGTTTATGAACATTTCAGTAGTACGCGTAACAATCACTACTAAATTCCCCACTATCCATGATAGTGGTTAACAAAATATTTTTATTTTTGAAAGAGGCCACAAAATTATTTTAGAAAAATCCTATATTTTTTAACATAATAAAAAAGGAGGGCTTTTTCTATAAACTTTAACTTAAAAAAATTTGTAAAAGAGCTTTATAAATTACTTTTTTACAATTTCAGTGTTTATTTACTGAGCTTTAAACCTCTTCAGTTTATAATAGGGGAAAAGTTAAAGAAATAGTTATTGCTCTATTAAAGCAGATTGTATTTTCAGATGCTTTAATGAAAGGCAAAAATTATTATAATTTCAAGTTAATAGACTGTTTTTGTCGGATAGATATATAACTAAAAGATATTTATTGGGTGTGAATGCGAGTTTTGAGTTGGCGCAATCAAGGAGTAGTGAGTATGAAGCCACGAGAAAATATGGTGCGATTAAGGATGTTTCAAGTGCGTGGAAAGCGCCGTGAAATTGCACAGCTTGAGATGATGATCGCAGAATTTGAACGAATGGTGTTAGAGTTGGAAGCACAGATTACTCATGAAGAACGTAAATCTGGAAACAATGATGTTCACCATTTTGCTTATTCTGCTTTTGCGCGTGCAGCGCGGCAAAGACGTGATAATCTGATCAATTCAATTCGTGATTTAGAACTTCAAAAAACAAATGCTGAAATTGCTCTCCATGAAGCTAATACAGAGCTGCAACGTGCACAGCTTTTGGAAGCACGAGAAAAGAAGATTGCTGCGGATGATAAGGATATTTTGATTCAATCTAATTCAATGGTTGGCTAATTTAATGGCTGGATGATAAAAGCAATTATTGAAAAATCCATTCTTTCAGGTTTATCTTTTGGATATAGTATAAAACAGCCAAACTTTTATCAAGTTTGGCTGTTTTATAGATTGCTTTATGTTATTAATCAATGGCAACTTAATGCCTGTAGTGTTGAATCTTGGTCGTTCGTAATCCCGCTAAACCGTGTTCATCGATTAAACTTTGCCATGAAAGAAATTCTTCTACAGTCAAAGTATAACGGTGGCACGCTTCGTCAAGACTTAACAATCCACCTCTGACAGCCGCAACAACTTCAGCTTTGCGACGAATCACCCAGCGCCGTGTTGTTTGCGGCGGTAGGTCGGCAATTGTAAGCGGACTTCCATCTGGCCCAATAACATATTTCATTTGTGTTTTTATCAAGTTGCTCATTCGTATCCTCTACCTTTAGTCAAGGACTTGATTCGTTTATAGAGCATGAAATTTAAAAAAGAGCTAAAAGCGCTGAAAGAAAAAATTAATAAAGTGATTGGGTATGTAAAAAGAAGCTCAAGTTGAAGTGTGTAGAAGAGATTCTTGCAATATTTTACCGGATTTTTCAAAAGAGAAAAAAGGTTTTCTCCTAAACGATTACCATTATGCCTTATTTCCATCATTCTTTTTTTGTTTGCAGCAGCTTTTAAGAAAGTAATGCCTATGGTTGTGGAAAGGATAAAAAAATAATATAAAGACAATCAATCGTGTAAAAGTGCTAAAGAGCGTGCATCAGAATGTCAACATATGGCTAGCCATTAAACAGAGCATTAAATAGAGAATGAATACATGTTTTTAAACAGTCTTGATTTACCAGGACAACCTGAGGATTCTCGCATTGTTGTTGCAATGTCGGGGGGGGTTGATTCATCGGTTGTTGCAGGTCTTTTGAAAAAGGAAGGGTATAATGTTATTGGCATTACGTTGCAGCTTTATGATCATGGGGAAGCAACGCATCGGGTGGGGGCGTGTTGCGCAGGACAAGATATTGAGGATGCACGCCGCGTTGCAGAAACACTAGGAATACCGCATTATGTTCTTGATTATGAAAAGCGCTTTCGCGAAGCTGTTATTGATCCTTTTGCAGAAAGTTATGCTCATGGAGAGACCCCAGTACCATGTATTGCATGTAATCAAACGGTTAAGTTTGCTGATTTATTAACAACGGCACGCGAATTGGGAGCAGATGCTTTGGCTACGGGACATTATATTCGTTCGCGTTCCCACGGAGCGCATCGAGCACTCTTTCGTCCTCTCGATAATGATCGTGATCAGAGTTATTTTCTCTTTGCAACGACACAAGAACAGATTGATTATTTGCGTTTTCCACTTGGTGACCTTCCAAAAGCCCGCGTTCGTGAAATGGCAGCAGAAATGGGCTTTGTGGTTGCCAATAAGCATGATAGTCAGGATATTTGTTTTGTTCCACAAGGAAAATATTCAGATGTTATCGCAAAACTGCGTCCAGAAGCAGCTAATCCTGGCGTTATTGTCCATATTGATGGAAAGATTTTAGGTAAACATTCGGGAATTGTTAATTATACTGTTGGTCAACGTCGTGGTATTGGGGTGTCAACGGGTGAAGCGCTGTATGTGATTTATCTCGATGTGGAAAATGCACGTGTTATTGTTGGACCGCGTGAAATGTTAGAAACGCATAAGCTTTTTTTACGTGATGTGAATTGGCTTGGTGATGAACCGTTAGATAAATTCCCTTCTCAAGGTATTGAGGTGGCTGTAAAGGTGCGTTCAACGCGTCCTCCTCACCTTGCGCGCTTACATTATAAAGAAGGTATTTTTTCCGTTGATTTATTGGAATGTGAAAATGGTGTGGCACCAGGGCAAGCTTGCGTTCTTTATGATGGAAATGGTCATGAGGCGCGTATTCTTGGGGGAGGATTTGTAACACATTCAGAACGTGCAGCCGATACTGAAATGATGTTGAAGCGCGTTTTATGCAATCTTGAAACAAAAGATTCTGTTTCCTCAGAACTAAAAACAACAGCTTTATAAAGCATAGTTAATTGATTTATAATGATATTTTTTAATCTTAAACTTGAATGAGAGACTTCCGGAAAATTTTCTCATTGAAAGTTTGTTTTATGATTGAATCCATCAAAATTATATCTTCTGCATTTCATAAGCGGGGTTAGGGTGTGGAAAATGATGATAAAGAAAATGTGAAAATGTTTTTTATCAATGCTTTCAAAGGCTAGGGAACGGTAATATTATTGGAGACTGGTAGATAACACACAACATTGGATATGTTCTATAACTTGAAGTGTTATCATCTTTAGGGGTCAAAGTTAGTAAAATGGGCAAGTGCAATACCTGAGGCTGTGGCAACATTAAGGCTGTCAAAACCGTCAGTCATGGGAATACGTAAGGTGTTTGATTGTTGTAGTATATGGGGTGGTAAGCCATCGCCTTCTGTTCCAAAAATAAGTGCTATTCTTTTGGTTTTGTTGGCTTGTTTGAGAGTGTGTGAGGCAGAAGGGGAGAGTGCATAAAGATGAAAGTTTTCATCGTTTAGAGCAGCTATAATGTCATCTATATCAGCGTTTTGCGTATAGGGTACTTTTAAAGCAGCGCCGGCAGAAACTCTTATTGATTTGCGATAAAGTGGATCGCATGAGGTTTTGTCGACAATAATGCCATTACTGGCAAAGGCTGCTGCATTACGAAAAATTGATCCCATATTATCGTGATTCGAGATACCACATAAAACAAGAATCAAAGCTTTTTCTGGAAGATATTGTAAAAAACTTTGTAAGGATGGCAGTATTTTGCGTTTACCAATACCCAGAACACCACGATGAACATGGAAGCCGGTGATATTATCCATAACTTTTTGTGGAACGCAATAAATGGGACATAGGGGCTGTGTTTTTTCTAAAAGCGGTAGAAGTCCAGAGAGACGGTTTGCTACGATGAGCAGTGAGATGGCAGAAAACTCTTTTGAGTGTAGTAATGCGGACAATGTTACTTTGCCTTCAGCAATAAATTGATGTTGCCGTCCAACAAGATCTTTTTCACGGATATTATGATAGGCTTTTAGGCGTGGATCATCTGTTTCATTGATTGTTATGATATTCAAATGCATGCGAGATTTTTAGTGCTTTTTTCTTATGATTTCCAGATGTTTGAATTTGTTTTATTTTAAAAAAAAGAGATAAAAAAATATTTTTTAAAACTTATGGTAGAATTTGTATTGACAATATACAACCATAGGTATACAGTAAAAGTACTGATACGGAATCATATATTTTTCTTGTATCGGGTGCAGTGTCTTGGGTCCCCGCTATTTCCCAAGTTCTGTATGCCCTTAATTTCTAAGGGAAAAGAATCTGGGTCCCCAATGCCCAGATTCTTTTTTTTTTGAGGGTAATTATTGTTCTTCTTTTTATATCTAAATTTTTTAGTAAATCATATTTTGAAATCCAGTTGACCTGTAAGGTTACCGTAGAGTGCTAAGATATTTTTTCTAAGGTGCAAAGATGGCTTATAGATGGGTTATAATGCACATCATAAGACTAAAAAAATGCATGATTATGATAGATTTGAGCAAAAACAAGTTTTTCGTTTATGAGAAGTGAGATGGCTTTAAGTTATTCAGAAAACGATTAATAATGAAGGTTATGTGTTTGATTGCTCTTGGGAAAGCTCTTCTTTCTATTATTTTCTCTCTTCTTTATTTATTGGTGCTGTTCGTGTAACTGAGCAATTTTTACGATAATAATGGTGAGCTGAAGCGTTTATTGTATGATGAAGCTTCTGTAATATTGAGGAAAGATCGTCGTTATGCCAAAAGTATAATGATATGGTTGAAAATATTAATTCCCTATTTCGTGAAGAAAAGGATGAGGTTCATGGATGTAAAAATCAATATACAAAGCTTAACTTTATACTCTATTTTTATTGCGTGTATTGTTTTTGCTTTGAAATATTGGGCATATCACATCACAGGTTCGGTTGCACTTTATTCTGATGCATTGGAATCAATCGTTAATATCCTTGCGTCATTGGCAGCATGGTGGGCTGTTAAAGTGAGTATGAAGCCAGCAGATCATGATCATCCCTTTGGGCATCATAAAGCGGAATATTTTTCCGCAATTCTTGAAGGGGTACTCATTATTATTGCGGCAATTGTTATTTTAAGAGAAGCATGGATAGCTCTTTCTACCGTTAAATTGTTGCAGAAACCTGGAATATGGCTTGCTATTCATCTTATTGCAACTGTCATAAACTGTATGTGGGGAATGGTTCTTATTGGGCAGGGAAAACTCCATCGCTCACCGGCTCTTAAAGCTGATGGAGTACATTTTATAACAGATGTTTTTACGTCGCTTGCAATTTTAATTGGTTTGATTGCCGGTTTTGTCGGAGGATGGGGAGCTTTAGATCCAATTTTAGCGATAATCGTTGCCGTTAATATTCTCTTACAGGGCTGGAAGGTGATTAGAAGTGCTGTTCAGGGATTAATGGATGTTGGCGTTGAATTGAATGAAAGCATGCGGATTCGGGAGCTGATTTCTGCAAATGCATCGGGTGCGCTTGAGGTCCATGATTTACGGACGCGTGTTGCTGGGAGGGTTACTTTTATAGAGTTTCATTTGGTTGTGCCTGCTGTAATGCAGGTAGGAGAAGCACATAAAATTTGTGATAAAATCGAAGCTGTTCTTCAAAAAGAATTTGATAATGTGCGTATTTCTATTCATGTCGAGCCTGAAGATGAGGCAAAATTGCCTCCCGGTACAACGGTGATCCCTTTTATATAAAAAGATTTTTTCAAATTGTCTGTTATGTTATAAGGGCTGTTTTTTTATGATGGAGCGATTCATACCTTTCGAAAATACGATGATGCTCTTTTGTTCATTTTATTTTTGCATCAATCAAGTATACAAGGTTAAACAGAGTATTTAAGGCAAGATTTATTCTATTTCGTTAAAACACTGTCATTTAAGGTGTGGTGAGATAAGGCATATAAAATTGATCTATTAAGTGTTTTTAGAGTATGGAGTAAATATTCAAAATAGGACTTACTGCTGTATTCTTTTGTAAGTGAATCTCATGAAATGGTTAGCAGCTTAAATCCACTTAAGAGAACGGATTGTTTACAGACTTTCAGGAGTAGATGTTTCGTCTCTTAGGGCGAAGAGGAGTGAAGCCTTCGTAATAAGTTTAATGAGATTTAATTATAAATTTTATATAAAAGTTATGAATAGGGTTTTAAAGTTTGTGATCATAGATTAATCATCATTATTGTTGCTAATAAATGTATTGTTTTATCGATACAATGGATTCTGTTTAGAGTGTTCTTTATTGCATGAAGGATGGGGACTCATTAAAGAATGAAAAAAAATAATGCTCATGTCTCTACTCTTTGAAGGATATTATTGTCGTTGCTGTAGAAAATCGCAAAGCTGAACTAAAGAATGATGCTAAAGATAGAAACTGGTTTTAATTGATGCTTTCATATTTTCATTCCAATCTGGCATCAAAATTTTACAAGGACTCGTACAGTATTGGTGCATCCTAATCATAAATATGCTTCTACATTAGAGCTATTTTAATTGATAGACAATAACAAAAAGCAAAGACTTTATAAGGAAAACAATGCTATAAAGTCAAAAATTTATATGCAATAAATTAGAGAGGTAGATTGAATTTTTATAAAATACTTTATGAAACAACACCAAACATATCTGGCTTTACTTTTACTTATTTTTACAAACGTTCGTTTGTGTTTTTTGCGTTATATTCGTAAAGATCAGATTAGCGGTAATCTAAAGATAACTCTTGGTTGAGAATATGAAAGGAAAGCGTGATACTATAATAGAGTCTTTTCTGTCTTTAATCTTTCAACCAGTAAAAGTGATTACAAATCCGTGATTTCTCCAAAAATGATTTTGTCATACCTATAAACAAAGTTAGATCAAAACGACTTTTTTCTCTTAAAACTGTAAACAAATATATTATATCCGTATAGCTTGAACGAAGTTAGATGTTTACCTGAATAACGACAGTATATATTTTAAGAATAGAGAAGATATTTCATATCGCTATGATGTTATTCAAGAGCTCTTAAAACAATGATTCCTGGTGTTTTTTCAACATAATTCATAAAAGGAGAATCAACGACTTTTTCGTTTTCTTTTCGTGAAGAAGCATTTCTTAACATTGGCCCTTTATCTGTCATGATAAAGAAGCCCACATGTGTTACATCCAATCCAGCAAGTTTCGTATAAATACCAATGAAATCACCAGACTGTAAACGACCTATAACCTCCTCATTAATAAAGTTACTTGGAATATACGTTATCGTGCGTTTCACAACTGGCAACCCAGGTAGATAGCTTTCACCATCAGCTTTTTTGTTGAGATATTTTTCTATTTTTACCGCATGGGGACTTATTTCAGCGGTAATATCAGTGGCGAGTTTATATTCTCTATAAGCCCAATCCGTAAAAAAATGTTTCCGATTTAAAAAATCAACATTACCGTTAATATAACGCGTTTTTATGACGTTATTTATGAATTCTGTTTGGGATGTTGATTTGCGCAATGCTTCAACATAATCCAGATAAGTGAAGCAATCTAAGCCTCTAAAGTCAATAATCAGTTTTTCTGGTGTATTTTCTGAGCCATGTAACATATTTGCTTGGTAAGGTGTCCCTAAAAAAGCTTCAGAAAGAAAGTCAATTAGTGCCCCTTTTTCCTGATAATTTGTTTCTGAACGTTTTTTGAGAAGAGTATTTAATTTATTTAGAGTATAGGGATCTAGGTTTACGTTGGTTGTTTGTTGTGTTTTTATTTTATTTTCTAAAATACTCTCTTGTGAATCAGAATCCTGAACATCACATCCTGTTACCAACATTAATATGAGAATTAATAGGGATATTTTTCGCATTTTATACACCATTTTTGAATTAAAAATTCATGACGAACTATTTCTAAAAGTGCTATTTTTTTAAATGCTTATCATGATCATCGTTAGATTTAATGGTAGCATACAATCATTAAGAGTATCAATGAATATAAAGATAAAATAAGGTTCCACAAATTGCAAGCGATATGAATATTTTCTAAGATTATAGAATTAAAGAACTTTCTCTATAATATACTTATTTTTTAATCAAAATTATTGTCAAATAAATACTTTTAAAAATATGATGAGCTTTTTACGTTGTTAAGCTATTCTGGTAATGCTGCTTTAACCTTATAGCATATTCTGAGGGTAAGAAAATTTTTTAAGAGCTTATCTTTTAAAAGGTTTCAATTACTATAGTATATCTAACGTATCTGATGGAATTGAGATTCCTGAAAACGGTGGGATGAGAGGGGGAAACGATGTCTGATAAAATTCATCATAATGTCTCTAAAACTATTGGAAATACTTTGTGTTTCATGAAATTTTGTTCATGAGTTTGTCGCACAAATATTTTGTTCGTATAATGCAAAAAAATTTTTATTCTTTGACAATGAGATAGCAATTAAATATATACCAATTAAAACGTAATTTTATAGTTTTATCTTGACTCTTACTTAAATTTTTACTTTGTTATTATTTTGTATGTGAAAAGTATACGGTATAGAATACTTTTAAAAGGAAACGGGAGTTAAAAGAGAGCGGGGGAGTCATTGTATGCGTAAAATAGTGTGTATGTTATGCCAGACCAAATGCTCAATCCGAAATTTGTTCAGCGTGGGCTCGTTTTAGTGTTCATCACTTTATTGTTAGATATTCTTTGTATTGCGATCATTTGTCCTGTTTTGCCTGAATATTTTTCTCAATTAACTGGAAAAGAGGTCAGTACATCTTTTGTAGAAAGAGGAAAATTACTTGCAGCTTATTCAGTGATGCAGTTTTTGTTTGCTCCTGTTATTGGCAATCTCTCTGATCGTTATGGTCGTCGTCCTATTTTGCTTCTCTCTATTATTTGCTTTGCTCTTGATAATCTCATATGTGCTATAGCATGGAGCTATTCTATGTTATTTATCGGGCGTCTTTTGTCAGGGATAAGTGGCGCTAGTTTTGCAACTTGTACAGCTTATCTTGCGGATATATCTGATGATAAAACCCGTACACGCAATTTTGGTTTGTTAGGCATTGCATCCGCATTGGGGTTTATTTTAGGATCGTTTATTGGTGGTTTTTTAGGTCAGTTTGGTCCGCGTATTCCGTTTTATTTTGCTGTTGGTTTTTCACTCATTAATTTTATTTTTTCTTGGGTTATGCTTCCAGAAACCCTTTCTTTATGGAATAGGCGCTTTTTTGATATTAAGCGGGCAAATCCCTTAGGTGCTTTTTGGCATCTGAAACAATACCCGATGGTTCTTTGGGTGTTATTGGTCTTTTTTCTTTATTGGTTTGCGGAATCTGTATGGTTAAGCATTTGGGCTTTCATTGCAAAAGAACGCTATGATTGGAGTTCTTTTTCTATTGGACTCTCCTATAGTGTTTTTGGGATAGGCCAATTTATTGTAGTCGCTCTCATTTTGCCTTATTTTTCTAAACGATGGAGTGATTGGCATATTGTTATAGTAGGGCTTTTGTTTGCTTCTGTTGCTATGCTGGGTTATACATTTGCGACGCAGGGGTGGATGGTTTATATGGTTTGTGTGTGTACTATGCTTGAGTATCTTGTTCATGCACCTATACGTGCTATTGCTTCAGCGCAGGTACCGACAAATGTACAAGGAGAACTGCAAGGAGCGATGACATCTGTTATTTCGTTGAGTTTAACATTTGGTTCTGTTTTTTATGTGTTTCTTTTTGAATGTTTTACAGATAAAAATGCACTGTTTTATTTTTCTGGTGCTCCTTTTGTTGGAGGCTTTTTTCTTCTTGTTGTTGCGACAGTTATTTTTGTCTTGCGGGTACGTTAATTTGTTGAGAGGGGCTGGTACGTACTATTTTGCTAAAGAATGCACAAGATAAACAAAATGTATCATTTTATAGGCAGAAAGTTTTTGTGATATTTGTTTCACAAAGTGTTGTATAAAATATCGATATATCCTTCTCATTTAGTAAAAATAATTTTTTTATTTTGTGATATTGTTTGTAGAGGGGGAGTCCGTATTTTTTCTATTGCTTGCAAATTAATATCCAGTGCTAATGCAGCAGCATATTGAAAACAAAGATTAAAACGTATCTGAGTTAGATGTATCAGTATTGTATGAACAATTCCAAATTTTATATGGCAAATTGGAAGTAAAATATTGCTTATATTTGTTGGCATCACTTCTGGAATCGAAAGAAAACCTCATTTTGGAAGAATATAAAGTTGTAAAATTGAAAAGATGTTTTCTGTTTTGCTATTACTTTTTTATTCGGCTTTACAGTTTTCAAAACCATCTACGGCAATATCTTTTAAAAAGTAGAGATTTGTTGCACTGTCTCACACTTTAATTTTTTTATTCTTTAGGAGGGATTATGTTTCTCATGCACAATAGAATGCTTAAAATTGTATTGTGAATCAAATGCTTATTTGAATATTAGGCACTTTACTCTTTTTAAAAATGGTTTTTATCGACCCACTTATCTTGCTTGGGGGGAGAAACCAATGATTTTGATGGATACGACCTTAAGAGGAGAGGAATGAGAAAAATTTAAGCTATTCAGAGCGCTCTTTTTAGTTTTAGAATGATCAATAAGAATATTTATTCAATAAGTTGTAGGTATAAAAATAATATAATTGTGCGTAGGAAGATGATATAATTTAAAGGAGAGAAGTTAAAAGGTGAGGCTTTTTATTTTAAGATATTTTTTTATAATTCATAATGAGATCACTAAAATGCTGAAAGAGGTAGTGGCTATCTTGTGGTCCAGGAGAAGCTTCGGGGTGATATTGAACAGAAAAAACAGGTTTTCCAATGATTCGAATACCACAGTTTGAACCATCAAAGAGAGAAATATGTGTTTCTTGAACATGTTGTGGTAAAGAGGAAGAATCTACGGCAAAACCGTGATTCATCGATACAATCTCAACTTTTCCAGTGTTAAGGTCTTTAACTGGGTGGTTGGCACCATGATGTCCTTGGTGCATTTTCACGGTCTTTGCACCAACCGTAAGAGCGAGAAGTTGATGACCAAGACATATTCCAAAAATTGGTAAATTATGATCAATTAATGTTTTGATTGTTGGAATGGCATATTGAGCCGTAGCTGCGGGGTCTCCTGGTCCATTAGAAAGAAAAACGCCATCAGGGTTTATTGCCAGAATTTCTTTTGCAGTTGTGTGAGCAGGCACAACAGTAATGCGTGCTTTTTGTGTTGCCATAAGGCGAAGAATATTACGTTTAATACCGTAGTCAATTGCAATGATATGAAGATTGTGCACATTGTTTGTACCGTATCCTTTATTCCAACTCCATGGTTTTTCATTCCATTGCATTGATGATTGAGATGTCACGTCTTTCGTAAGGTCAAGATTGACGAGACCTTGCCATTTTTGCGCACGTTTCTTTAAAGAAGGAATATCAAAGTTTCCATTAGCATCGTGTGCAATGACAGCATTTTGTGCACCTTTTTCACGAATAAGAATTGTGAGTGCACGTGTATCAATACCACAAAGTGCAATAATTTTACGCGTTTTAAGCCATTGATGAAGATTTTCATTGGATCGATAATTTGAGGGATGTGTAATGTCTGCTTTGAAAATAGCGCCAACAGCACCATGACAATTGAGAGGAGAGAGATCTTCAATATCTTCGCTATTTGCCCCTACATTTCCTATATGAGGAAAAGTAAAATTAACGATTTGTTGTGTGTATGACGGGTCTGTGAGGATTTCTTCATAGCCTGTGATGGCGGTGTTAAAACACACTTCAGCTTCAGCTATACCTGTAGCACCTGCTCCTTTGCCTTCAATAACGGTTCCATCTGCTAAGACTAAGAGGGCTGTCGGTTTTTTGATACTCCAAGGGTGGCTGGGTGAAGTCGCTTGTATCATAGTATGTATCCACAATTTATTCTCTGAAAGGTATAATGATCAACTTTACACAAAAATCATACCTTTAGCAGATGCTGTGTATATTATTCTGGTAACGTTTCGCTTGAAGTAGGCAGTATAAGTACATTCCATGAAGAGGTAAAGTCTTGTTTAGCTTTTCGAAGATCGAGTCCTTAATTATTTTTTATTCTCCATTGCAAGATGGATAAAGATTGGTTAAAAGGCATCTTCTTCTTGAACAAAAATTGGATAAATTTATGTTGCGTAACCAGATTGATGGGGCTCTTAGGGCTGCTTTGAAAGCGCAAGATAGTGCGCGTCTTGCTACACTTCGTTTAATGAATGCTGCAGTTAGGGATCGTGATATTCTTTATTATGATGAAGGGAAGCTAGAAGTGGATGATCAGCAGATACAGTCTGTTTTCACTAAAATGCTTCAACAGCGTGAAGAATTGATGCGAGCCTATAAAGAGTCTGGTTGCTTGGAATTGGCAGAGAGAGGACAAGCAGAAATAGAAGTTATTCGTGAATTTCTTCCCTATCAACTTAAGGAGATGGAAGTAGAACAGGTTCTTTGTGAAGCTTTGGCACAAACAAAGGCAGAAAAATTACGCGATATCGGTAAGGTGATGGCATGGCTTAAGGAACGGTATGCGGGGCAAATGAATTTTTCTAAAGTGTGCAATAGTCTTCGTCAAAAATTGCAATAGATCTTGTTAATTCAAGGGGATTGGAAAATATTTTTTATTGTGCGTCGCCTTTGTAAGTCAGTAGGATGTTGATAAATATCATTTATTTTTTATATACATACTATTATCAAAAAAATATTTTTTTGATATCAACGAAATTTTTTTGGCTCTTATAGAGCAATAAACATTCTTTTAAGTATTATATTTTTCTGTTCTTCAAAGCTGTTAGACCATTAAAAAACAAAAAGATTATAGAGTTTTTACTTTTTTAAAAAGATCTATTGTCAGCACTGTTAAAAATTTTAAAACAGAATGATTAAGCTAATTGATACAGATTTCCAATTTTGGGGAGTGTATTATTGTCTTTTTTGCTGTTTCAAAGCATTTGTTTGATAAAGAGTTACCGTATTTTAGAGTAGTGATTATTCAGCAAGAAATTTAAATATAGATGGTTTTATCAATATGGTGTGTATCTTTTTAATTCAAGTGCTGGTTTTAATGATAAGAAAATCAGAATTTTAGAACGTTTTTTCTAGGGAAGAGATTTTTTAAGCTGAGTTGATGAAATAAAAGGATATTTTGAAAAGAAATCTTTGTTTTTAATGTGTTCTTGAGATAATTTTGAAATTCTTTTCTCTGATTAAATCCCTTATAAGCTATATGAAATCTATAAGTTATGCAGAATAAAATGAGTAACCTCTATTTGTGGGGATACAGTGGTGAATCTGTTAAAAATAGTTCAGTTAGCAACAATGGCTTACCCGTTAACCGCAAACGGGAACGGCGTGCCCATAGCGCACCTTGTTGACCAATATGAATGTAATCGCGGGTTAATTTGTCATTGTTAAATAAATAATGTCCTAGAGGTACAGTTCCCAAATGCATCAAGGCTTGATTGTGTAGGAGGGTTTCTTGTGGAATTACAGTGCGTCCAAGGAGCCAAGGTTTATTATCTCCCATTAATATGACTTCGCGTAGCCAATAACGCGCATTTTCGGGGAGATGCTCTGCTTCTTCTGTTAATTTATCTCGCGTAATAAAACATTCGCGTTGTGGTTGAACTTGGAGGCAGGTACAATATTTCTTTAATCGAAGCGTCATTGAGCCCGATTCCATGAGCCAATCGCGAACATTTTCTGGTATTGGAGGATTTTGATCAGAGAACCACTTTAGAGGTGGTAAGATGGAATCTTCAAGATCAGACATCGTTTTACTCCACAGCTAAAGTCTTATTCCATATGTTATGTTGGGTTAAATAGATAGCTCTATTGTAATACAAGGAGTATAAAAGCAGCAAGATTTTAACAGGAAGATATCAAAGGGAAAATCGAAAGCAAAGGTCTTTAAAAGAAGATATGCAGGAAGTATATATTATAGGATTATTTTCATTTAAAAAAGCAAAATAAAGTATTATGTTTTGTTCAAGGCGCTTTCACAATGCATTACGGAAATTTCTTTATCGCATGAGAGCAATGGGAAAAATGTTTCGTGCTTTAAAATTCGTTTGTAACGCATATAAAGAAGAGCTAAAAATTCATCTATGCAAGATGATATAAAGAGGAAATTTTAAGAGGAACAAAACTTTATTTTATACTTTAGAAAGAGAAGAGATATTCAAATCTTTTGAATTGAGATGTAAAGGAGATCGTATTCTTTATAATCAAGAAGTTTATAGTAATGCATATATTTTTGCAAAATATATTATATTATTAAAATTTTGAAATATTACATCACATAATGTGTATTAATTTTATAATAAATTTGCATTAATATTATTAATTTTTACTTATATATTTTTATTATTAAAAATAAATTTAAAAAAACACATTATAATTTAATTTTCATATTTATTTTAGATACTATTTTATTTCATAGATTAGAAAAAATATTTATCATTTTATTCTTGCCGTCTCTCTTTATTTCTTAAGAATGTAAAAAAGCGCTTCGAGTTTTTCGGTAAAAAGGGTATTGTTGATAGAGTGTATAGGTGTTAAGCATTATACGGTAGAATTTTTAATCATCGTTAGTGATTTTTGTAACCTTATGAATTGTTATTACAGTGAGATATGCTGGATTTGCGCACGTGGTACATAAATCAGTTCGTATTTCGTTAAAATAACGCAACATATCTCTCCTGATATGCGTAAGTTTATATAGGTATGAAATGGTGCGTTATAAAGTTCTTTACTGCATTTCGTTTTATAATACGGTGATGGTGTATGCCTAAAATCGCAGCTTAAGCATCTCACCATCATATCAAAATTGGTAACACCAAGTTACAAGAAAATATTTCAAACTCTGCTAGTTGTTTCCTAGTTTTGTATTGAATTCCAAAAGGTGTAAAAAATAAATACTCTATGATCGAATTTTTTGTCCTATCCATATAAGAATACAGGCTCCTATAAAACCTGAAATAAGATAGCCAAGCCAACCAGCAAAACTTACACCTAAAAGACTAAAAAGAAAGCTTGCTAGCGCAGCGCCAATAATTCCTAAGATAATATTTAACAATATTCCTGTTTGGCTTTTCATAATATACTGTGCTGCCCAACCTGCAATCCCGCCGATAATAATAGCAGCAATCCAACCGATGTTTGCATTTTCCATGATACCCTCCTTTGCCTGAATTTAAATTGTAACTAGAGTAAACTTTGTAAAAATCAAGGTTTATTCCTTTTTTAACCAGTGGAAAGGATATTTCTTTTAGATATTTTACTTATTACTTTCCTTTATATAAAAATAATATTCACATTTATATCATAATAATACTTAATAAGTATAAATATACAACATATTTTAATTTATAAATAAATTAATTAATTGATAAATATGAATAAAAGAAGAAAATATTAGTAGAAATGTTCTAAGAACTCATAAAGTGTATTTATAAGCTTTTTAAATCTCTCTCTTACATTAAAAAACAATTGTGATTAAAGCAATAAGTAAAATGGATATTTAAAAGTTTGGAGCTTGCCAATTGATATCAATGATGTTTGAAATGAAAACTGTTTCGTTGATACGTTATAGCATGGCTGTATAGGTTGAACCTCTACCAATCTTGATATAAATGTTGCATTTTTGTGGGGTTTTGTATTTCTTATAGAGTATTTCTGTTTCGCTGCTACTGTGAAGCGGTTCCCTTTTTACAAGGCGGGTTTAGGTTGGAACTATCATACTCTTGACCTACTCTTTATGTGTTTAACAGTCTTGGCTTTGAGATGGTTAGGCATTTTTACGTCTTTCTTCAAGAGTTCTATTCTACATGCTGCTTTGTTTGTAATGTGCAAGCAGATGACTTTGAGCAATTCATCATGTATAGATTTTAAATGAAAGAAACTTACGATGCAGAAAGCTCATTTAAATTGTCGAATAATAAGATATTTTGATTAAATCAATATCTTGACCATATTCAAAATTGAATAATCGATGTGATGTGTGTTTTATTCAAGTTATTTGAAAGGTTTAAGTTTTTTCTGTTTGTTCTTCAGCAGGGTTGCGTAGACGAGAACTTTGAAGAAGTCCCTGTTCTTCTAAAATGGGGTAGATCATTGAGGTCAAAAGAGAGTTGATTTGTTTGAGGTCGCGCACAGTGTCGAGATGAAGACTGGATGATTCTACATTTTTGAGATCCCCTTCACGCAGACGTTTAAAATGTTTTAAACTCATCTCTTTTTCTAAGTTTCGTAGTTGATCTTTTTTTTGTACCAATAGGTGTGCAGTGTGTGTATCACGTGAGACGAGAACGTTAAATGCTATATGCGCGTTGGCTAGTACAATGGCGTGGAAACGAAGGAGGTCACTCCAGCCCTCGCTGCTGAACTGTAAACCTTTTTGTTGTTTCTTTTTAACCAGCATCAACATATTATGAATAATGATATCGCCTGCTTGGTCTAATTTTATACAGGCACCTAGAAGTTCTTGCGTTTGAAGAGCTTCTTCGTCAGATAATTTTTGTCCCGCTAATCGTGCAAGATAAAGTTTGATGGCGATATGTTTTTTGTCCAATATGGTGTTGAGTTGGTTGAGTTCACGAATAATATTGGGATCAGGCTTTTCATAAAGTCCCATAATTTTTTCTAGCATGATGTCTACAAGATCACAAATATGAATGACTTCACGCATGACATTCGAGAGGGCGAGAGTTGGGCGATCAAGAACACTGTCATCAAGAGCTGTTTGATCGGATAAATTGAGCGTTTTGTCGGCTTGCATTTTTTTTGCACTTATATTCACGATCTGAGTGGTTAATTTTAAAACCCATTTTGAAAGCGGTATTCCAGCAAGGAGAATGAAAACATTAAAAATGATATGGGCGTTGATTACTTGAGTAGGGGCGTTATTGCCAAGCCATGTGATGGGAGGGTGAAAGGAGAGAAATAAGATAAGTATAAGGATTGACCCTGCCCCACGCATGAGTAAATTTCCTAAGGGAACGAGGCGGGTATTAGGAGAGGCGTTGCGCGTTAAAAGTGGTGCTATAAGAGAAGAGCCAAAGTTGACACCAAGAACCATGACAACACAGAGTTGCGTATGGATAAGATCGTAGTTGGCAAAATTGACCAGCAAAATGATTCCTGCAATGGATGAATGTAAGAGGTAGGTTAAGCCAGCAGCCAACAAAAAAGTGGAAATAGGATCGGTTGAAAGATAACGAATGATGCTAGGCAAAATTTCGCTTTCACGTAAAGGTTCTGTCGCGGTACTTATCATCTCTAAAGATAAAATCAAAAGACCAATACCGATGACAATACGTCCTATTTGACGCCATTCACGTTTTTCTGTTGTCATGAAGATACAAGTGCCAATTAAAAGACACAAGGGTACAACAAGAGTGAGGTCATAGGTGAGAATTTTTACAACGATTGCTGATCCTAATTCTCCTCCACGTACAGCCATAAGTCCTGCTACTCCAGAGACAAAACCAGATTCAACGAAAGAGCCAACGAGGAGTGTTATTGCTGTAGAGCTTTGTAAAATCATTGCTGTAAAAAGCCCAAAACTTACGGCAAACAATGGTTTTGAAACGACGTGGCACATTTTATATTTAAGTCTGTCACCATAGGCGCGTTCAACTCCTGTGCGCACCATGCGTGTGGCCCAGAGAAGTAAAGAAATAGCGCCGGCAAGATGAAGGAGTACCAATGAACCATTCATGATACTTTATTCTTTCTTTGTTGTTGTGAATGTGGTTGCCTCAAATTAATAAATTGAAGTTTATTGTTTTTATTTCACTTTTGCTTTTAATACTTGATTAAAATCATAACCGCTTGGATTTTGAAAAACCTTTAGACCGAAACAGGGCAGAATGGAATAAAGGTGATCAAAGATATCGCCTTGAATTTGTTCATAGTCGATCCAAACGGTGGTGTTCGTAAAGCAATAGATTTCTAAGGGTAAACCATTTTCTGTAGGAGGTAATTGCCGTGCCATGAGGGTCATATTAGGGTTGATGTTTAGATGCTGTTGTAGATAAGCAAAAACATAAGCACGAAAAGTTCCAATGTTGGTTAAACGGCGCGTATTGGCTAAGACATCATGATTTTTATCTAATTGAGCGTTCCATTGTTCGATTTCTTCTACTTTTTGCGTGAAATAACTTTCTAATAAATTAAATCGGGAAAGATATTTTTGTTCTTCTTTTGTGAGAAAATGGATACTTGATTGATCAATAAAAAGGGAGCGTTTGATGCGTCTGCCACCCGATTCTTGCATTCCACGCCAATTTTTAAAAGGGTCGGTCACAAGTTTACGGATAGGAACTGAGGTGATGGTGTTGTCGAAATTTTGAACTTTAACAGTATGCAAGGCAATTTCAATAACATCACCATCGGCACCGAGATTGGGGATTTCAATCCAATCCCCAACACGAACCATATCAGTGGATGAAATTTGAATACCGGCAACGAGAGAAAGAAGCGTATCTTGAAAAATTAACATGAGAACCGCGGCCATTGCACCAAGACCGGAGAAGAGAATAAGAGGGGAACGGTCAATCAATGTAGCGACCATTAAAATTGTTGCAACAGCAAAAAGTGCAATTTTAGCAATTTGAATATAACCTTTTATTGGTTTTAGTCGTGCTGTTGGTCGTTGTTCGTAAAGGATGTTAATGACATTGAGACAGGAAGAAATTGTCAGGACGACAAAGAAGATAATGAAGGCGTTGGCAACATTACTGATGACAGTGCTAAATGCATCGGGCAATGTTGAGATAAAATTAACACCAATTGAAAGAATAAAAGCTGAAATGATATCCGCTATGTATTGAATAGCATTATTAATATCGATCGTTGTATTTTTGGGGAGAAAAGAAGAGAGTTTTTTTGCTCCGTGAATAAGTAATTTTCGTCCTAGAAAGTTCACTAAAAGGGCAGCTATAGTAAGAATAACAAGCCAAGAAATAGCCTCTAACCACGGATATTGAGCAATAAATTCGATCACTTTTTATTCTCCATTTCTAAAAATATATGCAGTTGAGGGTTTAAAATTTTACAACTGCTTAAGAGGAAGTATTGGAATTATGCTCTAAAGTCGTTAAATATGCAAAAAAGAATTTTCAAACTCTGTGAGAGATAATGCGTTTTCCGCCCGATTTCCTTAATGAATTGCGTACGAGACTCCCAATTTCAACAGTGATTGGGCAACGGGTGGATTTTGATCCTCGAAAAAGTAAGCCTTCACGGGGAGACTTTTGGTGTTGTTGTCCATTTCATGGTGAAAAAACGCCAAGTTTTCATTGTGATGATCATAAAGGGCGCTATTATTGTTTTGGTTGTGGTGTAAGTGGAGATATTTTTACCTTTTTGTGTGAGCTTGATGGATTGCACTTTTCAGAAAGTGTAGAGCGTTTGGCTGATTTTGCGGGAATAAAACTCCCTATTTTGGATTCACAAAGTCATAAACGTCAACTGGAAAAAGCTGACCTTTATGATGTGATGAAAATTGCTACAGATTTTTTTCAATATAATTTACGCGATAAAGAAGGTACGCAAGCACGTCGTTATCTGGATGCACGTGGTGTTACACCAGAGCTTGTAGAGCGTTTCCGCATTGGTTTTGCACCGGTAAGGCGTACAGCTTTGAAAGAAGCTTTGAGTGCACGGGGCATTTCAATAAAGCAAATGGAAGAATGTGGGCTTCTCTCAGTGCATGAGGAGAGCGCAGATTCTTATGACCGATTTAGAAATCGCATTATGTTTCCTATCGAAGATTTGCGCGGACGTGTGGTGGCTTTCGGAGGGCGTGCATTAGAGAAAGAGACACGAGCAAAATATCTCAATAGCCCTGAAACAGTGCTGTTTCATAAAGGAAATATACTTTATAACGCGGCAGCAGCTCGCAAAAATAGTCGCTTTGTTGGCGATGAAAAAATTCATTCACTTCTTGTTGTTGAGGGGTATATGGATGTCATTGCATTGACTAAAGCTGGTTTTGAAGGAGTTGTAGCGCCCTTAGGGACAGCATTAACGGAAGCGCAAATTGAGCTTTTATGGCAGATGGGGAAGGAGCCTATTTTGTGTTTTGATGGTGATGATGCTGGTTTAAAAGCTGCTTTTCGTGTTGCTGATCGTGTGTTGCCTCTTTTAAAGGCTGGGGTTTGTGTACGCTTTGTTTTGTTGCCACAAGGGAAAGATCCTGATGAAATTGTTTGTGCTGGTGGAGCACAGCTTTTTTCTTCTTTTTTGCAAAAAGCTATTCCTTTGAGTGAGCTTTTATGGTGGCGTGCTACCTATGGAAAGCATTTTGAAATTCCAGAGGCACGAGCAGCGCTAGAAAAACAACTAAAACAACAAATTTTTACGATTAAGGATGAAGATGTCCGTCGTTATTATTTGCAAGATGTAAAAAAACGCCTTTTTGATTTTTTTCGTCCCTCTTTTTCGAAAAAAAGGGGGGAAGGGCGATATGGTCAATCTTCACCAAATAGGACCTTTAAAGATCAAACCTTTTCTCTGTTAGCAAATTCTGAAATAGTACGAAATTCTTCGCAATCTATCCCTTTGCGTGAAGCAGTGATTTTACTTACTTTAGCTTACTATCCTGAGTTGTGGTATGAAAATTTTGAAATTCTTTCTGAGTTAGAATTAAAAAATACTCAATTGATAATTTTTCATCAAGCTATGTTGGAAATTCTTGGGGACCAACAGCTTCATGATAAAGAGACGATGGTTGCGTTCTTAGAAAAAAGAGGGCAAAAGGCTCTGTTAGAGCGTATGAAACATCTTGTGCAAAATATTGGTATGCGTATTATTCCTGGTAGAGCTCCTATAGAAGATGCGCGTGCTATATTAAAACAAGCTGTCTACTTGCATCTTCAAGAACACCACCTACATAAGAGGTTACAGGATATTGAAGAGCAACTTGTAGAAAATCCTAAGAGTGAGGTTTTTGATCTGCTTCGTGAGGTAAAAAATGAGCTGGAGCAGATGCAGGCAACAGAAGCGTTAATTGAAGGATTTGGAAGTTGGTTGGATGAAAAAATAGACGGGAATACACAAGATACGATAAAATGATTCGCTTTTTTAATGCGAATCAGTCACTTAAATTTTAGATGAGGAAGTTTATGTGGAGTGACATTTTTATAAAGATGACAATTAAATTTTAGGAAAAGCGGGTAAATTTTAGGAAAAGCGGGAAATTGGTTCTTACGATAGGGTGCAGAGATTATCTCAGAAGGGCTGAGAGGTGTCGGGGAAACTTCTGGAGTTTTCCCGCGTTTTTGTCTGGATGTCAAGTTTGTCTGGATGTCAGGGCGTATACAAAATGTATTCTTTCCAATGGTAATCTCTTAACAGGAAGTATATATGAGTAACTATTGGTAGATTTTAGTGAGAACAAAAAAACTGGTCACATGGAAACTATGGTTACATGGAAACTGTGAAGTGATCGAGTGGAGTTATGGTATGGCAACAAAGGTTAAACAGAAAGATAATGCAGAAGTAACAAACCAAGCGAGTTTGGATAGTCCTCTTCTTGATTTTTCTGATGATGCCATCAAGAAAATGATTAAACTTGCCAAAAAAAATGGTTACGTAACAATGGATGAACTCAATGCTGTTCTTCCTTCTGACGAGGTTACATCCGAACAAATTGAAGATATCTTGGCGATGTTCTCTGAGATGGGGGTTAATGTTGTGGATGATGAGGATGAAGTTGAGTCTGAAAATTATGAAGAAGAAGTTACGGTAGAGGGGGGTGATTTAGTAGAAGCCTCTAGCCACGCAATTGCAACGACAACGAATAAACGCGAAGTAACAGATCGTACGGATGATCCGGTGCGTATGTATTTGCGTGAGATGGGAGCTGTTGAGCTTCTTTCGCGGGAAGGCGAAATTGCCATTGCTAAGCGTATTGAAGCAGGGCGTGAGACAATGATTGCGGGACTTTGTGAGAGTCCTTTGACTTTTCAGGCTCTTATTATCTGGCGTGACGAGTTAAAAGAGCAGCGTATTCTTCTTCGTGAAATTATTGATCTTGAAACGACTTATGCTGGTCCAGAAGCAAAGCAGGCTCCTGTTATTGAGCGAAGTGAAGTTGATAAGACCGTAGAAGAAAAAATGTCTTCTGGTATACGTAATATGGGGGAGAGCGCAGGAGAGAGAAACATTGAAGACGATGATGAAGAGGATGAGGACGATGTTAACTTATCGCTTGCTGCAATGGAAAATGAACTTTGTCCTCAAGTTATGGAAACATTGGATTTTATTGCTCAAACCTATGTGAAATTACGAAAATTACAAGATCAGCATGTTGAAAGCAGTTTGGCAGAGCGTAAAGAGGGGGCTCTTACATCTTCTCAGAAGAAGAAATATATTCAATTAAAGGGTGAGTTGATTCAAGCAGTAAAATCCCTTTCTTTAAACCAAAATCGTATCGAAGCTTTGGTTGAACAGCTTTATGACATTAATAAGAGATTGATTCATAATGAAGGTAAGCTGAAACGGATTGCCAATAGCTATGGCATTGGCCATGAGGACTTTTTAAAAGAATACCAAGGGCGTGAATTGGACGCGGATTGGATGAATTATATTTCTGCTTTGCCTACACCTGGTTGGAAAGAGTTTTCGGTGCGTGAAGCAAAAGAAATCCAAAAACTGCGAAGTGAAATACAAAATCTTGCGCAAGAAACGGCTATTTCGATTGGTGAATTTCGTCGGATTGTTATGCAGGTGCAGAAAGGTGAACGCGAATCAACAATTGCGAAAAAAGAGATGGTAGAATCTAATTTGCGTCTTGTCATTTCAATTGCAAAAAAATACACCAATCGCGGTTTGCAGTTTCTTGATCTTATTCAAGAGGGCAATATCGGTTTGATGAAGGCTGTGGATAAGTTTGAATATCGGCGCGGCTACAAATTTTCAACTTATGCAACATGGTGGATTCGTCAAGCTATTACACGTTCAATTGCTGATCAGGCACGTACAATTCGTATTCCTGTTCATATGATTGAAACAATTAATAAAATCGTTCGTACCTCGCGTCAGATTCTCCATGAAATTGGACGAGAACCAACACCAGAAGAATTATCTAGCAAGCTTTCTATGCCGTTAGAAAAAGTACGAAAAGTTCTTAAAATTGCAAAAGAACCTATTTCTCTCGAAACGCCTGTTGGTGATGAAGATGATTCCCATTTGGGTGATTTTATTGAGGATAGGAATGCGTTATTACCAATTGATGCAGCTATCCAAGCTAATCTGCGAGATACGACAACACGCGTTCTTGCTTCATTAACACCACGAGAAGAACGTGTTTTGCGGATGCGTTTTGGAATAGGGATGAATACCGATCACACATTGGAAGAAGTGGGACAGCAGTTCTCAGTTACAAGAGAGCGTATTCGTCAGATTGAAGCAAAGGCACTTCGTAAATTAAAACATCCTAGCCGTTCACGAAAATTGCGCAGTTTTCTCGATTCTTAAATAAAAGAATTCGTGTGCATTTTAATAACTCCCTCTTTCTTCCTAATGAAGGGGGGAGGTGCTTCATGTTGTACTTGGATACTTTTTTGAGAAAAACATAGGAAGAATTTGAACAATCTAGAAAGTTTTCGATGTTTAATGTTTTTCTTAGCTTTGGGGCTTTATACTTCTCTGTCTCAAAAGAATAGATATAGGGCAAAGGGTGGTTATGGAGTAGAGAGTAGGGGGCTTTCAAGAAATGAACGATAAAAACATTACCTTGCGTATAGCGCGGCTCGTTTTTAAGAAATGAGATCTGTTAGGAGTAAACTTATATTGCAACATACGGACTTTTTGATGAAAAATGTATGTTCTTTGCGGAATTTTTCTATCATTTTAGGTGACGCATTTTATTCTTCGTTAAGTTTACAAAGAGATGTTTCAATAGGTTATGTTCATTTATATGCGCTATTTTTGAATATTCTCTTTTTATTCAGATAGCTTTTAAGAACATGGTTTAAAGTATACATTGAGTTGAATCTTTTTAAGAGACAGAAATAGATAAAATTATAGAAATTAAACGTTTCATTTTTTATAGATCGTCTTAATTAAAAAAGGTGTGTCTGAGTTTATGAGTGGAGAACTTCCCTTTTGGAAAGTAAAAAAATTAGAAGAGATTTCCATTTCTGAGTGGGAGAGCCTTTGTGATGGCTGTGGCTGTTGTTGTCTCCATAAAGTTGAGGACGATGATACGGGTGACCTTTATGCAACCAGTATTGCTTGTCGTCTTTTAGATGGGGAAACCTGCAGGTGTCGAGATTATGCTCATCGTAAATCAATTGTACCAGATTGTATATCGCTAGACATTACGACAGTTAAAACAGCGCGTTGGCTCCCAGAAAGTTGTGCTTATAGATTAATTTATGAGGGAAAAGATCTTCATTGGTGGCATCCATTGGTATCGGGGGATTGTCAGACGGTACATACAGCGCATATTTCTGCACGCGGACAAATAGAGATTTACGAAGACGAATTATTATCTGAGGAAGATTATCTTTATCACATTACTGGTCTTCTACGTGAAGGCCAGTAATATGATTTTTTATACAACTTGTTTGTGACTTAATCGATCGCAAAGACTACAGTGACGCTCACGTTATAATTTAATTCACCACCTGCAAAATTTGTATTTGCATAGCTTACATCTGCTGCTCTACTCATGAGACGTGGTGTTGGGTGATAGTAATCATCCTTTTCATTGATTTCAATAATTTTTCCTAATTTTAAATCGGCTGCTTGCGCTATCGTTTGCGCTTTTTCAATGGCTTCAGTAATGGCTTTTTTACGTGCTTCTTGATAAAATGGTTTTGTATCTGCGTTGGTAAAAGTAATGCCGTTAACTGAATTAACACCTAGTGTCATCGCTTGATCAAAGATTTTACCAGCATTGGTAAGATCACGAATGCGCACGGTTAAAGAATTTGAAACATGATAGAGTTTTTCATTATTCTTTTTTTCGTGGTGTTTATCAGAGATCGACTGATAAATGGATAAGCCTGATGTTTGCAAATCATTTGCTTGGATGCCATTGTTTTTAAAAGCGTTTATAATATCATTGATGGATTGATTATTGGAAGCTAATGCCTTTTGGGCAGTTTTGTCATAGGTAACAACGGCTAGATTAATAATGGCCATATCCGGTGCTGCTTGACTTTCTCCGATTGCTGTCACTGTAATCGTTGCATTTTTCATTTTATTTTCTTCAGCATAAGCACGTACAGTCAACGATGTGGCTAAGAGTGTAAATGCTAATATAACTGTTTTAACCAGAGAACTCTTCAGTGGTTGAATTTTCTTTTCTATCATATCTATACCTTTATATTTGTCAGTTAATTATTCTCTCATTTTTAAGAGTTTTTGTAAAGAAATTAGAGCACTGAAAAAAAAACCAATAGAAAAGAGAAAAAGATGGGTTATAATCTTTGTCAGCTCTTGTATCATAGGGCATTTTAGTTTAGAGAGAAACAACCTATTTAGGGCCTGTAGCTCAATTGGTTAGAGCCAGCGGCTCATAACCGCTTGGTTGGGGGTTCGAGTCCCTCCGGGCCCACCAATAGGGAAATGTACAATAGAAAAATGGATCGCTTATATAAAAGTTTTGAGATTCTACCTTTTTCGTTTTTTATTTATTTTCCTGTTTGTTTTAGAAGCTTTTGGTCGTTGTTTGTTGCAGTTTTTTCTCTCAGTTGCTTTAATATGATGGTATGTTTTCTTAGTCTCATCAAAGAAGTTCTCTCATTTGCAACCTTTTAGCATTTGGATTAACTGATATGGGTCGCTATTTACTTTCTTAATTCATATACTGTTTTGTACTTTTTCTATATAGTGTTCTTCATAAAATAGAAGGCTAAAAGCTTCATTGGATAAGTTTATTTATACTTGTTCTGCAAATAAACAGACCTCAATAAAACCAATTTTAAAGATTGTACTTGTTCAGAACAAATGGCTCAAAAAACATTTAGTGTAAATTTGCTTTTTTCTAAGTGATGTTAATGTCTTTTAGACGTTCGAATAGCATCATTGTGATGAAAGGTTAGTGTATAAGAGAATGTGATCTATGGGCATTCATATGTATCATGGGGCAACGATGATAACATTTGTTGTTATTTTCTTTTTCCCAAGAAAGGAATTCTATTTAATATCTTGAGAAATATTGTTCATAGTGACGGTGGCGTGTTTTTTGAAAAGAATTTTATTAATTGTTCTTTGAAAAGTCAATTGAGTGATTGTTTCTATCGCTTTGCATCATCCAGATTCTATTGTAATAAGCATTTTATTACTCTGTAAGAAATGTTTTCTATGATATTGGAAAATTTGTTAAAATGCCATTTTCTGTTTTTGTGTATTTTTTGCTTAATGTTTAAATTATAGAGTTTTCATGTGATCCGAATTATTATTGAAGAGCAGATGTCTTTTTTGATTTTACTCTGATAAGGAATTGGCAATATTGCGGTAACCCTAGCACTTTTTTGTATTGCTAACATTTTTCTCGTATTGATCGTATAGAGAGTTTTATCTTTATTATGAGTTTTTTCTCTTATGAAAAATTATTGGCAGGGAGGGTGTTTTTTTGGAAAAGTATACTTCTTCTTCAAAGCCATACTTTTAAAATATAATTCTTCATTTGCATAAGGGAATTTCTCTCTTGTTGTAAATCTGTATAAAATTTACGTACAAAGATTGTGCGTGGTGATTCGTTTTATTTTTTTGATAGTATCATTTTTGCTTATGATAGAGACTTATATTAGTATTTACAAGGTGCGTTTAGAGGGGAGGTTACCTGTAAATGTGTTACAGAGTTTTAGGTAGTGTGGCTCTGTTTATAAGAATTTATTCCTATAACATTGTTATATTCTCGCTTTGCAATATTGTTAAAAAAACATAGATGGTGCTATGTAGAATAAATTGTGATGTATTTTTTTCAAAAAAGCTTTTTCGTGTTCTCTTATATAGAGTTCAGGAGTGTCTTCAGGGATATTTTCACATTAGTTTTTATTGGTCCGAATCGCAAGATCTGCGTAACATTATTCGCGTTTTTGATAGATTATACCAATTTTCATAAGAAGGTCTGGATCGTGTGATGCTTTCTGTTTCACCATGGTACATGACTAATAGAACTTCATCTGATTTTGTAAAATAAGTTTGTACACAATTGCTTCCATACTGCCTATTGCAAATATTTTTTTCTAAGGTATGAGATATATTTTAAACGCTTTAGCGTTATATAGTGTGACTACATGGAGTATGACTATGAAGAATGATAAAAAATTTGAAACAACTTTATCTGATATTATTGTGAAATGGGAGTCTTTATCGACGTCTCAAAAGCAAGCGATATTGGATAAAGTAGAAAATGCTACAGATTCTGCTCATTCAACAGAACATTTAAGGCTTCAATCTTCTTTTTATCTCCAGACGAAATCAAAGTTATGAGTTTTAAGTCTTCATCGGAGATGTTGAAACCAGTTATTACATATATGGCACTAGCATTTCCCAGTGTATTCAAAATAGCCATGAGTTTATCTACAGAAGGCCTCTTGCCTCCATTTATCATTTGTTGGACGTAATTTTGTCCACAGCCTGCAGCTCTGCTTATTTCAATCATTGTTCGTCCGTCACTTTTTATCAATTCAACTAAGCGTTGGAACCAATCTTTTTCAGTCTTTGTCATTTTTAGACCTTTACATATTTACGCTATAGCGTTAATATTGCGTTGCGAATCCAGAATATATGATACAAGGAGCGTGAAAATATCCATGTGTAGCTCTTCGCTAAGGAAGCATATAGAGTTGTTTTTAACTAATAACAAAATGTCCCCATACACTTTCAGATTCGAATCAATAAAAATGGTTGCTTAGTTCCACGGTTGTGAAAAAGTAAATGTGTATACCAGAAAGGGCGATACACACTCGTATGTTTATGAGATTTCACTATGATAGTATACGTAGCAGCATTATAAATCAAGATATACCCCAACATCAGAATTTGTAAAAAAAATTCTGATGTTGGGGTAGTGTGTGAATATAACGAAGCTTTAGAGCCTTAAGAGATAGGATAATGGCTGTAGAAAAAATGTAAATTGCATAGACAAAGAATACTGATTTCTTCTTTATTGTAATAAATTAGATCACTATCAGATGGTATATCGTATATATGCGTAAAAAAATGGGAAATATCAAAAAAGTGATCTTGGATATTTTATTAAACAGGAAGGTAATCTGATCCACAAAGGTGGTTGTTTGGTAGAATTGTACATTCGATCAATGCCCTTATGGGGATGAATGTGTTTTTATGATGCTGCGGTTTATAATGAAGTCTGTGTTTATAATGATATTGTTATTGATAACAATGCATTAACATATGGTTGTTTAGTCGTTCGTAAGAGTTCGCATGTTTATGAAAAATAAGAACTTTATCGTTATTTGAATATGAGTGGAGATGCATATGTTTATGCTAATGCGGTCTTTTTTGATCAAGTTTTGAATGCTCAATGTATTGAATTTTGTGGTGATACTCGTGATTTTAGAAAGGCTCGAGTTTATAATGATGCTTTAGTTTGTGGTGATGTAAAGATTTGTGGGAAGGCAAAATTTTACAGAAATGCTGTGCTTTGTGACACTGAAGATTTTTGTAATAATGAAAAACTTTCATATATAGCCGCATTCCACATGGCGTAAAAAAGGAAGATAGGAACGATTTGGGCAAGGCTTGTATGATTGGATTGCGTCGTTAGTTTTATTTGACGTTCCTTATTTTTTGTATTTTGTGTCAATAAATGTGTCGCAAATAATTGGTGTGAGTGTAGATTTAGCCGCTTTCAGAGATTTGTTTGCGTCATTTATCAATGCTTTAATGGAGAAAATAAGAACGCCGAGAGTGATTGTTCACACTTGGAACATGCAATTTATTGCATTCTTTTTTTGATTGAGGATGAAACAAATTGGTCAAGATCATCACTTGAGCGACAATTAAGGGAGATCCAAATGAGTGTAAACGAAATTTTATTGGGAGCAATGATTGTTGTTTTGTTGTGCAGCGGGGTTATATTTCGATTTTCTTTATATTATCGCAGTCAAGTGAAAATTTTAAAAGAGGAATCTAGAAGAATAAAGCATGAGTTTTTAAGAGATTCTATGAAGATGACTGAAGAACGAGATAGGGCTATTAGAGAGCAAAGTATGGTGATTAAAAGACGCGACCAAGCAATTGAAAAACTGAAAAAACAAATTAAGCAATATGAAAAAAATGAAAAGAAATATAAAAAAATGCTTAAATCTGAAGATGATAAAGAGTGATTGTATTCATATTTTGCATTAAAGGGTTTGGAAATGTGTTAGGAAGATTGGAATGACGAGAGAGATAAACTTTAATGAAGCCAATTATGGTGCTGATGGAGAGATTGTATTGGAAGAGAATATTCAAGTTTACTCTGATTTTATGACAACATTTAAGGTTATAAGACAGAGCGTCGTTGATCATAAAATAAGAGTTTATGATGATAAACCAGTTTATAGGTAGGCTAGTTATTAAAAAGCGCGTCTATACAATCCAGCAATTTTATATTATTGCTGGAAACAGTTTTGCACGTTCTTTTTAGATGTAAGGTATAAATGCTACGATAGTTTCAGCTAATAGGTATAAAAAATTGCATGATAATAGAAAGAAAGAGATATTTGCTTTTTATGAAGATGAAATGGGTAAGTCAGTTATGATTATCAGATACAGAAGAGGAATATGAACGTAAAAGATATTAATATCTTTTAGAGTAAATATATTTCTCATTGATGATTTATCTTCTCTTCATGTGCGTTTATTTTTTATGAAAAATACAACACTTAAGAGATTTTCTTTTTGATAAAGGCTATAGAGATTTGAGTATGATTGAAAATAAACATATAATCTGTAAGAATATGAATGTTCTTTGTGAGTGTCAGAAATAATACAAAAACTTCCTCTCATTGAGGGCAAATCAATCACTTTTCATTTATCACAAAAGTAACTACCATACCATTATACAAAATAAACGCTTGTTTTAATGTTAAAGAACGTTAGGACTGTAGTTCTCTAATAAGAGCCTTATGTGTAATTTCTTTTATTTGCTCAATATTGATTAGGATATCTTGTTTTGTTGGATAACCTTTACTAGAAAAAGCAATTTTTTGTGCATCTCCTGAGATTAAACGCCAGTACCATTGATTGTGAACTCCTTGAAACACCTCAAAATACATGCTTCCCACCTCATAAAATAGCTGATAATTTTCAGGATAAATATTTAACTAATCCGCTTGTAAACATTAATGTATGTCTCTCTAGGAAGTCGTCAATATATTCCCCTTAAATTTTCTGACCTTAAAAAATAATTTCTATGAGAGCTATTATTCTTTTAACAAGAAAAAATTTATTGTCAATAAGATATGAATGAGAATTTTATACTATAAAATTATTTTTTTTAATTTAAAGACACTATACTTTCATTTACAACGCAAATATTTTTCTGTCGTTACAGAAATAAAGTTTATAAATTATATAAAACTTCACCAGCACGGATAAAGTAAAAAAATACTTCTTTCCATACTGGTGTTTAATCATTTCTTGCTTTTTCTTTTGAAATAGACGTTTATTGATTAGCTATAACCTCTTTTTGGGATACGCTTCGAATGAGTAAATCAATGAATAAGCTAAGGGTATAAGAATTGGCCATTTTAGCTTTCATATCGATAAGAGAGGTTGTAGTTTTAGAGTTAAAACCATTTGATAAACCTTGTCTTGACAAATATTGCTGCAATTTTTCATAAGAACTGTCGATTTTTTCTTGATTTAGTTTTTCGTTACGATCACTATCGGCAAGTGTTTCTTCCAGTCCCTCGATTTTTTTAATAAAATAATTCCAGTCAAAATCACCTTTTGTATATTCGGTGTCAAACATTTTTCCTTGTCCAGTTAAAAGCCAATTAATATTGACACCATATAACGTGCGGTATGTTTGTAAGACACTAAGATTGGGTTCTCTCTCTCCACGCTCATAAAAAGCAATGGAATTTTTTGTCATGCTAAAACTTTTAGCTAAGGTTTCACGCGATGGATCGCCTAAAGCAAGACGTACATAACGTAAACGTTTTCCAAATATGGTTTTTGATTCAGTTTCAGGACGTGCCACGAATTATCTCCCTCGGTAAATCATCATGGTATAAATCATTAAATAATAAAAGCACACTATGTATTAATATTCTATGATATAATGTCAATATTATAGCTTTAATTTCTTGTTATTTTTTTATTTGTGTAGATAGAAAGCAATCTTGCACTTATTGTATTGACAATTGATATTCACTTCAAAACAAAATTCCTTGTTGCTACATTTGTCTCTTGCTTTTTTTGAGAGAATTTTCATGTAACTTTACCATATATATTCTATACACCTCTGCATTAATAGATGCAACTTTAAAGAGATGCAAACTTTGGATTGGTACTGGGTGTGCTTAGATGAAGTAGAAAATAAACTTTGAGGAATGATCATGTCCCTATTACGCTATTTTGGGTTTGCTTTTTTTTTCACGATTATTGGTGTCTTTTTAGGAGGGGTTATTGGTTGGTTTGAAACGGAAAGTATTACTGGT
This sequence comes from Bartonella sp. AP4SXKL, assembly GCF_042195845.1. Lineage (NCBI taxonomy): Bacteria > Pseudomonadati > Pseudomonadota > Alphaproteobacteria > Hyphomicrobiales > Bartonellaceae > Bartonella > Bartonella sp. AP4SXKL. Next base: position 47,516 of record NZ_JBHIPA010000005.1, read on the forward strand.
TTTCTTAAATATTTTTTTATTTGCTTTGTTTTAGGAATTTTGGAAATTTCTTTATCTTTTGATAATTCTATTATCAATGCGCGTGTTCTTAGTAGAATGAGTCCATTGTGGCGTCGTCGTTTTCTTATATGGGGTATTTTGATAGCTGTATTTGGGATGAGAATTGTTTTTCCATTATTGGTGGTTGTCGTTGCTGTTGGGATTAATCCAATTGCGGCAGTCAAATTAGCGATATGGGAACCACATCGATATGCTGAAGTTTTAACCGATGCGCATATGGGGATTGCTGCTTTTGGAGGAACTTTCCTTATGATGGTTGGCTTAAAATATTTTTTTGATTCTGAAAAAGAAGTGCATTGGCTTAATGTTATAGAGAGATCTGCTCAAAAGTTTGGGGCGCTTGTTGGAATTGATATTGCAATTGTTTTGATTTTGATCTTATTTGTTTCAGCTCAGATTGACGCAGAAAATAAAATAACTTTTTTATTAGCAGCACTTTATGGACTTTTGACCTTTATCGGTGTTGAAGTTGTCGGTCATCTCTTGGATACTCCTCAAAAGACTTTAACAACAGTAGCTCACGGGGGAGTAGGGGCGTTTCTTTATTTAGAAGTTCTTGATGCTAGTTTTTCTTTCGATGGCGTGGTTGGTGCTTTTGCCTTTTCACACAACCTTTTTATTATTGCGATAGGTCTTGGTATCGGAGCATTTTACGTTCGTTCTATGACAATTATGTTGGTTGAATCAGGAACATTATTGCATTATCGTTATTTAGAGCATGGTGCTTTTTATGCAATTCTAGTTCTTGCAGTGATTATGTATCTGCAAACGATTATATCGGTTCCTGAAGTTTTAACAGGACTTGTGGGAGTCTGTATTATTGGAATGGCATTATATTCTTCGATTCGTTTTAAGCATCGTCAATTAGATAAACATGTTGTATCTAAGTAATGGAGATTTCTTCCTTTGTTCACACTTTTGTTTATCGCATATCTTTGAATAGAAAGAGGTCTTTTATGCAAAATAAAATACTATTTTATTGCTTATTTGCGTTTTTTTAAAGTTGAGTTCATTGTATGATACTACCCATGAAGCCAATAATGTACAATCTCTAGGATACTTTTTGACCTAAATATAAGACAGAAAGCTGATGTTATACTTTTTACCAGCTTTCAATATTATGACAAGCCCTTGCATTTAATGGGTCATAAGAAGCATTCTTACTGTTTTTTTGAATGATTTATTCATACATTGATTCTCTTTGTAACGTGTAAAAGAATGTTTTTGAAACAGGTTTGAAATGAGAGAATTTACGATATTCTGGACTCTTACTTAAATATGTGCAAAATGATTTATCCTTTATAAATCAGTGTATTATAATGGTAGATTAGAGAAGGATATTTTAAGAGACCATTAAAAGTTCTATACCGGCTTCGTTCATTGTTTTAAGCATAGTGTTTAGTGATCCGTTTACATCAATACCAGCACAGGCATTTAATGAAACACTGACTTTAAAACCGCATTGCATAGCGTGAAGAGCAGAAAATCCGACACAAAAATCAGTTGCTAAGCCACACATAATGAGCTTAGTAAAACCATGTTCTTTGAGATAAACTTGTAAACCTGTTGGTGTTTTTTGATCATTTTCAAGAAAAGCAGAATAGCTATCCATTTTTTGATTATAGCCTTTTCTAAGGATAAGTTGTGCCTTTTCTACTCTAAGAGATGGATGGAATTCTGCTCCTTGTGTTCCTCGTATGCAATGATCAGGCCAAAGTATTTGAGGACCATAGTCAAGAATGACTGTATCATAGGGCTTTTTTTCAGGATAGCAGGAAGCAAAGCTGCAATGGTTTTTGGGATGCCAGTCTTGGGTTAAGATAACGTGGTCAAAATGATTTATGAGATTATTGACGGCGGGTAAAATAGCATCACCTTGAGGTACGGCAAGTGCTCCACCTAGTAAGAAGTCATTTTGAACATCAATGACGATTAAGGCTTTTTTTTCCATAAATATATTCCTATACGAGATGAGCTTTTATCGTATTTTTAAAAAGCTATATGTCGTCTTGAAGTTTTGAAATGATGTGCTGGATATTGATATTATTTTTATAATTATCAAGCCAAAAGAGGGGGATGGATAAGTTTTTACAATTGGCTTTATAGTTTTTTACGAATTGTAACCACGTACCAATGGGAAGGGCACTGTATTCATTTGTTGCTACGTGTTGATGCAAAGCTTTCATGATCATTGGGCTTGGGACGTCAGATCCCATAAGGCGGCGGTCGTTTTGTAAACGTAATTTAAGCCATATCAAGGCAAGGGGTGAAGACCATTGCTTTCCGTAGCAAAAAATCGATGAAAAAAGAGAAGGATTTTTTACTGCGTAATATAAAGCCCATAAAGCGAGAAAAGAAGGCGCATAGAGAATTGCTTTTCTTTGTGGTACCATATTACATTGATAAGTCGGTTTAATACGATAAAAATACAATGTTATATCTGGTATGGAAAAGAGAGGCAATGTTTGATAACAGGTTTCAGGTACAGCTAAAAAGATTTGCTTTTTGCTCTTTAGGGGGATGTTTTTTTGCATTCAGGACCATACTGGGGCTTGTGAGATTAGAAAAAATGTACCAATATAAAGCGAAAGCTTTTGATACGACGTAAGTGCTATTTACTGTACAGTTTCAAAAAGCAAAAGCAGTTTTTTCAAAATCCTAATCTTTAATATCGCATAATATAAAGAGAAATTTATGGCACGTCAATTTATCTATCATATGGCTGGGCTTAACAAGTCTTACGGCAATAAAAAAGTTCTAGAAAATATTCATTTGTCTTTTTATCCAGATGCGAAGATCGGTATTTTAGGGCCGAATGGTGCAGGGAAGTCAACTATTTTACGTATTATGGCTGGGCTAGATAAGGAATATACGGGAGAAGCATGGATTTCTGAAGGAGCACGCTGTGGTTATCTACCACAAGAACCTTTGCTTGATGCGAGCAAAGATGTGCGTGGTAATGTGATGGAAGGTGTTGCAGATAAACAGGAAATTCTTGAGCGTTATAACGAATTGATGATGAATTATAGCGAGGAAACGGCTGATGAAAGCGCACAGCTTCAGGACATTATTGACAGTCAGAATCTTTGGGATTTAGAAAGTCAAGTGGAAATGGCTATGGCTGCTCTTGGCTGTCCGCCAGCCGATGGGGATGTAACAAAACTTTCGGGTGGTGAGAAGCGGCGTGTTGCACTTTGTAAATTGCTTTTGTCAAAACCTGATTTATTACTTTTGGATGAACCGACAAACCATTTAGATGCTGAAACGACGGCTTGGCTTGAGAGGCATCTACGTGAATATCCTGGGGCTGTGCTTTTGATAACCCATGATCGTTATTTTCTCGACAATGTAACGGGTTGGATTTTAGAATTAGATCGCGGTAGAGGTATTCCTTATGAGGGGAACTATTCTGCTTATTTGGGGGCTAAAGCCAAGCGTTTGGCTCAGGAAGGCCGTGAAGAGGCAGCGCGTCAACGTGCTTTATCACGTGAGCAAGAATGGATCGCTTCTAGTCCAAAAGGGCGACAAGCAAAGTCAAAAGCTCGGATTAAGGCTTATGATGAGTTGGTTCAAGCAGCACGTGAGCGCCGTCCTGGAGAGGCGCAAATCATTATTCCTATTGGAGAAAGGTTAGGACAAGTTGTTATTGAGGTTGATAATCTCTCTAAAGCTTATGGTGAACGTGTATTGATTGATTCTCTTTCTTTTAAACTTCCTGCTGGTGGCATTGTCGGCGTTATTGGGGCCAATGGTATGGGAAAGTCGACCTTGTTTAAAATGTTGACGGGACAGGAAAAGCCCGATTCAGGTCAGATACGTATCGGTGAAACAGTTCACATGAGTTATGTGGATCAGAGTCGCGATTCCTTGGTGGGGGATAAAACTGTTTGGGAGGAAATTTCTGGTGGAAATGACATTATTAAATTAGGCAAATATGAGATGAATAGCCGCGCTTATTGCGGGGCTTTTAATTTCAAGGGGGCAGATCAGCAGCAGAAGGTGGCAAATTTATCAGGAGGGCAGCGCAATCGCGTACATTTGGCGAAACTTCTAAAAGAGGGGGGGAATGTGCTTCTTCTTGATGAACCGACAAATGATCTTGATACTGAAACATTGGGTGCATTGGAAGATGCATTGGAAAATTTCGCTGGTTGTGCAGTTATCATATCGCATGATCGTATGTTTCTTGATCGATTGGCAACACATATTTTAGCCTTTGAAGGTGATGGTCATGTAGAATGGTTTGAAGGTAATTTTGCTGAATATGAGGCTGATAAAGTTCGTCGTCTTGGGGCGGAATCTCTTAATCCTAAGCATGCAAATTATAAACCTCTTACACGCTAGAATTTTTTATCTTATCGCAACTTTGTTAGAATAATAGTGTATTTTATTGCGTTTGTTATTTCATAAATAAAGTGTGTGTGTACTCTGTGGGAGTTTTTATTCATTGAAAAGAGTAAGAGACACTTTATGAAATTATGACCTAAATAGGGTTATTTTACTCATGATATATAACCGGTTATTTTTTGTAAAACTGCAATGAAAAGGAGGGGATGGAGCGTATAGTATTACTTCTACAAATGCCTTGGTCATTGAGCATTATCATCTTTACTTAATAAAAATGCAAGCTGGCATTATCATGTTATTTTTTCTCAATAGTATGCAGTTCTTGTTTTTAGGTGGGCATAAAAGGTATTTTTATCCATCTGTCCCCTCCGTTTATGAGCTGTAAGAGAATGATTTGGATTGATTTATCATGAATAGATTTGAAATGAGAAAAATCTACGGTATTCCGGTTTTTTATTCAAGTTAAAAATGAATTATTATTATAAATCAATGTATTCTCATTATAACGAGAAGCAGGGAGATAAGATCTGTTCGTTTTTTACATTAGCCTATTTTTTTCATAGTATGATAAAATAGAGAGAACAAAATAGATGAGAATATGCGTTGTATGCTTGACTTTTTTTCCTATAAACAAATGTTTATAGGAATGTTTAGGGGATAATTATGAAAAAAAGTGCAAGTTTAGATGCAATGATTGTGCTGCTGAAAGCGGTCGCAGAAGTAAGCCATTTACGTGTTCTTAGGCTCTTACATCATGAAGATTTAACAATTCCTGATTTTATTTTTATTCTTGATCAGTCGCAAGCGTGTATATCACGATATTTACGTTTATTGTACGAAGCACGATTGATTGAGCGTTATCAGAAGGGGGATAGCCTTTATTTTAAGCTTTGTCATGATTTTTGGGGTAAAGACATTGTGATAGGTATTCTTTCGGCTTTGCCAAAGGATGATGTGTTGTTAGCGCATGATTTAGAACGTTTGAAGGATGTTAAAAAGCAGCGTCAAAAAACGAGGAAGAAGCATTTCTTACAAAATGCGTTGCAACGGGATGTATTACGGTCATCCTATATGGCAGATCATGGTGTAGAAAACTCGTTACTTGAAATCATTGGCGATAAACCATTTCAGACGATGTTGAATATTGGAAGAGGTGGAGACTCTATCTTAAAATTGTTTTCTAATCTTTATACGCATGCGGTTCAAGTTGTGCTTGATAGCAATGTTTTTCACTTGTCTGTTGGAGATACAACTTTTGATTTAGTTATTCTTCATTGGGTTTTACATTTTCTTGAAAATCCTGAAATATTCCTTCATGAGATATCAAGTGTTTTGCGTCCTCATGGCCGTTTATTGATTGTGGATTTTGGTTATCATGAAATTGAGTCTTCATATTCTGATCAAGTGCATATGCGTTTTGGATTTTCGGCTTTACAAATAGAACAATGGCTTAAAAATGCGGGACTTGTTCTAGAACAAACGGTTTGTCTTACTCCTATACAAAATGAAAACAGTGAGGAGGGGAGTGCTACGCTTTGGCTTGCTCGTGATCCGCGTTTATTGGTTGACGATATCAAAGATAAACAAGTAGATTTTGCATAAATCGCGTTTGTTAACGTACTTTATACTCTGATTTTTCTCAAGAATAGCGTAGAGATAAAACTTTATTCAATCATTGATAAGCTATTGTTTTTTACATTTGTATTATGTTTTTATATGGGAGTATTGGTGTTTTATAGCGGCGTGTAGGCTGTATAATGAAGCACCTTCTATAGAGTTAAGCCTATGAGGATCATTATTTAAGGTGTTCTTGATATCATATTTATGTTATTAGCCAATATATTGATTTTAAAAGATCATTGATTTTTTTAGACTCAATAAGAGGTTTAAATACAGGAATGTTGTTTCATTTCAAATTTCCTGTTTCAGAATCCGAAAGAGTCTGTTTGTCTGCTACAAAAGAAGGTATTTATCTTAATGATACCGTTTGTAAAAGAAAATACATCTTTCATACATTTTCTAAATGTGGGAGCGGCTGCAATATGATATAATGCCGCACAATATAATCATAGTGAAGGCTCATACCTTCATAAATGTCAAAGATGGTGGTGCCCAATAGATCTTAAAATATCTCTTTAAAACAGGTTTTTAGATAAGGAGTACGTTGGAACTTTTAGTGAGGGGTGCAAAAAGATGCTCTAAAAAGACGAAAAAGTAAAAGGGTAAAACAATGCATTATATTCATAAAAATAAGATCGGCGATGATCTACGGATAGTCTGTGGCTGAAAGTAGGAAAGAAAAGTGTGATATTACACTAAAGTTTCGTATCTCTTTATCATGAGAAGTTATGAAGGTTATTAAATAAGTCCATTGTTTTTGCCAAAAGTATTTTCTTTCTTTTTATGTTTGCCGCTCATCTTATGACGCAGTCCGTTGGTATAGCGTAAAATTGATAGGGCACCATCGTCTTTAGTTTAAGTAAAAGTTGTAAGCCGGCATCATCGTTTTATGTTTTTTATCCATATGCTTCTTCTTGTTTGTGATGTGCGGTAGTATGGCTATTCATTAATTCAATAGACGAAGATTTAAAATAAGGGAACCTTACGTTCTTGAGATCTCTCATGTAAATTGTAAAATGATGAGTTATGATTGTAAATCAATGAATTGTTTACGTTAGAAGAACAGAATATAAAAATTTTTGAGCATAGAAACTACTGTGTGTATTATTTTACGGGATCATTTAAATGATAGAGATTAAGAGAAAATGTCTGTATTGATTTCGGTTTGTTATGTTAAAATGCGTTAGAGACTGTTGGTTATTGTAAAATGGTTTATCGTTATTTGGAATGACGATGGGGCGTGATTCGAAACAAATACCTTCAGAGCTCTCATTTTTTCATAAGATTAAGCTGTTTAAGTTCCTCATTGATTGTTACATGAGGGATGTAACAATATTTTAATGATCATTTACAGAAATTTTTTATAAAGATAGATAAGATTTTATTTTCTCTAATTTATTGTTTTATTTAAATAATTCATAGCTTTCTTGCAAGAAGATGTTTTCCATTTTTTACGGTTATTTGTGTAAGATTTTAAAAATCTACGTTTTTCTTTTTGTGGTGATTGCTGTTGGAAAAGTGATTCTACTTTTACGTAGTTTGATTTTTATAGGGTGGATACGTAGAAATTACTGTTTTTTAATATGATCATCAGAGTTATGAAAGAAACTATTTAAAAGTTATAATGATCGTAGATTCTAATTGATGCTTCTTGAAATAAAATTGCTTCAAATTGGGTCATTTTGAACTTTTTTTGCCTAAATTTAAACATTTTTAAATAATTTATAATTCTTTTATGTTTTTTTGCGTAGAAGATGATAAGAATTTCTTGTTGTTTAAAGAATTTTATTCCATAGCAAGAATATTGCATCGGCTATCTTAGTGGTTGATGTAAGAGGACAATCGGGGAACCTCCTCCCCCCCCCCCGCGTGGATCCCCTAGATTGTCTGGCCTGACTGAGGATTTCCTCAGTCAGGCTTTTTGTAATTATTTTAGGAAATGTAAGGTGTTATTAGGGGGGAGGTGTAAAATTTGTTATTGTTTCGCCTATAGTACCTAAATACATAGAGGGGCGAGTCTTATTGGGCGGATAGTGTTAGCGTATTCATTTTTAATAATTTGATTTTTCTTTATTGAGGCATTGTTGAATGCTATAAGGGGAATCATAAAAGGAATCTATGTTTGTATTCTGTGGTCTTTAGGTAAGAGATAATGGGATCTTTTTCGCATCGTATTATTTTTATTTTATTCGTATTTTTTATTTTTGGCGCTGTCTTTTTTGCTTCTCGAAGTGGTGTTGTTTATCAGTTTTTTCCCGGTCGCTCTTCTTTTTCTTCTCAGCAGCTTGATGTAACAGAGGAGGAGTTATTAGAGAGATTATCCGTATCTTTTCCAGATATTATCAAGCATCTTTCTAAAATGACCCCTCAACAGCAAGAGTTGTTTATTGCGCAGCTGCGTCGTGATGTAATTGCGCTTGCTTCTAAAAGTGGTCAGAGTCGTGAGCAGGCTCAAAAATCTGGTGAAACTGTTGCTATGGCTCTCTCGAAAGCGATTTCTCGTCCTTCCGTTGCTAATGCTTATTTTTAGCTATTTTTTTAATCGCGCTTTTGGGGTTTATTTTAAGGAGAAAGAGCTTCTCTTGAAATTTTGAAAAGTGCGAGGAGATGATCAATTTGTAAGGTATTAACAAAATTTATCTCTCAAAAGGTAAGCAATTGGAGTATAAGGGTAATGTTGCAATCATTACAGGAATGATAGAAAGTCTATCAAGGGTATTGGTCCAAGTTAATTGCATTATCAATCGCTACAATGACAAAAGCAGTATTGACTATAATAAAACACGTTAACTGCATTTTATATGCCGGTTATTTTTTTATTTGATATGAGAAAATAAAATTTTTTAAAGGATTTAAGCTTTTTTTGTTCTACAGATTTTAGGATATTTATCCACTTGTATGATTTCTGAAAATGAGGTGCAAGACTGATAAGATGATAGTCTGTGACAAAGAAAAAATATTTGAATGAAGATGAGAGGTCTATTTTTATTTAAAAAGGCTTTGGGGGTATTGAGTTTTCTAACATTTTTCAAAAAAAATAGACACAAGTAATTGTTAAGCTTTGTTGTAGGGATAAAAACGGATATAACTTTTTTAGTATATTGTTTTATAATGATAATTTATCATTTTATATTGAATGAGAATCTTAAGAATTGTAAAATCCTCTCATTTTAAATTTATCCATGGTGAAAAAATTAAAATCAGTTTCTTGTATACCACAAGTAGAGGCTTGTGTGGATAAAAACTCTTTATAAAAAGGAATTAAAAAGCTTCTTTGAGACATCTTGAGAGCTAAAAGTCTGTTCCAATATTTTGAATTGGTAAAGAGTATGATGGTTTTAGTATATTTATGAATTTTTTATGCGCAATGATGGGGGGATTTGTTTTGTGATTTTTTGAGGTTTTATCGGACATAAAGAGTGCAGTGGGTGTTTATTAATCAGAGAGAAGCGTTGATAACGATTTATATTTTTTGTGAACCTTTTTTGATATCGAGCATCTTCGGTAAAAAGATGCTCTTGTCTCTCTTTCTTTGAGGGATTGATCTCAATAAAAAAATTAATAATCTTATGTAAAAAATATTACATCTAGTTCAGATGCTATTTTTTTAATATAAAAATTGATTGATACAACAGAGATAGCCGCAAGTTATAGATTATATCATTTTATTTGATACGCTATAAGATTAATTATAGTCTTTTTATTTTTTTATTTTATGATATAGAGAAATCTGAGACTTGTGCATAAAGATATATTCTTTTATTTCATAATTTTAGCTTGAAATTGTCTTACTATTTCCTTTTTAAAGACGTTCTTTTGCTTTCTTTTTTGTATAATACATTTGCAAATTACTTGCGGCTAGAATTTGAGAATGTTTGAGTGAAGAGAAAGAAAATGCAATTTTTGAAAATCTTGTTAAATACAGCATGTGCTGTATTTTTTGTATTTGATATAAGTTGGACTCATAGTGTCTTAAATGTTGCGGAATCAGGAGAAACCTCAGTGATTGTTGCTTCTAAGATTTCTGCTCGTCCTTATGAGTTTCTTATTCAGAAACTTGCGAATAAATATAATGTTCCCGTTAATTTAGCACATGCTGTTGTAAAAGTTGAAAGTAATTATAAGGCAGGTATAAAGGGGGCTGCTGGCGAAATAGGTTTGATGCAAATTAAACCCTCTACGGCACGAGGGTTGGGCTTTAGTGGTTCTGTACAGGATTTGTACGATCCTGCGACCAATCTTGAATATGGTATGCGTTATTTGGCAAGGGCCTATAAACTCAGTGGTGGAAGTACGTGTGGTACAATCCTTAAATATAACGCAGGTCATGCTGCAAAAAAAATGAATTCCATTTCAGCGAAATATTGCGCAAAAGTAAAGACTTATCTGGCTTCATTAAAATAAAAACATCTGTTGAGAGAGGTTTGTCATAAAATATTTTAAGATGCTATTTTCACGGAGCAGAAAATGTTTTATAAATCAGTATGTCAGTCGGCTGGGCAGCCGCGCTTGTCTGATACTGAAATACGGCAGGTGAGGAAAGTCCGGGCTCCATGGAAAGACGGTGCCGGGTAACACCCGGCAGGGGTGACCCTAGGGAAAGTGCCACAGAAAGTAAACCGCCTATTTTTATAGGTAAGGGTGAAAGGGTGGAGTAAGAGCCCACCGCGCATTCAGTAATGAATGTGGCAAGGTAAACCCCACCGGGAGCAAGACCAAATAGAAATGACGTGCAAAATTTAATTTGCAGCCGATTTCCGGGCGAGTCATTCGGGTAGGTTGCACGAGGCGGATGGTAACATCCGTCCCAGATGAATGGTTGCCATGTAAAGTGTAAGCTTTACTCTACAGAACCCGGCTTATAGGCCGACTGATATTTCATGATGATAGGCGATATTTTATAAGATCAATTATATATGGTCTTTTATGGAGTCTATGTGTTTGAAATGGACACTTGAGCAAAGGGTGTTTAAAAAAATTATAACATTTCTTTAAGTATAATGCGTTAGGATCTGTTTTGGGATAACTTTAGTTTTTTCGTTCATTGTGATTAATGTGAAAGTTGAAGGTCAGGTTATTCTAAGATCAGTTGCCATGAGAGAGCTGTTGATTTAAGACAGCATAACTTCAAGACGGATTATTTTGATAAAGCAGGATCAAAGAGCTGAACGCCATATTCCAGTGTTGTTACAGCCAGTTTTGGCTGGGCTTATGCCATTGGTTGGAGCAAAAGTAATTGATGGTACCTTTGGTGCTGGTGGGTATACGCGCGCTTTATTAAAGGCAGGAGCACAGGTGATTGCTCTTGATCGTGATCCTCATGCTATCAGCGCGGGACAATCGCTTGTTGATGAATTTTTTCCACGCCTTCGTTTGGTCCATATGGCGTTTTCACAGCTCGATCGTGTCGTTGAAGAGAAGGTGGATGCAGTTATTTTGGATATTGGTGTCTCTTCAATGCAGCTTGATGAAGCAGAAAGAGGTTTTTCTTTTCAAAAAGATGGTCCATTGGATATGCGAATGGCTCAGACTGGTTTTACAGCCAGCGATGTTGTCAATCATTTAAAAGCAAGGGATTTGGCACGTATTTTTAAGATATTAGGGGAAGAGCGTTATGCGGGGCGAATTGCACGGATGATTGAAAAGCGTCGTGTTGTGCAGCCTTTTTTGCGTACAGGTGATTTGGCGTATGCTATCGAAACGTTGATAGGACGTAAGCCGGGAGATCGTATTCATCCGGCAACACGTGTATTTCAGGCTCTTCGTATCTATGTTAATGATGAAATTGGTGAATTGGCATGTGGTTTATTTGCTGCTGAACGCGTTTTAAAAGCTGGAGGCCGTTTGGGGGTTGTCAGTTTTCATTCTCTTGAAGATCGTATGGTCAAAAGATTTTTTTCGGCTCGTTCTGGAGAATGTATGAGATCACGCTATCTGCCAGAAATAAAGGCTGCTCCAGCAACATTTTTTCCTTTGTTTCGAGGTGGGATCACGGCAACTAAAGAGGAGTTACAGAAAAATCCTCGTTCACGTTCTGCGAGGTTGCGTATTGGTGTACGGACTGAAGCAGAGGCTCTTGCAGCAGATATGAAATTATTTGGTTTAGCAGAGATTGCCAGTTTTGAAGGCAGCAAAAAATGACAGTTTTTCGTACATTTGATATGATTTTAGTGTTGATTATGATTTGTATGGCAGGACTTACTTATAAGGTAAAATATGATGTTCAAAAGCGAATGAACGAAGTTCTTCATCTTGAGCATGAAATTGCTGCAGCAAAAAATACGGTAAGTTTGCTTCATGCTGAGTGGGCTGTGATGATAAGGCCTTCACGCATGCAAAAACTTGCGAAACGTTATCAGAAAGAACTTGGGTTAGAGGTTATACAGCCGCGTCAAATCGTGGAGTTTAAAGACATTCCGGTACGGGTACATGATCAAATTGAAGAAGTGATTAAACAAAATATCTTGGAAGATAATCAAGATATTTTGACAAATAATCGGGCTTCTCAGATCAATAGTGTTGTCCAAAAAGGCGCGCAGTAATGAAATCGACTTTTTTATTCTCACAGAAGAAAAAGCGCTTAAAGAATTCGTTGAATAATCATAATGTTTCTGTTCGTCGTCCCTATTCTAGTCGTCCACGTTTGCTTTTTTCGTTGTTCTGCTTTTTAATTTTATATGGCATCATGGGGGCTTGCCTTATTTCTTATGGGTTGGAAGGTGGACAGATTGAAGAAGCAAAAGGGCCTGGAGTTCTTCAATTGATGGCACGTCCTGATATCGTTGATCGTAATGGTCGTTTATTGGCAACAGATATTAAAACTTATTCACTTTTTGCTGAGCCACGACGTATTATTGATGTGGATGAAACAATTGAATTGCTCTCAACAGTTTTGCCTGATCTTAATTGGCAGGAAACCTATAAGCGCTTAAAAAGAAAATCTAGTTTTTCTTGGATACAGCGGGGGTTAACACCAATGCAGAAGACGCAAATTATGGCTCTTGGTATACCAGGAATTGGTTTTCGGACTGAAATTCGTCGTTTTTATCCTGATGGACCTGTAACTTCCCATATTCTCGGTATGGTGAATGTTGATAATCAGGGCATTGCAGGTATGGAAAAATATATTGATGATGCGGGGTTGAGTGCTTTGCGTGCCGCTGGTCTTGCCATGGAAGAATCGTTAAAACAAGTTCAGCTTTCGATTGATGTGCGTGTTCAGGCAATTGTTCATGATGAACTTATTCAGGCTATGAAGCGTTATAAGGCAATTGCTGCAGGAGCTGTTATTTTAAATATACATACGGGGGAAGTTTTGGCTTTGGCATCACTACCAGATTTTGATCCTGGAAATCCTATCGAAGCTTTAAAAAGTGATCGTCTCAATCGGATGACGGCAGGAGCTTTTGAAATGGGATCAATTATTAAAAGTTTTACGACCGCCATGGCACTTGATTCCAATATTTTTCATTTAAACAGTATTATTGATGCTTCAAAGCCAATAAAAGCAAGTAGTGGGTATACTATTCATGATTTTCATGGAAAAAATCGACCCTTAACGTTATGGGAGGTTTTTATTTATTCTTCTAATATTGGTTCTGCTAAAGAGGCATTGGCGATAGGGATTGATAAACATCGTGGTTTTTTACAAAAACTTGGATTACTGGATCGTCTCACAACAGAGTTGCCTGAAGTTGCCCACCCTATTGTGCCACATCATTGGAAGGATATACATTCTATGACGATTTCTTTTGGGCATGGTATGGCAACAACACCCTTGCAAACAGCTGTCGGGGCTGCTGCTTTAATGAATGGTGGTTGGTTAATTGCTCCGACATTTTTAAAACGCACAAAAGAACAAACTCTGCACCATGCAAAACGGGTTTTGCAGGCTAAAACAAGTCAAAATATGCGTTACCTTTATCAATTAAATAGTGATATTGGTTCTGGACGTAATGCAAAAGTAGAAGGCTATCGTGTAGGTGGTAAGACAGGAACAGCTGAAAAAGTTGAAAATGGAAAATATTCTAAAACAAAAAATTTCAATAGTTTTCTTGCTGCTTTTCCTATTGAAGATCCTGCTTATGTTGTTTTAACAATTATCGATGAACCAAAGCCAGAGGAGGGACAGCGTTCAGCAACAGCGGGAATGAATGCTGGACCAATGCTTGCTAATATTGTTCGTCGCACAGCTAGTTTTCTTGGTGTAAAACCCGATTTTAAAAAAGAATATGAGCCTCTTTTAAGTAAAAAGAGCAATTCAAGTTTCGTTAAACAACGGTAAAATGAATATAAAGGTGCGTTATCATGTTGTTGGGAACAGTTTTTACAGAATGTGTTGAAGATGAAAGTCTTTCTTCAATAGAAATAACAGGAATCAGTGTGGATTCTCGGCAAGTTTTGCCAGGCTATGTTTTTGTCGCTGTTCAAGGAAAAAAAAGTGATGGAAGGCACTATATAGATGATGCGATAAAGCGTGGCGCACGAGCAATCGTTACAGATTATCATGCTGTTCTTGAGGATTTATCTGTTCCCATTTTACGTGTTTCTAATGTTCGTCATAGTTTAGCGTTGGCAGCTGCACGTTTTTACGGTTCTCAGCCTGAAACGGTCGTTGCTGTGACTGGTACAAGTGGTAAAACATCTGTTGTCTCTTTTCTTCGGCAAATTTGGACTTATGCTGGATTTTGTGCTGCGAGTATAGGAACGGTTGGTGTTGTTTCTCCTAAACGGAATGTTTATGGTTCTCTCACAACACCTGATCCGGTCGTCTTGCACCGTCTTCTTTATGAAATTTCTCATGAAGGTGTGACTCATGCAGCTCTTGAAGCTTCTTCGCATGGGCTTGACCAAGGACGACTTGATGGAGTCCGTTTAACGGCTGGTGCCTTTACCAATTTAGGGCGAGATCACATGGATTATCACACGGGGGTAGAGGATTATTTGCGGGCTAAAATGAGGTTGTTTGATACACTTTTGCCTGTATCTGCTCCTGCTTTGATTTTTGCTGATGATGTTTATTCACAAAAGGTTATTGATGTTGTTACACAAGCGCGCCGCCGTGTCTTGACAATTGGTCGTAAGGGGCAATTTATCACGATTAATCGTGTCGAACATCAACGCTCAAAACAGTGTATTGAGTGTCGTGTGGAAAACAATATTTATACATTTGATTTGCCTTTAGCTGGAGATTTTCAGGTCGCCAATGCGCTTATGGCAGCGGGGTTAGCAATTGCAACGGGCGTTTCACCTCGTAAGGTTTTTTCTGCGCTTGAAACTTTGCAGGGGGCACCTGGGCGGTTAGAGTTTGTGGGAAAGACAGAAAATAATGCGCTTGTTTACATTGATTATGCCCATAAACCAGAAGCTTTGGAGCAGGTTTTGCTTTCTGTTCGTCCCTTTACGCAAGGGCGCTTGATCGTTGTTTTTGGTTGTGGAGGGGATCGTGATCAAGGGAAAAGACCTTTGATGGGAAAAATTGCGGCGGATAAAGCGGACATTGTTATTGTAACGGATGATAATCCTCGCACAGAAATGCCAGAAAAAATACGCAAGGATATTTTACAGGCGGTGCCAACAGCAATAGAGATAGCAGATCGTGGAGAGGCTATTTCTTACGCGGTGGAGCTTTTGAAAGTTGGTGATACATTAATCATTGCTGGAAAAGGTCATGAGGATGGCCAAATTATAGGGCAGACAACTTATCCTTTTTCAGATCGTCTGAAAGCGATAGAAGCTTTAGAGGACCGAAAGAAATGACAGCTTTATGGGATAAGCAAGCACTTGTTGCTGCAGTTAATGGTGTTGTAATGGGAAGCCTGCCAGAAACTTTTTCTGGGGTTTCCATTGATAGCCGTACTCTTGCGGAAGGGGATGTTTTTTTCTGCATTAAAGGGCATCATCTTGATGGTCATGATTTTGCTGCGCAAGCTTATGAACGAGGTGCAGGCGTTCTTATCGTTGCGGAACACCGTTTGAGGGATATGAAAAAGATATCGGCTCCACTCATTGTCGTTCCTGATGTTTTGAAAGCCTTAGAACAACTTGCACAAGCTGCACGCAAACGTTCAAGAGCTAAGATTATCGCGATAACAGGATCGGTGGGAAAAACAACGACAAAAGAAGCTTTGAAACAAGCACTTGCAACGGCTGGGAATGTTCATGCGAATCTCGCTTCTTTAAACAATTGCTGGGGGGTTCCACTCACTTTAGCGCGGATGCCTGTGGAGAGTGATTATGGTATCTTTGAAATTGGCATGAATCACAGAGATGAAATTCGCCCTCTGGTCAAACTGGTTTGTCCGCATGTTGCTCTCATTACGCATATTTGTGCAGGACATATGGGTTTTTTCAAGGATCTTGAAGAAATAGCAAAGGCAAAAGCTGAAATTTTTGAAGGATTGGATGAGGAAGGCATTGCCATTTTAAATGCGGATAGTGATTTTTTTTCTTATCTCGTTCAAAAAGCAAAGAAATGCGGTGTAAAAAAGATCTTAAGCTTTGGTGAGACTAAAGATGCTGATTATCAAGCGCATGATATACGTCTTCTAACCGATAGTTCTTCTATGATTGTGCGTATGGGGGGGCGGGATAGGGAGGTCCAAATTGGTGCTCCTGGGCGCCATATTGTGCAAAATAGTTTAGGGGTTATTGCTGCTTGTGATGCTATGGGGGTTGAGCTAGAGCCTGTTTTTCTTTCTTTTCGCCATTTTTCTTCTCAAAAGGGGCGAGGTGTTCGTTATCGACTGTCTTTATCAAATGGGGGTGAATTTTATCTCATTGATGAAAGCTATAATGCAAATCCTGCTTCTATGCGTGCTGCACTTGAGCTTCTTGCTACAGGGCCTGTAGGGAAAGGGGGGCGGCGAATTGCTATTTTAGGAGATATGCTAGAGTTAGGGGAGTATAGTGAAAAGCTTCATCGTGATTTAATAAAACCAATACGTCTTTCTGGTGCTAATCCGGTTTTTCTATTTGGTGAGGCGATGAAATCTTTAGTCAGTGATTTGTCTGCTGGTGTTAAGGTTCATTATGCTGAAAATATTGAGAAAATTTTATCGCTTCTTTTAGCAGAAATTTCTTCTGGGGATCTGCTTATGGTTAAATCATCCAATAGCCTTTGTTCATCAAATATTGTGACTGCATTGCTTGATCGCTATAAAGCGGTTTCTTCATAGTTTTAAGAGGTTTTTTTATTCCATGATGCTATTTTTTTCTTCGTTTAGTGATTGGCTTCCAGGTGTGAATGTATTTCGTTATATTACTTTTCGCACGATAGCGGCTATGCTTACTTCGGGGCTTATCGTCTTTTTGTTTGGTCCTAGCATCATTGCTTCTCTTAAATTGCGGCAGGGTAAGGGGCAACCGATTCGTGCTGATGGTCCTCAAACACATTTTAAAAAGGCTGGAACACCTACAATGGGTGGATTGATGATTTTAATCGGCATTGTGGTATCGGCATTTTTATGGGGTAATTTATCGAATATTTACTTTTGGGTATCGCTATTGGTTATGCTTTCTTTTGGGGGAATTGGATTTTATGACGATTATCTTAAGGTCACAAAACAAACAGACAAAGGATTTTCTGGGAAAGCACGATTAAGCTTGGAGTTTTTTGTTGCGGCAATTGCGGCTTTTGCCATCTTGAAAATTGGCTCATCTGGATTAGCTTTGCCTTTTTTAAAAGATTATCTTATCAATTTGGGCTGGTTTTTTATTCCTTTTTCTGCTTTCGTCATTGTTGCGACGGGTAATGCGGTTAATTTAACGGATGGACTCGATGGGCTTGCTATTGTTCCTGTGATGGTTGCAGCTTTATCTTTTGCTCTGATTGCTTATCTTTCTGGTAATATGAATTTTGCTGATTATCTCCAAATCCATTATGTATCGGGAACAGGTGAATTGGCTGTTTTATTGGGAGCTGTTGTTGGGGCAGGGCTTGGTTTTTTATGGTTTAATGCACCACCTGCAGCTATTTTTATGGGAGATACTGGTTCATTGGCTCTTGGAGGACTCTTAGGGACTGTTGCGGTTGCTACGAAACACGAAATTGTTTTGGTTCTTATTGGTGGGCTTTTTGTTGTGGAAGCTTTTTCGGTCGTTATTCAGGTTGGTTATTTCAAATTAACAAGAAAACGCGTGTTTCTTATGGCACCGATACATCATCATTTTGAGAAAAAAGGCTGGACTGAAAGCCAAGTCGTGATACGCTTTTGGATTATTTCGATTGTTCTCGCTCTCATAGGTCTTTCAACACTTAAATTGCGGTGAGAATGTGATTTCTGTTACGTGTTATAAAGGTCAAAAAGTTGCTCTGTTTGGATTGGGACAGTCTGGACTAGCAACGGCACAAGCATTGATGTGCGGTGGCGCAGAAGTGGTGGCGTGGGATGATAGTTCTTCAAGCGTGCAAATGGCTTTTCGGCACAATATTCCAACACGAGATCTCCGTTATGAAGATTGGTCAGAATTTGTTGCATTGATTGTAGCTCCTGGAGTTCCTTTAAGTTATCCTCAGCCCCATTGGATTGTTGAAAAAGCACGAAAAAAAAATATAGAAATTATCGGTGATATTGAATTATTTGTTCGTGCGCGCCAGCATTTTTTACAACATTATGGTTTGTGTGACCAAGATGTTCCTTTCATTGCGATTACGGGGACGAATGGCAAGTCAACCACAACGGCTTTACTTGCGCATTTGTTGGAAAAAATGGGCTATGATGTGCAGATGGGGGGAAATATCGGAAAAGCAATATTGACGCTTAAGCCATTTGTTAAAAAACGTATCTATGTGATTGAATGTTCATCATTTCAAATTGATCTTACTCCCTCTCTTCAGCCGACCATTGGACTTTTATTGAATTTAACACCTGATCATATTGATCGACATGGGAGTTTTGCCTGTTATGTGCAAACCAAAAGGCATCTGATTGCTCAGGCTTCTCAGGCTTTCATTTCAGTTGATGATGCAGCTTGTCGGGTTTTATATCAACAGTTACTTCATGATGGGAAGCAAATTGAGGCAATTTCCAAGGATCATTTTGTTGAAAATGGTTTTTATGCAGATGGGACCAAGCTCTTTTCTGTTCGTCAAGGACAGAGTCATATGCTTGCAGATCTTGCTCCTATGGCGGGGTTACGTGGGAGTCATAATGCGCAAAATGCCCTTATGGCATTAGCAACATTGCAGGCTTTAAAAATAACCGATCCTTCTGTGAACAAGCATTTGGCAAGTTATAAAGGGTTGGATCATCGTATGCAGCAGGTGCGTAAAATGGGGGCGGTTTTGTTTATCAATGACAGCAAGGCTACTAATGCAGATGCAACAGCTCCTGCGCTTTCCACCTTTAATGATATTTTTTGGATTGTTGGAGGACAGGCAAAAAAGGGAGGGATAGAGTCTCTTAGAGAATTTTTTCCTAAAATTCGTAAAGCTTATTTGATTGGGAGCGCGGCGGAAGAATTTGCTCGCACTATTGGATCTGCTTTTCCCTTTTCTATGAGCTTAACTTTGAAAAATGCAGTGCGTGAAGCAGCTGTTGACGCAATGGGTTGTAAGGAAAAAGAGGTGACGGTTCTTTTGTCACCTGCTTGTGCAAGTTATGACCAATTTAAAAATTATGAAATGCGAGGCGAAGCATTTGTCTCTTTTGTGATGCAGTTACAATAAAAAAGCATCAGTTATAAAAAAATATTTTTGCGTTAAGACTCCAGAATCTTTTTTTGTGTAATTTAGTTTTTAAAGTGTTTGTTAAACAGGCTGGGGAACCATATTACTTTGAGATAATTTATAAAATGGATAAGGTGGATACCATGGTGACGCGTGCAGATAGAGATCCAATTGCTAATTGGTGGTGGACGATTGATCGCTCTATCTTTGCAGCTTGTTTAATTTTAATGGGAATTGGCATTATGCTGTCTTTTGCTGCCAGCCCTATTATTGCAAAAAAAATCGGAATTGCTGATAGTTTTTATTTTGTTCGGTGGCATATCATTTTTAGCATTTCAGCATTTTTTACGATGGTTACCATTTCCTTTTTTTCGCTTTCTAATATTCGTCGTTTATGTGCTCTTTTGCTCATTGTAACGCTTGCTCTTATGGTTGCAACCTTATTTTGGGGTCCAGAATTAAAGGGAGCACGGAGGTGGATTCTACTATTTGGTTTTTCTGTACAGGCTTCAGAGTTTATGAAGCCAGCTTTTGTGGTTATGTCCGCTTGGCTTTTTTCGGAACAGATACGCAAGAGGGGCATTCTAGGTTATACGTTAGCGATTGTACTTTATGCCATTTGTTGTGTGCTTCTGGTTTTGCAGCCTGATATTGGACAAACAGTTTTAATAAGTGCAACATGGGGGGGGCTGTTTTTTATTGCTGGTGTCCCTCTTACTATTATTTTTCTCTTTCTCATTTTAGGCGTTGTAGGAATTATTTTAGCTTATCTTTTTCTGCATCATGTGCGCGAGCGGATCAATGGTTTTTTGACAGGTGAAGGGGATACGTTTCAAGTGGATGTGGGACGTGAGGCTATTTTGAATGGTGGTTGGTTTGGGCAAGGTCCTGGGGAGGGCACAGTAAAACGTATCATTCCTGATAGCCATACAGATTTTGTATTTTCCGTTGCTGCTGAAGAATATGGTATTATTCTTTGTTTATTAATTATGATGCTGTTTGGCTTTATCGTTATGCGTTCATTGTATATAGCCATGAATACACGTGATTCCTTTATACGTCTTGGTATTACTGGCATAGCAATGATGATTGGCTTTCAATCAGCTATTAATATGGCCGTTAATCTTCACTTAATTCCTCCAAAAGGTATGACATTGCCTTTTATTTCTTATGGTGGTTCTTCGATGGTGGCGATTGCGTTTTCAATGGGCATTTTGCTTAGTTTAACACGTCGTTGGCCAGAAGCGCGCCTTTCAGCTTTTTCTTCCTCTTCTGTCTTGGATACCCCTTATGAATGATAAAAAAGTTATTATTTTGGTGGCTGGTGGTACAGGTGGACATCTTTTTCCTGCTGAAGCCCTTTCTGTTGAATTAAGGCAGCGTGGATATGATGTTCATTTAATAACAGATGAAAGAGCACGCCCTTTTGTTCGGTGTTTTGATGAAGAGCATATTCATATCGTTTCATCGGCAACATTTACACGACGCCATCCTTTTGCTCTGATAAAGACGTTTTGGTCTTTGCTAAGGGGTATGGGGCAATCGTTGGCGTTGTTTTATAAATTACGTCCTGTTCTTGTTGGAGGATTTGGGGGGTATCCGAGCTTTCCTCCTCTTTTTATTGCGGCTTTAACGAGGCGTGTGACATTTATTCATGAACAAAATGCTGTTATGGGGCGTGCCAATCGGGTGTTGGCAATTTTTGTGCGTGCAATCGCTGGTGGTTTGTTGTCGCCAAATGGCGCTTATGCTCATAAAATACTTTTGACGGGGAATCCTGTCCGTGAGGCTGTGTTGAAGGCGGCCAAAATTCCTTATCATTCTTCAGAGGGAGAAAAGCCATTTAATTTTTTGATTTTTGGAGGTAGTCAAGGGGCTTCTGCTTTTTCACATATTGTTCCAGAAGCTATTGCTTTATTTGATGATAAGAACCGTAAACGTTTACGAATTGTACAGCAAGTCCGCGGTGAAGCAGGAAGGTTGATCAAAATCTATCGTGATATGGGGGTACAAGCAGAAGTTGCTCCTTTCTTTGATGATATGGCTGAACGTATGGCACATGCTCATTTTATTTTGTCGCGCGCTGGGGCTTCGTCCGTTTGTGAGATAGCGGTGATTGGTAGACCTGCTCTGCTTGTTCCCTATCCCCATGCTTTAGATCATGATCAGGCTGCCAATGCAGCTTTGCTTGCTCGTGTGGGGGGAGCACAAATTATATCAGAAAAAGATTTAAATGCACAAAAGCTTTCTTCTCTTTTAATGCACGCTTGTTGTGCGCCCCATTTATTGGAAAAACAAGCGCTTGCTGCAAAAAAAGTTGGACAACCTCATGCAACCCGTCGCCTTGCTGATATGGCTGAATCCTTAACTGCAGGGCGATTGTTGTCAGATATAAAAGAGGAGCTTTTTAATGAAAATGCCACTTGATATAGGCGTTATCCATTTTATCGGAATCGGGGGGATCGGTATGAGTGGAATTGCGGAGGTTTTTTATAATCTTGGCTATAAAGTTCAAGGGTCAGATCAAGTTGAAAGTGCAAATGTTGAACGTTTGCGGAAAAAAGGAATTAACGTTCATATAGGTCATTGTGCTGAAAACTTAGGGAATGCAGAGGTTGTTGTTTTTTCTACTGCCGTTAAAAAAACAAATCCTGAGTATATTGCTGCAAAGGAAAGACATTTGCCGCTTGTCAGACGTGCAGAAATGCTGGCGGAGCTGATGCGATTTCGGCGTGCAATTGCAGTGGGTGGTACACATGGTAAAACAACAACCACATCAATGGTCGCAGCCCTTCTTGATGCTGGTCATTTTGATCCAGTGGTGATTAATGGCGGTATTATTAATGCTTATGGTACGAATTCTCGTACGGGAGATGGCGATTGGATGATTGTTGAAGCTGATGAAAGTGATGGTACATTTTTAAAGCTGCCTGCTGATATTGCTGTTATTACTAATATTGACGCTGAGCATTTGGATCATTATGGAAGTTTTGATGCTGTGCGTGAGGCTTTTCGGCAATTCGTAGAAAATGTTCCTTTTTATGGTTTTGCTGTTTTGTGTCTTGATCATCCAGAGGTTCAGTCATTGGCGGGCCGTATTGATGATCGTTGGGTGATCACTTATGGTGCAAATCCACAAGCGGATGTTCGTTTTCTTAATCTTTCGATGGATGGTCAAAAAACGCATTTTGATGTTCTTGTTCGCTCACGCAAAACAGGAAGAAAGATTGAGTTGAAAAATTTGCTTTTGCCCATGGCAGGGCAGCATAATGTTGCCAATGCAACGGCGGCGATTGCTATTGCGCATGAACTTGGCATTTCAAATGAAGCTATAAAAAGGGGCTTAGCAGAATTTGGCGGAGTAAAACGGCGTTTTACGCGAACAGGAAGTTGGCGTGGCATTGAAATATTTGATGATTATGGACATCATCCTGTTGAAATAAAGGCTGTTTTGCGTGCTGCACGTGAGAGTGCAAAAGGGCGTGTTATTGCGATTGCACAACCCCATCGGTATTCGCGTTTGTATCATTTATTTGATGATTTTGCTGCTTGTTTTAATGATGCAGATACAGTGTTGATTACGCCCGTTTATGCGGCTGGTGAAGAGCCTATTGTAGGATTTGGTTCTCAAGAATTGGTAGAGCATATTAAAATGGCGGGTCATCGTGATGTGCGCTTGATACATGGTTTGGAAGATGTTGTGTCTCTTGTCTCAAAATTTGCTCAGGCAGAGGATTATGTTGTTTTTCTTGGTGCTGGCAATATCACACGATGGGCTTGTGCTTTGCCTCATCAGTTAGCGGTATTGGATGGTCATGATAAATTTTCAGCACATTGATGGTGAGGCGCTATTGGCGCAATTGCAACCACTGTTAGGTGGCGTGAGAGGAAAGCTTACACCTAATGTTGAGATGCGTAAGGTAACGTGGTTTCGCACGGGCGGGTTGGCAGAGCTTTTTTATCAGCCTGTCGATGAAGAAGATTTGGCTCTCTTTCTTCAAAATTTGCCTGAATTTGTTCCTGTAACAATTGTCGGTATTGGTTCTAATCTTCTGGTGCGTGATGGGGGGGTTCCTGGTGTTGTGATTCGTCTTTCGCCAAAAAAATTTGGGCAAGTGAAGCAAGTTTCTCCAAAAGGCTTTTTAGTTGGTGCTGGTACGGCGGATAAACATTTAGCTGCTGCCGCTTTAGAAGCTGAGATTGCAGGTTTTCATTTTTATCATGGTATTCCTGGAGGTCTTGGAGGAGCTCTCAAAATGAACGCAGGTGCGAATGGTGTTGAAACCGCAGCGCGTGTTGTCGAGGTCTATGCGCTGGATCGTAAAGGGCAACGTCATATCTTGAGTGTGGAAGATATGCATTATTCCTATCGCCAGTGTGATATTCCTGAAGGTTTTATTTTTACTGCTGCTTTATTGGAAGGGGAGCCTGGTAATAAAGATAATATTCGTGCTGCTATGGATGAAGTTGCCCTCCATAGGGAAACAGTGCAACCTATTCGTGAAAAGACCGGTGGATCAACTTTTAGAAATCCTGAGAATGGATCTGCGTGGCGCGTGATTGATGAAGCAGGGTGTCGTGGTTTACGGATTGGTGGCGCTCAAATGAGTGAAATGCACTGTAATTTTATGATCAATACAGGGCAAGCAACAGGATATGATCTTGAAGCATTGGGAGAAACAGTGCGTGCGCGTGTTTTTGCAAATTCAGCCCACCTTTTACAATGGGAAATAGAGCGTATTGGTCAATTTGAGCGTGGTCGAAGTGTTCCTCCTTTTGATCCATTTCATTGATTTATTGTTCACTAAAAAGTGAAAATAAAAAATTGAGTCATTTCAAAGAGATAATAAAAAATTTCTATTAAGAATCAATAAATTAACAAAGAATCTCTTGCATCCGGCTTTTGAGTCTGATTCATTATGCAAAATGCTAGGTTATTGATTCGCAAGGATAAACTTTGTTTTTCCTGTATGTAGTGCTGATGTATTCTATATAGACTACATATAGTATGCGAAAGAGGGTGATTTATTATGAAAGATAAACATATAGCTGTGTTAATGGGAGGTTTTTCTTCTGAACGGTCTATAAGTTTATCTTCAGGGGCGGCGTGTGCTGATGTTTTAGAGGTGCAGGGGTATCGCGTGAGCCGCGTGGATGTTGATGCTCATATTGCTTCTGTTCTTGAACAGTTGCAGCCCGATATTGCCTTCAATGCATTGCATGGTCCATTTGGTGAAGATGGCCGGATTCAGGGGATTCTTGAATATTTAAAAATTCCTTATACTCATTCTGGCGTGATGGCATCTGCTTTGGCAATGGATAAGGGACGTGCAAAAATTATCGTTGCAAATGTTGGGGTTTGTGTTGCTCCTTCTCGTATCATGAGCCGCTTTGCTTTGGGCCGAACGCATCCCATGGAGCCTCCTTATGTAATTAAACCTGTGTGTGAAGGATCAAGTTTTGGTGTTGTCATTGTTCAAGGAAATGAAGCTGCACCGCCGCATAATATTGGGGGAGCTGAGTGGGGGTATGCCGATGAGGTGATGATTGAAAAATATATTCCTGGTCGTGAATTGACTTGTGCTGTTTTGGGGAACGAAGTGCTGGATGTGTGTGAAATTCTTCCCGATAAACACTTTCCATTCTACGATTATGACTCAAAATATAAAACGGGTGGTTCTCTTCACATTTGTCCTGCACAACTTTCACTAAATATTTACCAAAGTGTGCAAAGAATGTCTTTAGCAGCCCATCAGGCGATAGGGTGTCGAGGTGTTAGCCGTTCTGATTTTCGTTTTGATGAAAAAACGGGAGAATTGGTTTGGCTTGAAATTAATACGCAACCAGGTATGACCTCGACGTCTCTTCTTCCTGATATTGCAAAAGCGAGCGGCCGTACTTACGGCGATATTGTTCAATGGATGGTGGAGGACGCATCATGTATGCGTTGAATGTTAATAAAACAAATGTTCCGATGGAGGTGCTTTCAGTGCCGGCTTTGCCACGTCTTTATCGTCGTTTTCTTCGGTTTATGTTTGAGTTTGTTTTTGTCAATATTCATATTCCACGCCATTTTGGCTCTTTTGCTGTTGTGTGGTTTTTCTTTGTTACGGCTTTTTATGGACTTTCATCAAGTGGTCAGATGGCTGTGGTCGTAAATACGATCATATTGGATAGTAGTTTTGTGGTCACTCATGTCGATATAAGCGGTAATAAGCGCTTGGCAAAGCAGGATATTTTTAAAATTTTAAAACTTGATGTTGCGCCTTCTATATTCACTTTTGATGTTGAAAGAGCGCGTTCTCTGTTGGAAAAACAGGCTTGGGTGCAATCGGCTAATGTTCAGAAAATTTATCCCAATAGAATGCGCATTTCCATCGTGGAGCGTGAACCCTATGCCATTTGGCAACATGATGGCATAATGGATATTGTTGATAATACAGGTCGTGTCATTGTGCCTTTTAAAGGAGAAATTGTTCGGGATTTACCTCTTGTGGTTGGGCAGGGTGCACAAAATGCTGCTAAAGTGTTTATTCAAGCGCTGTCAGTCTATCCGGAAGTATATGATCGTATTCGTGCTTTTGTGCGGGTAGGTGATCGACGTTGGGATCTTGTTTTGAATAATGGAATGCGCGTTATGTTGCCTGAAAATGGTGCTCTTGAAAGGCTTTCTTCTCTTTTTTCGTCCGGTATAATGCAAGATCTTTTATCTCGCGATATTCTCAGTGTTGATTTACGTCTTGCTGATCGAATTACTGTTTCTTTATCAGATGAAACGTTGGAGCGTTATCATACTACTGTAGCAGAAGAAGAACGTATTTTAAAAGCGCGAAAGGCAGGAAGCCTATGATGCTACTCAGATCACATCATTTGAAGGGGCGTAAAACACGTTTTTTAACGGTACTTGATGTCGGTTCAAGTAAGATTGTTTGTCTTATTGCTTGTTTGCGTCCTTTGAAGCATGCACACTATTTACATGGTCGTACACATTCTACGGAAATTCTAGGCTTTGGAGTGCAGCGTTCACGTGGTATTAAATCCGGTGTTGTCATGGATATGTTTGCAGCAGAACAATCAATAAGATTGGCTGTTGATGCGGCAGAAAAAATGGCGGGTTTGGTGGTGGATTCAGTGATTGTGAATTTTTCCTCAAGTCGATTACAAAGTGCTTTGATTAATGGAAAGGTTCATTTGAATGGTCGTGAAGTCACCAAGCGTGATATGCGTATGGCCTTTTCAGATGTTTCGCGTAAAGCCTTTGATGCTGAACGTCATGTTATGCACTCAGTTCCAGTTTCTTATGTATTGGATGGAGATAAAGGAATTTTTGATCCTATTGGCATGGCAGGGGAAACATTTGGTGTCGACGTGCATGTGGTAACAGCAGAAACAGCCTCTTTGCGTAATTTGGAAACTTGTATTAATCGTGCACATTTGAGTGTTGAAGCAATGGTTGCTACTCCCTTTGCAAGTGGTCTTGCTGTCTTGATGAATGATGAGGCGCGTTTAGGGGCTGCATGTATTGATTTTGGTGGTGGAACAACAACATTTTCAGTGTTTTTTGAGGGGAAATTTATTCATGCAGATGCTCTTGCTGTTGGGGGGCATCATGTCACTCTTGATGTTGCGCGCGGATTTTCTATGTCTTTAACAGAGGCGGAACGTTTAAAAGTTGTTTATGGTTCAGCACTTTTAACAAGTGCTGATGAGCGGCAAATGATTAATGTAGCAGAAATTGGGAGTGAACAGCGTGAAACTCAATATCCTCGCGCGGTTCTTGGGCGTATCATTCGTGCGCGTGTTGAAGAAATTTTAGAAATGGTCCGTGATTGTTTAAATCGTTCTGGTTTTGGTCACATCATTGGTAAACGTGTTATTTTGACTGGGGGAGCAAGCCAGTTAACAGGATTGCCAGAAATGGCACGTACTATATTAGGAAGAAATGTTCGTATCGGGCGGCCTTTAGGTATTTCGAGGCTTCCTTCTCTTGCAAAAGGGGCGGCGTTTACATCTGCTGTTGGGTTGTTAATTTATCCGCAATTGGTGGGTTTTGAAGAAAAAACAATGCAGGCGGCAGGAAATCATTTATCGATGGGCACGCGTGGATATTTTCAGCGTGTTGGTCAGTGGTTGCGTGAGAGTTTTTAGTTAAGTCTAGTTGGATAAATTTCATCGCTTTGGCTTGCGGTGTCTTATGAGAAGGAAAAGAAAATGACGATTAATCTGCATCGGCCAGATATCGCGGAATTGAAGCCACGCATTACCGTTTTTGGTGTTGGAGGTGGTGGCGGGAATGCCGTGAATAATATGATAAATGCTGGTCTTCAGGGAGTTGACTTTGTTGTTGCAAATACGGATGCACAGGCTTTGGCTATGTCAAAGGCTGAACGTGTTATCCAACTTGGGGCAGCTGTGACAGAAGGTTTGGGTGCTGGGGCTTTGCCTGAAGTTGGACAAGCGGCGGCGGAGGAATGTATTGATGAAATTATTGATCATCTTGCAGACTCTCATATGGTTTTCATTACTGCTGGTATGGGGGGAGGAACTGGAACAGGGGCTGCTCCCGTTGTTGCTCGCGCAGCGCGTGAAAAAGGTATTTTGACTGTTGGTGTTGTGACAAAGCCGTTTCAGTTTGAAGGCGCACGTCGTATGAAAACGGCAGAGGCTGGTATTGAAGAATTACAAAAGTCTGTCGATACATTGATTGTTATTCCCAATCAAAATCTTTTCCGTATTGCAAATGATAAGACAACGTTTGCTGATGCTTTTGCTATGGCTGACCAAGTGCTTTATTCTGGTGTTGCTTCCATTACGGATTTGATGATTAAAGAGGGTTTGATTAACCTTGATTTTGCTGATGTTCGTTCTGTTATGCACGAAATGGGTCGAGCCATGATGGGAACGGGTGAGGCATCTGGTGATGGGCGTGCTTTGGCTGCGGCTGAAGCTGCTATTGCAAATCCATTGTTGGATGATACCTCTATGCGTGGGGCGCGTGGTTTATTGATTTCTATTACGGGTGGTCGTGATATGACTCTCTTTGAGGTTGATGAAGCTGCTAATCGTATTCGTGAAGAAGTAGATGCTGATGCGAATGTGATCTTTGGCGCTATTGATGATGAGTCATTGGAAGGTGTTATTCGTGTTTCTGTGGTTGCCACCGGTATTGATCGTGAAGTTAGTGATGTGGTTCAGTCCTCTCATCCTCAGATTCAAAGGCCTGCTTCTTCAATACGCAAGAGCGATCCTGGAACGTCACATAGTTCTTTTCATGTTCAATCATCGCCTCTGCGTTCTGAGTCAATGGTAGAAGTGATCGAATCACTTGAAATAGAGAAGGGTAAATCAACCGGAGAACAGTTCCGTCCCAAAAGTCAAATTTTTGCACAACCTGCAGAAGCAATGACGACACGAAGTGCCACGAATGCTGTTGCGTATGGTTCAAATGCTGTTCAGGAACAGAGATCAAATGTGCCTCGTATGCAAGTAAGCCGT
Organism: Bartonella sp. AP4SXKL; assembly: GCF_042195845.1. NCBI lineage: Bacteria > Pseudomonadati > Pseudomonadota > Alphaproteobacteria > Hyphomicrobiales > Bartonellaceae > Bartonella > Bartonella sp. AP4SXKL. The sequence goes on from NZ_JBHIPA010000005.1 coordinate 76,707, forward strand.
GGTTCTCAACAGGCGATGACGGCTCCTGTGAGTATGGAGGCAACAGCGCATGTTCTTGATGAGATGACAGGGCTTGTGAAGCAAAAAGAAAAGCCAGTGCAACCAAAACAAATGCAACAAATGCAAGCGCGCGCTCCAATGCGTATGCCTGAGTTAAAGGATTTTCCTCCTGTTGCTCATGGACAAAGCCAAAGAACATTTGTGACGGATCAGGGTCCTCGTAATCTTTGGCAGCGTTTGAAACAGAGCTTGACACATCGTGAAGAAGCTGAGCCAGAAGCGAGGCTGGAGCCTGCTGTTAGATCGTCTCAGCAGAAAGATTCTCATGTTTACAATAAAAACTCTCAGGCGCTTTCTCAAGATGCTTCTGTTTATGTTCCACGTCGTTCTGGTGAGCTGCATCCTCAGGTACCACAAGATCAGCGTACTTTTATAAGTGAAGAAGATCAGTTGGAAATACCAGCATTTTTACGTCGTCAGGCAAATTAATTGATGAAAAATGAGGTAAAGTAAGAAATTTTATTATTTCTTTAATGATCAGACAAAAATTATACAGTAAAATATATTACTGTATTTTGGATAAAATACTTTGTTTTAAAAAAACCGCTTACAATAAGCGGTTTTTTTGTATTATTTACTATGAATATTTTTTATAGTTTTATAAATTTTGTTAAAAGATGTACAAGCAATTTAATAAAATGATATGATGAATTTAGTACCAAAATATCAGTCTACTCTTAAAAAAGCAGTAACATTTAAGGGGATTGGCGTTCATAGTGGCTGTTTGTCAGTGGTAAAGGTTTGTCCAGCGGATGTTGGGTGTGGTATTGTTTTTAAGCGTTGTGGATTAGACGGAACAGAGAAAATATTTCAAGCCCATGCATCGCAAACAGGAGAAACTGAATTATCAACAGTACTTGGAGATGGAGATGTAAGGGTTGAAACAATTGAACATTTGATGGCGGCAATTGCTGCTTATAATTTGGATAATCTTGTTATTGAAGTGTCACATAATGAGATTCCTATTTTGGATGGTTCAGCGTGGCTATATTGCCAAGCTTTTGAAGATGTTGGTATTGTACAGCAAAATGCGTTGCGTTCTTATTTCATTATAAAAAAGCCGGTGCGGGTTGAAGGAGCTCATGGTGTTGCAGAGCTTTTGCCATTCGATGGACGTCGTTTTGATATAACGATCTCTTTTCCTTCTTCTGTTATTGGTAAGCAACATTTCAGTTTTGATCTTACCACACGAGGGTTTAGGGATGATTTGTCACGTGCGCGCACTTTTGGTTTTATCAAAGACGTGGAAGAATTAAGGCTTTCTGGAAAGGCGAGAGGCGCTTCTTTGGAAAATTCTCTTGTTATCGACCTTAATGATAAAATTTTAAATCCCGATGGTCCTTATTGGGAGAATGAATGTGTTCGGCACAAGATGCTTGATGCGATTGGTGATACTGCTTTGCTTGGGGCACCTTTTATTGGATTATTTCGTTCTTATTGTAGTGGGCATAGAATTAATGCGCAATTGGTGAAGGCTGTTTTGGCAGACGAATCATATTATGAAAAAAGCTTTTTAGAGAAAAAGTAAAAAAATTGGCAAGATTTTTTATCGTTTATTTGATTTTTAAGGGGATGATTGACCTAAACTGTTAAATTGGTTATGTGGATTTTAAAGTGATATGGTATAAAACCTTTGATAAATTGTTTTTGCTACAAGGTGATATTCTCTGGAGGCCGGAAAAACTATGAAAAAATCTCATGTGTGCATTGGAAATATGACATATAGAAAATCTAACATTGTACGCAAGATATTGGGGGTGGTACTTTTAGGAAGCACCTGTATGTTAGCGGGATGTCTCTTTAAAGAGAAAAATACCCTTGATCCATCTGCTTATGTTTTGAAAATAGAGCCACCAGATGTTCTCTATAATCAGGCGCTTGCTAGCCTTGAAAGTGGGCGGCTTGGGGATGCATCGAAGAAGTTTTTGAAGATTGAAAAACAGTACGCTTATACAGACTGGGGGCGTAAATCTTTGGTCATGGGTGCTTTTACTAATTATCGACTCGGAAAGTATGATGATTCAATTAGTATGGCTCAACGCTATATTACGCTTTATCCAGGGTCAACTGACTCGGCTTATGCGTACTATATTATTGGTCTTTCTTCTTTCCGTCGGATTCCCGATGTTACGCGTGATCAACGTGATACGAAACGCGCTATTGCTGCTATGCAGCTTCTTATAGAGCGCTATCCAAATTCTGAATATGTCAAGGATGCTAAGGATAAAATCCGTTTTGGGCGCGAACAGCTGGCTGGTAAAGAAATGCAGATCGGCCGTTATTATGAAGAGGGGCGGCGCTACCTTGCGGCAAGTAGACGGTTTCGTACCGTGGTTGAAGAGTATTCCGATACAAATCAAATTGAAGAAGCACTTTTCCGCTTAACGGAAGTTAATTTAGCTCTTGGCTTAACGGCGGAAGCGCAAACAGCAGCAGCTATTTTAGGACGTAATTATCCCAAAAGTGAGTGGTATAAATTTTCTTATAATCTCTTGCAGAAGAATAAAATATCACCACGTGAGCATAAATCTTCTTGGATCTCAAATGCTTTAGGTGGTGACAAGAAGAGGGTACGTTGATTCTCTATGTTGGTACAGCTTTCGATTCATAATATTGTTTTGATCGAAACGCTCGATATTCATTTTACAGCGGGGTTGACGGTTTTAACTGGAGAAACGGGTGCGGGGAAGTCTATTCTCCTTGATGCTTTATCACTTGCTCTAGGGGGGCGGGGTGATGCTTCGCTTGTGCGTCATGGGGCTGACCGCGGGCAGGTCACAGCTGTTTTTGATGTGTCTGTTTCACATCCTGCACGTCAACTTATTCGTGAGAATGGTCTTGATGACGAGGGTGATATTATTTTACGGCGGGTACAATCAAGTGATGGACGTAGCCGTGTCTTTATCAATGATCAGGTGTCTAGTGTTGCATTGATGCGAAGTGTTGGCCGTTTGCTGGTTGAAATCCATGGACAACATGATGATCGTGCACTGATTGATGTTGCTACACATCGCCAATTATTAGATGCCTTTGGTGGACTTGAGAATGAAGTGGAAAATTTACGCCAGTGTTATCATACATGGCGTGAATGTGAGGAGCGTTTGCAACAGCAGCGTCTTAAAGTAGAGAGTGCTGTACGGGAGGTTGATTATCTTCGTGCGTGTGTAGAAGAGCTTGAAAAGCTTGATTTTCAAGTTGGTGAAGAAGATGCTCTTTCTCTTCGCCGTGCAGATATGCTTAAATTAGAAAAAATAGCAACGGATATAAAAGAAGCGGATGATCTTTTAACGGGTCAAAAATCACCAATCCCAGTGCTTTCCAATTTGGTGAGGCGTTTGGAGCGGAAAATTCCTGAGGCGCAAGAACTTATTGCACCAGTGGTGAAATCTATTGATGAGGCATTGCATGCACTTGCAACAGCACAAGAAGGTATTGAGGTGGCAATACGAGCATTGGACTTTGAACCTGATGAATTGGAACGGATAGAAGAACGTCTTTTTGCTCTTCGGGGTTTTGCTCGTAAATATCAAGTTTCTGCGGATGAATTGGTTCAGTTACGCGATAAAATGGATGCTGAACTGGCTGATTTTGAAGAGGCTCAGACCATATTGACACGTTTTGAAGATGAGGCAGAGCAGGCAAAGAAAAATTATGATACATTGGCGCAAGCCTTAACAATAAAGCGTCGGGAGACAGCAAAGCATTTATCTGAAAGTGTTATGGCTGAGTTGCCGGCATTGAAGTTAGAGAGGGCTGAATTTATTGTTGAAATGCAAAGTGATATGGAAAAGCGGAGTGCAGAGGGATGTGATCGTATTGAATATTGGGTGCGGACAAATCCTGGAACACGTGCTGGGCCGATGCTTAGTGTGGCTTCTGGCGGTGAATTATCTCGTTTTTTGCTGGCATTAAAAGTTGTTTTATCTGATCGAGGATCAGCACCGACGCTGATTTTTGATGAAATTGATACAGGCGTTGGGGGGGCTGTTGCAGCGGCTATTGGGCAACGGTTGCAACGCTTATCAGAACATGTCCAAGTTTTCGCTATTACGCATGCTCCACAGGTTGCATCGAAAGCGCATGGTCATTTTCTTATTTCAAAAATTGAGAGTCATGATAAAGGACGCTTTGTTACTGCGATTCATAAAATGAAAGAACATGAGCGTGCAGAAGAAATTGCCCGTATGTTGGCTGGAGAACAGATTACTGAAGAAGCGCGTGCAGCGGCTCAAAAGCTTCTCGCATAAAGGTAATTAGTCAGCGATAAAAATACTAGAAAGCTTATATTTATTGAGATTCACTTGATGAGGAGGCGTGAGAGGGCCCTTGTGGCAGCGCTTGTAATTTGGAATAGATTTTATGAACAAAGATGCATATAAAAATCTCACAGCTGTTGAAGCAGAACGTGAATTAGAGTGGTTGGCAAAAGAGATTGCACGTCATGATGTGCTTTATAATCGTGATGATCAGCCTGAAATTTCTGATGCAGAATATGATGCTTTACGTCGTCGTAATGCAGAAATTGAAGCTCTTTTTCCAGAGCTTATACGTATTGATTCTCCTTCACATAAAATTGGAGCACCAATTTCTGAAAAATTTGAAAAATCTGTTCATGCACAGCCTATGCTTTCACTTGATAATGCGTTTAGCTCTGAAGATGTTACTGAATTTGTTGAGCGTATTCGTCGTTTTTTACGGCTTCCAGAAACACAAGTGTTGGAAATAACAGCGGAGCCAAAAATTGATGGTTTATCTTTGTCTTTGCGCTACGAAAAGGGGCAGCTTGTGCGTGCGGCAACGCGTGGGGATGGAACTGTCGGTGAAAATGTGACGGCAAATGCCCGAACAATTGCTGATATTCCACAAGTTTTGCAAGGTGATTTTCCTGATATCATTGAGGTGCGTGGTGAAGTTTATATGGGGCGGGAAGATTTCCAAGCACTAAATATCAGCCAACAAGAGAAGGGCAAGTTAACCTTTGCCAATCCTCGAAATGCGGCGGCTGGTTCTCTCCGTCAGCTTGATTCACGGATAACTGCTAGCAGAAAACTTCAATTTTTTGCTTATGCTTGTGGTGAGGTGAGTGAAATATTGGCAGAAAGTCAAATGGAGATGATGAAAAAGCTAAAAGAGTATGGCTTTGTTATCAATCCATTAACAAAAGTTTTTAAGACAGTAGAAGATATTATTTGCTATTATCACGATATCGAAGAATGCCGTCATTCTTTAAGCTATGATATTGATGGCATTGTTTATAAGGTTAATGATTTGATGCTCCAAAAGCGCTTGGGGTTTGTTTCTCGTTCGCCGCGTTGGGCTATCGCCCATAAATTTCCAGCAGAAAAAGCGATAGCGCTTTTGGAAGATATTGACATTCAAGTTGGTCGCACGGGAGCTTTGACACCTGTTGCACGTCTTACGCCTATTACTGTTGGTGGAGTGGTGGTGACCAATGCTAGTTTGCATAATGAGGATTATATTAAGGGAATTGGTCATAAAGGAGAGCCCATTCGTGAAGGACGTGATATCCGTGTAGGTGATAGCGTGATTGTACAACGTGCTGGTGATGTGATCCCTCAAGTTATTGATGTTATCATTGAAAAACGCCCGAAAGATGCTGCTGTTTTTATTTTTCCTCATTTGTGTCCAGCTTGTGGGAGTCATGCTGTTCGTGAAGTGGGAGAAGCCGTGCGTCGCTGTACAGGGGGGCTTATTTGTCCTGCACAAGCAATTGAACGTATTCGTCATTTTGTTTCACGCAATGCTTTTGATATTGAAGGCTTGGGTAAAAAACAGGTAGAGTTTTTTTTCTATGCTCAAGATGAGGCGCTTTGTATTCATACACCAGCCGATATTTTTACTTTACAACGGCGCCAAGAAAAGTCTTTGATACGTTTGGAAAATATGGAAGGTTTTGGTATTGTTTCAGTTCGGAAACTGTATGATGCTATTAATGCGCGCCGAGAAATTCCTTTGAGCCGTTTTTTGTTTGCATTGGGGATTCGTCATGTTGGCGAAGTGAATGCACGCCGCCTTGCACGTGCTTATAAAAATTATACAGCTTTTGAAACTGCGGCTATGGAAGCATTTATGCCATGTGATAAGGAAAATGAAGAAGGAAATGAGGCTTGGATGGAACTTACCAATATTGAAGGAATTGGACCACAGGTAGGGGGCGCAATTGTTGATTTTTATAGAGAAGCGCATAACCGTGAGATTTTATCTGTTTTGCTTGAAGAAGTAACTCCTCTTGATGAGGAGCCTATCATAGCAGATTCTTCACCAATAGCGGAGAAGATCATTGTTTTTACAGGAACTTTGGCGCATATGTCACGCGATGAAGCAAAAGCATTGGCAGAGCGATTAGGGGCTAAAACATCTGGTTCACTTTCTAAAAAAACAGATCTTCTTGTTGCAGGACCTGGAGCGGGCTCCAAATTGGCTAAAGCTGAAGAATTAGGTGTTGAGGTTATCGATGAAGAGGCTTGGCTACAGCTGATTGAGAAACATAATGTTTAGAGGATGTTTTCTAGAAGATGCGTATGCTGTTTGTGTGGTTATCTCTCTTACATTTGGGGGAGCTGGAATCAAAAAGGAGATAAAGGGGCTATTTTTTGTAAACATAGAATGCCAATATATTTTGATATTTATTAAGTTATTAAAAATGATTAACGCTGAGCTTAAATATTAAACTTAAACTATTATGATGAAGAATATGCAAGGTTATTATTAGTAAAAGATATAAATTATTACTGTGAAGAAAGGTAAAATTTTTGAACAAATATGTAGAGTTTAATCCAAAATGCCGTAATAAACCGATTATAATGACGTAATAGAAATGTAACGCGGAAGATTACAAAATATAATAAAACATTCCGCTATAAATGAATAAGGGATATAAATGCGAGTTGTTTATTATGTTGAATTTATAAAAGATTACTGGTACCTATACTTATCAGGCATTATTAGATGGTACACTTGTCCAATTTCATTACAAAATTTCGGATATTCGCTAATGCGTCTAGCAGCATAATTTTTTTCCTGACTTCCTTCATCTCTCTCAAATTTCTCAGCATAGGAAATTTCGTTTATTAGAGCTAGTATTTGGATTGAGAATATTTCAGAATTAAATACCATTCGTGCGTATCTAAACATTGGATCTGTCGAGTTCATGACTAAATTTTTTGCCCAAATGAAATCGTTTTCTTTCCAATTATATTGAGAATGTAGCTTATGTATGTAGGTAGGTAGGTAGGGATAATGCTGGAAATTTTTTATTGTACTCTCCCTGTAATAAGTCCACAAGGCATGCACACCAAACAACTTTCGCATGGATAAGATTTATATTTTCAGGAATTAGTACTATCATCCCAGGGCTTAGAACATGATATACACCATAACTCTTATTATCCAGATATTTTTTTGCAATTTCTAGGCGCTCTTCGTATATATTATCAGGATATTGTGTCTTTACGTACTCTTCGTATAATTTATCGTACTGATTTTGAGTAATGACTTGATTTTCAGAAAATAAAGCAATAGGAACTCGCTTAAATTTAGTAATTTCCTTCAATACAGAAGGCCCAATATAGTATCCAAATAATAATATTACGGAATAAAATAAAATTATACGCATTAAGATAGTCACTTTATTTCTAAAATACTGGATAAGGAAAGGATATAGATTACTAAGATCTGTGCTTAAGATTTTGTTAACTAACAAGCTATAAGACACACGTTTTATTGTGTATTTTTCAGAGCATTTGTAAAACTCTGTAGAGAGTTTGAATCTTCTTTATTTACGTGACTGTTTTTGTGTTATCTAGTTTTTATATCCTCTGTTATTGTCGTTAATTTTTAGCTGAATAACACATTCAGGTAAAAACACATGCCTCCATATATGTTGTTTTTATACTGTGCAGTTGGAAACTATCTATATTGTGGATAACGTTTTTTCAACAGTAAGTAATAGTCTAGAAAATAATATTGTATTGTTAACTATGCAAATAAATAAAAAATCTTAACGCTGATGTTATCATCATGCTCCTTCTTTTAATTCTAAATACTTAATTTTATTTCATGGCAGATTCTATTTCATTGTAGCAATATGTATTATAATGAATTACAGCTATTGTAAATGATTCAAGAATTAAAATAATATAAATTATCATTGTGAAGCAAACAAAAAGGTAAAATTTATTCGAATAAATATGCAGAATTTTTGAATCCAAACAGCGTAATAAGCTGGTTATAATAGGTGTTTTAGAAATACGATGCGGAGGGTTACAAAATATAACGAAAGTTTCCATATAAAGAAACTAGGGATATGAGAGTGTCTAGATGGAGATCGCCAAGATAAGTATTACCGCGTATAGGTGTATCTCATCTTGCTTCACCGAGGTTAGCGTTTACCGTACCAGCAAAAAACTTGAAGTATCTTGTAGAAATATTTTTTGTGTTTGCTGATGGTAAATTCGCACTTCTCTCTTTAAAAGAGAAGGGTGTAGTGTTTTGTAGAAAGGGTAAAAGTTATAGGTTGCTTCATTTAAAGGGGCATTGTTGCTTCTTTTGCCCATTTTTTATCTTCTTCATTTAAGTAAGGTGCATTCATCTGATAAACGCGCGCATGGTAATCATTGAGCCATTGTCGTTCTTCTTGTGTCAAAAGCTCTGGAAGGATTAACCGTCGATCAATGGGGCAATGTGTAAGTGTTTCGAACGAGAGCATTTCTATATCTCCACCATCAATTTTTTGTGCTGGCTTCACAATCATCAAATTTTCAAGACGGATACCAAAAGCGCCTTCGCGGTAATAGCCTGGCTCGTTTGAAAGAATCATACCGGAGATGAGTTCTTGGCACCCTTTACGAGAAATATTTTGCGGTCCTTCATGGACAGAAAGATAAGATCCAACACCATGACCGGTGCCATGGGCATAATCAAAACCAGCTTTCCACAATGCAATGCGTGCAAGAGCATCAAGGTCTTGTCCACGGGTTCTTTTGGGAAAGCAAGCAGTTGAAAGAGTAATCATGCCCTTGAGAACAAGAGTGAAACAGCGTTTTTCTTCTTCTCCAATATTCCCAATTGCTACTGTACGTGTGACATCAGTCGTGCCATCACGATATTGTCCACCTGAATCAACGAGGTAAAGTTCACCGGCTTTGAGTTGTTTATTTGTTTGCGTTGTTACACGATAATGAATAATGGCACCATTTTCTCCTGTTGCGGAGATTGTATCAAAAGAAAGATCTTCAAGTTTTTCTCCCATTTCTTTTGCTGTATTTATGCGAAATTCTTCTAATTTTTGAGCAGCAGAAATTTCACTTATTGACCCTGGTATTTGTTTATCTAACCAAGAAAAAAAACGGGTTAGGGCAACACCATCGCGTAGATGCGCTTTGCGTGCGCCATTGAGTTCTGTGTCATTTTTAATGGCACGTGGTAGAGCAGCAGGATCGGTAAGTGTGATAAAAGAGCTATTTTTTTCTTCAATAACAGTTCGTAATTTTTCGCATGTTAGCTGTGGATCTAAGGCAAACACTGTCCCTTTTTGAACATACTCTTTGATCTTGGGAATAAGCTGTTCTGGTTCATATAATTTTGCATAACGTTCCAGATATTGTTTCTGTTCTACACCAAGTTTTTTGTTGTCAATGAATAAGGCTGGTGTTTCGTTAAGTGGAATGAGAGCAAAACAAAGGGAAAAAGGCGTGTTGGAAACATCATTGCCCCGTATATTGAATGTCCATGCAATGGAAGAGGGGTCTGTAAAAATAAAAGCATTTGCATGAGTTTGCTGTATATCTTTGTAAATCAAAGCGAGTTTTTCATCTGTATCGCACCCAGCATATTTGAGAGGGTGAATTGATAAGGCAGATTGCGGTAACTTTGGTTGATTATGCCAGAGCAAATCAATGGGATTATGTTGAACTTCTACAAGTTTTCCACCTGCTTTCATTTCTAATGCGTTTCTCAATGCATCGGTGGCAGCAATCGTGTGGAGCCATGGATCAAAGCCAATAGAAAGTTTTTGACCATTTTTTTCAAGCCATTGTGAGGGAGGACAAGTTATGAGATCTTCATAATTAAAAATATCAGGATCAGTTTGTTGGCGAACTTGGAGCTTATATCGCCCATCTGTAAATATGATGGCTTTGTTTTTTAAAATCAGTGCAATCCCAGCTGATCCAGTAAAGCCGGTTAACCAGCTAAGGCGTTGAGCATGAGGGGGGACATATTCTCCTTGATGCTCATCGCACCGCGGAACAAGAAAACCATCGAGTCCAAGGTGATCGAGTTCTTTACGAAGGCAAGAAATACGTTCTGCTGCATAAGCAGGATTTGTGGTCGCCTCAAAAGACTGATACATAACGACGTCCTTTTCTTTTCTTTTCTTTTATTTCAGATGTATCGTAACCCATCCTTGCCGGTGGTATGTTTCGATATGCTTCATTCCTTGTTTTATATAAGTCTCTAAAACATGGGCATGTTGTTCTTCAAGAATTCCAGAGAGTATAAGTGATCCCCCTTTTTGAAGTGCTTTTACCACTTCTTGCGCAAGTTCAATAAGCGGATTAGCAAGGATATTGGCAACGATGAGATCAAAAGGGGCTCGTGATGCAATTGCATCATGGGCAAAACCTGTTGCTGTGATAGCTGTAACATATTCCTTGACACCATTGAATTCGATATTGTGTTGTGCAACTTGAACAGCAATTGGGTCAATATCGGATGCAAGCACAGTAATTGGTTTGAGCATTGCTATGCCAATGGCTAGTACACCGCTCCCAGTACCAAGATCAAGGGCATTTTTGGGATTTTCGTGTTTCATGACTTTGGCAATCATTTCTAAACAACCGGCTGTTGTTCCATGATGTCCGGTGCCAAAAGCTTGATTAGCTTCAATTTCAATAGGGAGAACATTTGCTGGAATGGCGTTTCGGTTGTGACTTCCATGAAGGAAAAAAGGACCGGCTTGCACAGGTTTTAGTCCTTCTAGGCTTTTTTGTACCCAATCAATGTTGGGTAAAACTTCCATATTAATTTTATCAAAATCTATAGAGAGAACGCTTGCAAAATGTTTTAATGCGTTCTCTTGATTGTCTTGATCGACATATAGAGAAAGCTCATATACAGCATTTTGTTCATCTATCTCTGTAAGAGCAAGAGGATAACCTTCTTCGTCAAAGGCTGTTTCTATAAGGGTATAGAACCGTTCTGCTTCATTTTTAGAAGCAGTATAATAGAGGCGAATTTGTTGCGACATGCTGTTCTTTCTTTTGATCGGCTTTTTTTTAGTTTAAGATGAGTTTTTTTAACCGTTCAATGGCGATTTCATCTTTTAATTCGCTATCGCTTTCTTTCGTGTCATAACGAATAACGCCAGCTAATTTTCCACCTTTTTTGAGTAAAAAAATTGCTGCTGTATGGTTATATGTATAGTTTCCATCTGTTTCAGGGACTTTTTCAGCAACGATGTTGAAAGAATTGACCATTTTATGAACTTTATCAGGATCTCCACTAATGCCAACAATTTTATTGTTAAAATTACTGAGATAATCATGGAGTACTTTTGGTGTGTCACGTTCAGGATCAACAGTCACAAACCATATACCTAATTTATCAGCTTCAGGCCCAAGGGCTGTAAGCCATCGATCAAGATTCATCAGTGTGGTAGGGCAGCTTTCAGGACACATAGTGAAGCCGAAAAAAATTATTGAAGGCTTGCTTCGAACATCAGCCTCAGTAATATTTTTTCCATTAGAATCAGTGAGCGTAAAGTTATCACCTAAAGGCTTATTTGTCAGCGTATCATAAATAAAAACACCTGCAAGAAATATGATTGTCAGCCCCAAGATGCGTATTACATTTTTCATAGTTTGACTCTCTTAGATAGATCGAGAAATTGTAACATCGGCAGGTTTGTTTTGCAATGTTTGTTTCATGGTTGATTTTATTGGCTTGATTGGTATGTCTTTCCATATCTATTGATAAAACATTGGTGAAAGATGTATGAATATTGAGAAAGATCTTCGATTTCATGAAAGTGAACCTCGTATCCATACGACAGCGCGGCTGCATGGTTGTAAATTAGGGCGCTATGTGGAAATTAATGAGCGGGTGATTTTACGGGATGTAACCGTTGGAGATTTTTCTTATTTAGAGCGTAATAGTGAGGCTATTTATAGCGATATTGGGCGTTTTTGTTCTATTGCATCTCATGTACGGATGAATGCGTTGGAGCATCCTATGGAGCGCGTTTCAACGCATAAAATAACCTATCGTCCAAACGAATATTTTCGTTATATGGCATTAGATAGTGGTTTTCGTGAAAGGCGTTGTGCAAAACGTGTTATTATTGGGCATGATGTGTGGATTGGACATGGTGCGGTTATTATGCCTGGGGTGACAATTGGTCATGGCGCTATCATTGGCGCGAACGCTGTTATAACGAAAGATGTTATGCCTTATACGATTGTCGTTGGGGTGCCTGCTAAGCGATTGCGGATGCGTTTTCCCAATCATGTGATAGAATGCCTTTTAAATATGGCTTGGTGGGATTGGCCACTTGATAAAATTCACGACGCATTGCCTGATATGCAAAATCTGCCCATTGAAGCCTTTGTTCGTAAATGGAAATGATAGTCAGAATAAAACAAAGTGGTTTCTTGAAAAAACTGATCGTGGTTTACTTGTAATTAAGCTTTGTTTACAAAATTGTCTAGTACACGCTTTTCTCCGGCTTTTTCGAACATTATTGTCAATTTATGATCGTCTATTGCTGTAATATAACCATAGCCAAATTTTATGTGAAAAATCCGATCATTGACAGAAAAATCTGATGGTGCATGAGAGATTGATTGAGAGATAACTTTCCCTTCAATATTCTTGTTTTTTTGTGCACGCTTTTGTCTTGCTGTTGCATAGTCAGTATAAAAGGAATCGTGATGTTGAAAGGAAGATTTTCCATAACCACCATAGGATGTTTCCATTTCTACAACTTCTATATGTTCTGCTGGTAATTCATCTAGAAAACGGGAGGGAAGAGCAGGTTGCCAAAGTCCATGAATTCTTCGATTCGATACAAACCATATATGCAAATGTTTTTTTGCTCTTGTTAGACCTACGTAAGCAAGACGCCGTTCTTCTTCTAATCCTGAACGTCCACCTTCATCTAATGAGCGCTGGTGGGGAAAGAGTCCTTCTTCCCAACCTGGAAGAAAAACTGTTTCAAATTCAAGTCCTTTGGCTGAATGAAGTGTCATGATGTTGACTGCATCCATATTTTCATTATTTTCCGTTTCCATAACGAGTGCAACATGTTCCAAAAAACTTTGAAGATTTTCAAATTGTTCCATGGAACGAATCATTTCTTTAAGATTTTCTAGTCTTGTAGGAGCCTCTGGTGAGCGATCTTCTAACCACATGGTTGTATAACCAGAATCATCAAGGACGATCTCGGCAAGTTCTCTATGAGGAGTGTCTTGAAGCATATTTTGCCAGCGGCGGAAGTTTTCAATGAGGCTTCGTAACGCACTGCGTGCCTTAGGCTTTAATTCATCTGTTTCAATGATGTCTGCGGCAGCAGAAAAGAGAGGAACAGCACGTGCACGTGCACTCTCATAAAGAATGCGCAGGGTTGCATCTCCTATGCCGCGTTTGGGTGTATTAATAACACGCTCAAAAGCTAAATCATCAGTAGGTTGGACAACAACGCGTAAATAAGCCATGGCATCACGTATTTCCATTCGCTCATAAAAACGAGGACCACCAATGACGCGATAATTAAGGCCAAGTGTTACAAAGCGATCTTCAAATTCACGCATTTGAAATGATGCGCGTACCAATATAGCCATATGATTTAATGCATGACCGGTTTGTTGTGCGCGTTCGATTTCTTCTCCGATTGCTCGTGCTTCTTCTGCCGAATCCCATGCTGAATGAATTTTTACCTTTTCTTCCTCACTCTTTATTTGAGCAGAAAAAAGGACTTTTCCCAGTCTTTCTTCATTATGAGCAATGAGATGGGAGGCGGTTTTAAGAATATGAGATGTTGAGCGATAATTGCGTTCTAGACGAATAATTTTAGCAGAAGGAAAATCTTTTTCAAAACGTAATATGTTTTCGACTTTTGCACCACGCCATCCATAAATGGATTGATCATCATCGCCAACACAACAAAGATTAACATGTTGACCTTGAGGATGTTGGGCCAAAAGCCGAAGCCAAAGATATTGTGCTGTATTTGTATCTTGATATTCATCGACAAGAATATAACGAAATTGAGAATGATATTCGCGAAGAATATCTGGATTATGTTGGAAGATAGAGATAGAATGAAGTAGAAGGTCACCAAAATCACAAGCATTAAGATCTTTTAATCGATTTTGATAACTGTGATAAAGTTCACGTCCCATGCCGTTACCAAAGGAATGAGCATCACTTTTTGAGATATGTGTTGGTGAAAGTCCTTGATTTTTCCAAGAATCAATCATCATGGCAAGGTTTCGTGCGGGCCAACGCTTATCGTCTAATCCTTCAGCTTGAATAAGTTGTTTTAAAAGTCGAAGAACATCATCGCTATCAAGAATTGTAAAGTTTCTTTTTAAATCAACAAGCTCTGCGTGACGGCGTAAAATTTTAGCTCCAGTGGAATGAAAGGTTCCAAGCCAAGGCATACCTTCAACAACTTCTCCAATAAGTTCACCAATACGTATTTTCATTTCACGTGCTGCTTTGTTGGTGAAAGTGACAGCAAGTATTTGCTGAGGAGAAGCAAGTCCAGAGCGTAAAATGTGAGAAATACGGGTTGTTAAAACGCGCGTTTTTCCTGTACCAGCACCTGCAAGAACTAAAAGAGGTCCCTCAGTATTCATAACAGCTTGTTGCTGTTCTGGATTGAGTTGTTCTAAATAGTCTGTGTTATATGATTTTTGTTCTTTTAGAGTATGGGAGAAAAAACCAGAGCTCTTCTTATCATGGTCTGGAGGGGAATCTTCTTCAAAGAAAGGTATGGTATGATCAGAAAAATTACTCATTATCTCTCTTTTGTAGTCTTTTTTTTATTGAAGTTCTAGATTAAAAAAAACTTCTCTTAAAAAGTCACAACAGTTTCAGTTGAACAGACAGAAAGAGAACGTAAAAAATAAGCACAAACATTAAAGGCGTTGGGTGAGAACGCTTTGAAGGGCATAAACGCGTAACGAAGCCGAAAGATTTACTTGTTGTGGTCTTTTGCTATCAATATCGGTAATAATAAAGGCTAAAGATTGTCCTTTTTTGCGGGCTATATCTTTTAGAATATCTAAAAATGGTGGTTCTAAAGAGACGCTTGTTGCGTGTCCATCAACGCGAACAGATATCTTTCGTGGAATGACTTTTGACCAATCGATAGAATTATTTTCGTGCATTTTTCCACCTTTATTCGTCGTTTCGCAAACGATTTTGATCAAGAAATTTTTGCATTTTTAAAGATTTTTGCTGCTCAAAATTTTTTTCAGTTTTTGTTCGTCCAAAACGATAACGATTTTGCTCAGCACAAAGAGATTTTTCTGTACGTTTTTTTTGTTTTCGAAATTGGCGAAGATTAATCAATTCAGTCATGAGAAAAATTATTTTTTCCGAAAGGAATCTAAAGAGACAACATCAGCACTTTGATTTTGTTTTGCATCGTTATTTGAAGGTTCTTTATTTGTACTGAGATTTTGTTCTTTTGTAAGCGTATTTTCTTTTTTTTGTTTGTTTGATAAGGTAATAGGCGTAGTTGAGGTATTTTCTGAATTTTCACTTTCTCCAGAGGTCAGATTTGAGGGCAGATCAAATGCTGCTTCAAATGCTGCTACAGGATCATAAAAGACCTGAATGGAAGTAAAAGGAATCACGAGCTTTTCGGTTATTTCCCTGAAAGAGAGGGTTACTTCGAAAGCTGTTTCTGAAACACTGAGATCTCTAAATTGATGTTGTAAGACGATTGTCATTTGCTCGGGATAGCGATTTTTTAGCCGAGGAGAAATTTTAACGCCTGGGGCATTTGTCAAAAAAGTTATAAAAAAATGATGATTTCCCGGAAGACCTGCTTTGGCAACTTCCGATAAAACTTTACGGATAACTCCACGAAGCGCATCCTGAACGAGAATATCGTAACGGATTTGATCTTTAACCATCGAAGTTTATTCCTTTTATTTCACGTAGCAGAATGGGGCGTATTGATATTGTGTGACAGAATATATTTTAAATTAGCAGATTTTTTCTACGATGCACCTCAATAAATCGAATAAATACGAAACTCTATGGTAAATAATGTCTGATAATGTCTGAAAGATCAATCAACAACATTTAAAAAAGTGAAGGCTTCTGTTGCCAGGTGCCTCCGAACCCCGCTTAAACCTGCGACGGTTTAAGACTTAAATTGAAACATTCACACCACCTTAAGCGGCGAGACGTGCTTCCGCATAGTTGTCATTTGCAACTACTCATTTAGCCCGATAACGGTGGTACAATGCCGAGTAAAAGAGCGATCTTTACACCCTTGTCGATCCTATTTCGCCCCCACCAAAATATAATTTTGGTTTCTTATATTTTGGTGGAGGCGCCGGGTACCGCCCCCGGGTCCAATAGGTTTATTTCACCGTCCATTTATTACCATAGCTGGTAAACCAGCCCTCTAAATATAGATGAAGAACAGTCTTAGGAAAAGGGGGGGGTTGTTAATATTTTTAATCCTCTAATTATTTATGGAGCTATATGATGCGGCTGTAAAGTATAGTCCGCTCATTTTTGGAGAGGAGATGATGCAAAATGACAAATAATTTAGCAGATATTAAACTATATGATTCAAATCCCGATGAAGCAGCAGTAGAACGACTTAGCCGTCGTTTAGCTTTAGTGATGAAAAAGCAGGATGCAGCGCTTGTTGCTACATCGGATCCAAAAGAGTTAGAACGTGTTGAAAAATGGGTTCAAGATGTTTTAGAAGCCGATGAGAAGAGTGCTAAAACGGCTGTTTCAAAAGTGGCTGAGATGATGTCTGGAGAGCGTAGAAAAAGTCGACTGACTTTTTATTATCTAGTTGCTAAGCAACTTAATGCACTTCATAAAATTTAAACAATATTAAATTTGTGATAATGATAAAAAAAGCCCAATTTCTTGGGCTTTTTCGTTGATAAAAAGGGTTAATGTTTTTCATCCTCTTGGAGGTAGCCTCCTTTACGCATACTCGGGACAAAGAGAAGAGCAATGAATGCCATGATCATCACGACGGTTATATAAAAATAAAAGAGTGATTCATGACCGTACTTTTTTAATCCAAGCGCAACGTATTCAGCAGAACCACCAAATAAGGCGTTGCCAATGGCATGAGAGATGCTAACGCCTAATGCGCGTATTGAAGAGGGAAACATTGCTGATTTGACGACACCAGAGATGGATGTATACATGCTCATAATGAAGAGCAAGCCAATAATGACGGAAAAGGCAACCCATATACTATGCGTATTACCGATTATCCAGAGTCCAGGAAATGTAAAGATGACAGAGAGTATACTCCAAATGATAAGTAAAGTTTTTGTTCCAATTTTATCGGCTATGATACCAGCTATGGGTTGGAATAGGATGAAAATAAATAGTACAGCTGTCATAATCGTTGTTGCGGTATGTTTATCAAAGCCGGTGGTTGTGATCAGATATT
Organism: Bartonella sp. AP4SXKL; assembly: GCF_042195845.1. NCBI lineage: Bacteria > Pseudomonadati > Pseudomonadota > Alphaproteobacteria > Hyphomicrobiales > Bartonellaceae > Bartonella > Bartonella sp. AP4SXKL. The sequence continues at coordinate 94,456 of NZ_JBHIPA010000005.1, forward strand.
TTTGCATATAAGTCGTAAAGGTGTAAAATGTGAGTGATCCTCCTGATGCAAAGCATGCAATTACGACAACGGCTTTTGTATGCTTGGTGAGAAGTTCCTTAAGACTGCCAGAGTGTTTGTGAGAGCGGCTTTCTTTCGTGGTTGTTTCGTGGAGAGAACGACGCAGATAAATCGCAATCACTGCCCCGAAACCACCAATCACAAAAGGAATGCGCCATCCCCATGCTTTTAACTGATCTTCAGAGAGATAAGATGCTAGAATAAATATAATGAAGCTGGCAAGAAGTTGACCTGTAATAAGGGTGGCAGATTGGAAAGAAGCAAAAAGCCCACGATGTTTTTTGAGAGCAACTTCGCTCATATAAGTGGCTGCTGTACCATATTCACCACCTGCTGAAAGTCCTTGCATCATCCGAGCTAAAAGTAAAAGGATTGCTGATGTTACTCCTAAGGTTTCATAGGTGGGAAGTATGGCGATGAAAAAAGAGCCACCACACATCATAAAAATGGATATAAGCATCGAGCGTTTACGTCCATAACGATCGGCGACAAACCCTAAAAACCAAGCTCCAATAGGGCGCATAAGAAAGCCAATAAAAAACACACCTGCGGTTTTTAACAGTGGCGTAATCGTATCACCATCGGAGGGAAAGAATTGTGATGCAAAATAAATTGATGCAAATGAGTAAACGTAAAAATCATACCATTCTACGAGATTTCCTGATGCGCTTGCTATAATAGCAAAAACACGTTTTCTTGCATCCTGTGATGCTGAAGTTGTTTCATTTTTCATGAATTGTTCCCCTTTTGGATTTATAGTTCATATTTTCTAAACATAATTGTTTATGATTTCCAGAAAAATTCAATGGTATTATAATAATTTCTTAGGGAAACTCTTTAAGATGATTTATTAGAGTTATGTTGTCATTCGTTTTAAGATTTTTACTTGTGTTGTAGAATAAAAAGTTATCACATTGCATTTAAAGGGAGAGAACATTGAAAAGTAGATCAAGATACCTTTAAACTTGATGAGAAGAATGCAATATTGGCATCATACCGGAGGATTATAGAAGAGATGGTCTTTATGAGCAGAAAGCCCCAAAACTGAAAATATTTCAAAAAGCTTAAGTAATGTAAAAGGGGATTTTGTGTCCTTAATTATCTTATTGTATCATAACACATCATCATTTAGGAGGGTGAGGTAAGCCTCAGATAAGGTTTTCCGTATGAGGTGTTTTTTAGATATCGTGATAAATATTTAGGGTAGGGCTGCCCATAGAATCTTATCAAGTAAATTACATTAAAGAGGGCAGTAACTATAGACAATTTAAAAGAAACTGAGTTGTTTGTAAGATGAATGCGGGGCGGGCTTTTCGTTCTTTACTAGGGTGGAGAGGAGATCAAAAAAAGCCCAATTTCTTGGGCTTTTTTTATCCAGAAAATAAGTTTAATGAAGTCTATCGTCTTTATCGAGATATCCTCCTTTATCTATATCGGGCATAAGAAGAATAGAGATGAGTGCAATGACCATCATACCAACGATGTAAAAAAAGAAAACAGATTCGTATCCCATATTTTTTAATCCAAGCGCTACATATTCAGCAGAACCGCCAAAGAGTGCGTTGCCAATGGCAAAAGCAAATCCAACACCAATTGCTCGGATTGAAGCAGGGAACAATTCTGCTTTTATGATACCAGCAATGGACGTATAAAAACTCATAACACAGAGTATTCCAATAATGATTAAGAGTGCTGTCCATGGATTATGGGCATTACCGATCATTTTAAGTACAGGAATGGTGCAGATAATGGATAATGCCCCCCAACTAATGAGTGAAGCTCTTGCTCCAATTTTATCGGCTAGGGAACCAAAAAGGGGTTGGAGTAGCACAAAAACAAAGAGGGCGGCAGTCATTATCGTTGTTGCGGTTTGTTTATCAAAACCAGTGGTTGTGATCAGATATTTTTGCATATAAGTGGTGTATGTATAAAATGTGAGAGATCCACCAGCTGTAAAGCCAACAACCAAAAAGAAAGCTTTTTTATGATTACGAAAAAGTTCTTTAAGACTACCAGCGTGTTGTTCAGAGCGGCTTTTGAGGGTTGTTGTTTCATGAAGCAAGCTACGCAGATAAATTGCAACGATTGCTCCAAAGCCACCAATGACAAAGGGAATACGCCATCCCCATGCTTTTAACTGATCCTCGTTAAGGTAAATGGCTAAAATAAATATTATAAAACTTGCCAGAAGTTGACCTGAGATCGTTGTTGCATATTGAAAAGAAGCAAAGAGACCACGACGATTTTTGGGCGCAACTTCACTCATATACGTTGCTGCTGTACCATATTCACCGCCAACGGAAAGCCCTTGAAACATACGGACTAAAAGGAGAAGAAATGCTGCTGTTATTCCCAAGGTTTTATAAGTGGGAAGTATGGCAATGAGAAAAGAGCCACCACACATCATAAAAACAGAAATAAGCATTGAGCGTTTACGTCCATAACGATCCGCAATGTATCCAAAGAGCCATGCTCCAATTGGACGCATAAGAAAGCCAATAAAAAAGATTCCTGCCGTTTTTAACAGTTGTGTAACAATATCTTCATCTTCAGGAAAAAATTGTGATGCAAAATAAACCGATGCAAAGGAGTAAGCATAAAAGTCGTACCATTCTACCAGATTTCCTGATGCGCTGGATATGATAGCAAAAATACGTTTCCTTGTATCATGTGGATCTAAAGTTGTTTGATTATTCATGAAGTATTCCCCTTTTAGATTTATAACTTTTCTTCTTTTTAAAGCTATTTACGATGTGCATTATAAAAACGCCATTGTATCATGATAATTTTTTAGGGAAACATAAAGATTTTTTCTAGAGCTATCAGTGGTGTTTTGGGCTCATGGTGTTGTTACATTGCGTAAATCATACGCTTTTTACTATCCTTAAGGAAATATTATTTTTTGTTTGATTGTGAATTATTTGCATATGCAGAGTGTTTATGAAGATATGATACTCTTTAGTTTATATGCTTGATGTTGTTTCGTAAAATGATGTTATTGACTATTTCATGCGAGGTTGGTGTATCAGTTAAAATAATTTTTAGGAATGATCTTAAGTGTTAAGGGGGAGTACAATATTAAGAGTTCCTCAATAGTATAATGATAGCGGCTTGCACTTTTATTAAGTGTAAAGAGAGTGATGCCCATGTTTATACTTTACGGGGCTTTTACGTTATGTCATTCACGGGTGCCGTTGTGAAATGGAGTTGGGTGCATTGAGAAATGTTTCTCAAAAAAGTGTGCGAATTCATAATATAATGGTATTTTCTATTTTTCATGAAAGGATTTGTTTTGCATGAGGGGGTACTATTAAGAACGTATTAAACAAAATCATGAGTGTAATCTTTATTATTGATAAAATTATCTTGAAAGATAATCACTTTTCTTCGATTTTGAGTGGGCATGGGAATATTAAAATAAATCAAACGTTTTTTATCTTCAGTGAATTAAATTCAGCTAAAGAAGTATTTATTACATAATAATATGAAGCCATTTATTTTTATAAGCGGCGTGTGCAGGAGGGAACATTGCTTCTTTAGAGTGTTTGAAGGGATAAAAAATTGTGAGCTTTAAACTTCTATCGGAAAGAATATAAAAAAAAGCCCAGTACTCTGGGCTTTTTTGTTAAAATCCTTGTTTGTTAACATTAAAGGTTAATGAATATCGTCTCCTTGTAAATACCCTTTTTTGCGAGCATCTGGCATTAAGAGAACAGCAATGAATGCAATAATCATCATGCCGGTTATATAAAAATAGAAGACAGATTCATATCCAAGATCTTTTAATCCAAGTGCGACATATTCAGCAGAACCGCCAAACAGTGCGTTGGCAATAGCATAAGAGAGCCCAACTCCTATTGCTCGTACTGAAGCAGGAAACATTTCTGATTTTACAATGCCAGAGATAGATGTATAAAAGCTCATAATGCAGAGCATTCCAGTAATGACTGATAAAGCAATCCATGTACTATCAGTACTACCAATCATATTAAGTCCAGGAATGGTAAAGATAATAGATAAGACACTCCAAATAAGGAGTGAAGTTCTTGTTCCAATTTTATCTGCAAGAGCACCAAAGAGGGGTTGGAGTAACATGAAAACAAAGAGTGCAGCTGTCATGATTGTTGTGGCTGTATGTTTATCAAAGCCAGTGGTTGTGATCAGATATTTCTGCATGTAAGTCGTATAGGTGTAGAATGTGAGCGATCCTCCAGCTGTAAAGCCAATAACCAGAAAGAAAGCTTTTCGGTGGTTGCTCAGAAGTCCCCTAATACTACCAGCTTGTGCACTAGAACGACTTTCTTTGGTCGTTGTCTCATGGAGTGTGCGGCGTAGATAAATCGCAACAATTGCGCCGCATCCACCAATGGCAAATGGAATACGCCAGCCCCACGCTTTTAGCTGATCTTCGGTGAGATAAAGCGCTAAAATGAATATAACGAGACTGGCTAGAAGTTGACCACCAATCAGTGTGGTATATTGGAAAGAGCTAAAAAATCCGCGGCGATTTTTGAGGGCGATTTCGCTCATATAAGTTGCTGTTGTACCATATTCACCACCGACAGAAAGCCCCTGAAGCATTCTGAGTAAAAGTAAAAGAATTCCTGCTGCCATTCCAATGGTTTCATAGGTAGGAAGTAGGGCGATTAAGAACGAACCACCACACATCATAAAAACAGAGATAAGCATTGAGCGTTTGCGTCCGTAACGATCGGCAATGAAGCCAAAAAGCCATCCGCCGATTGGGCGCATAAGAAAACCAATAGCAAAAACACCCGCCGCTTTTAAAAGTTGCGTAACGTCATTGCCATCTGAGGGAAAGAATTGTGATGCAAAATAAATAGATGTAAAGGAATAAACATAAAAGTCATACCATTCTACTAGATTACCTGATGCACTGGACACGATAGCCCAGATACGTTTTCTTGTATCATGTGGTTTTAAAGCTTCTTGTTTTTCCATAGTCGATCCCTTTATTTGATGTTCATCCATCTTTGTTCATTTATGTCATTTTTTTAGAAGCTGTCTATAGTATTTTATCTTTTGCATCAAAAATTTAGTTAGATCATGATAATTTCTTGTGTAAGATGTTTTTGGAAAAAGATTTGAATTATGTTTGTACGGATTTTACAGTTTTTATTTTCTATAATAAGAAGAATCGGACATAATACCCTCATGAAATCATATCTTGCTCTTTTATCTCATGTTTTAAATCAGGGTATTGATCGGACAGATCGAACGGGTGTTGGAACGCGATCTATCTTTGGGTATCAGATGCGTTTTGATTTACAAGCAGGATTTCCGTTGTTGACAACAAAGAAACTACACTTACGTTCAATTATTTATGAACTTTTGTGGTTTCTTAAAGGCGATACAAATATCGCTTGGTTGAAAGAGCATGGTGTGTCAATTTGGGACGAGTGGGCTGATGAAAAGGGAAATCTTGGTCCTGTTTATGGTTATCAGTGGCGTTCTTGGCCCGCTCCTGATGGACGCCATATTGATCAAATTAACAATCTTTTAACGATGATTAAGGAGACGCCAGATTCTCGTCGCTTGATTGTATCAGCTTGGAATCCTGCATTAATAGAGGAAATGGCGTTGCCTCCGTGTCATTGTCTTTTTCAATTTTACATTGCGGAGGGGAAATTATCTTGTCAACTTTATCAGCGTTCGGCGGATATTTTCTTAGGTGTTCCATTCAATATTGCATCCTACGCATTGCTAACGATGATGATTGCGCAAGTAAGCGGTCTTAAAGTAGGCGATTTTATTCATACTCTGGGAGATGCTCATCTTTATTCTAATCATTTTGAACAGGCAAAATATCAATTGTCTCGTATACCAAATGCTTTGCCATGTATGCGCATAAACCCAGCGGTAACAGATCTTTTTTCTTTTCAATTTGAGGATTTTGAGTTGCTTAATTATGAAGCACAACCCCATATTAAAGCGCCGGTAGCAATATGACGATTTCCATTTGTTTAATTGCTGCTGTTGCAGAAAATGGTGTTATCGGTCGTGAAGGTGCCATGCCGTGGCATTTATCGACGGATTTGCAACGCTTTAAAGCTTTGACGTTGCGTAAGCCCATTATTATGGGAAGAAAAACTTGGGATTCTATTGGGAGACCTTTACCAGGGCGTACAAATATCGTCATTACGCGTGATTGTACCTTTTGTGCTGAAGGGGCTGATGTTGCTCACTCTTTATCGCAAGCTTGTTCTCTTGCAACAAATGTTGCTTCTCAAAATGATGTAGAGGAAATTTTTATTATTGGTGGGGGTGAAATTTTTCAACAAGGGTTGCATATGGCTGATAAAATATTCCTTACAGAAGTTTTAGCTTCTATAGAAGGTGATAGTTTTTTTCCTGTTTTTGATAAAGAAAAGTGGACTATTGTGCAAACACAAGATATTCCAAAAGGGGATAAAGATAGTCATCCGACACGTTTTGTTGTTTATGAGCGGAAATAATTTTTTGTAATATGAAGTGAAAGGGTTTATCAGTTGTATTGTAATGAGGTAAGAGACACCCTATAAGATCAAGCAAATGGTTGGTGTTCGAGTAGTGGTAATCAGTTAAAGAGGTGATAATGCCCTGGACAAATCAAAATGGTGGTGGCCCGTGGAGTGGCGATAAAAACAGTGGTGACAAAAAGACACCAGCTAAGAATCTCTTTGGTTCTGGTGGCGAAAATGGTCCTAATCTTAATGAAATTTTGCGCAAAGGGCAGGATCAGTTTAAACAATTCGGGAGAAGCAGTTTTTCTGTTTTATTCCTTCTGCTTATTGTGTTTTTTTGGCTATACCAGTCAATTTATATTGTTCAGCAAAATGAACAAGCGGTAGAGTTGCGCTTTGGCATCCCTAAAGAAGGCATTATTGGTGATGGGTTGCATTTTCATTTTTGGCCAATTGAGACCTATATGAAAGTACCTTTAACGGAAAAAACAATCGCGATTGGTGGGAAGCCCGGTCAGGCGCAACAAAGTGATGGTTTAATGCTTTCGAGTGATCAAAATATCGTTAATGTTAATTTTTCCGTTTATTATCGGATTTCATACCCTAGTCAGTTTTTATTCAATGTGAATGATCAAGAGGGAACTGTCCGCCAAGTTGCTGAGAGTGCAATGCGTGAGGTCATTGGTTCGCGGCCGGTTGATGATGTTTTACGTGACAAGAAAGAAGAAGTTGCTAATGACGTTAGAAAGATTATCCAGTTGACTGTGGATAAATATCAACTTGGTGTCGAAATAAGCCGTGTTTCTATCAGTGAAGCTGCTCCTCCGACAAAGGTTGCTGCTGCGTTTAATTCTGTTCAGCAGGCGGAGCAGGAACGTGGAAGAATGATTGAAGAGGGGAATCGTGTGCGTTTTACGAAAATTGGTTTAGCAAATGGTGAAGCTTCACGCACACGGGAAATCGCAAAAGGTGAAAAGGCACAAATGGTTGAAGAGGCAACAGGGCGTGCTGAACGTTTTCAGGCGATAGCTCGAGAGGCTGCGATTTCACCAGAAGCTGCTCGCTACCGTCTCTATATGGAGACGATGGGGCGGATTCTTTCTTCACCAAATAAGCTGGTTCTTGATCAGGCAAATTCTCCAGCGGTGCCTTATTTACCTTTGAATGAATTGTTGCGTAGCAAGTCATCGGAAAAAGTAAAGGCAACAGCAGCGCGTCCTGCGTTACTCTTAGATTCTCGTATTTCTGGAGGAGATTAATTATGCAGCAATCTCGCTTTTTGTTTGTTTTTAGTGCTATAGTGTTTGTTTTGATGATTTTGTGGATGTCCGTATTTATCGTCTATCCTCGTCAACAAGTAGCAATTAAGCGTTTTGGACAAATTGTTCAGGTAGAATCTAATCCTGGAATCTATTTCAAGGTGCCCTTTATCGATAAGATGATCATTGTTGATAATCGGTTATTGCGTTACGATGTTCCTACACAATCTGTACAGGTTCGTGGTGGTGCGTATTATGAGGTGGATGCGTTCTTTATTTACCGTATTACAGATCCTAAGTTGTTTTTACAGCGCATTGCTTCTGGGCGTCCACAAATTGCGGCACGTGAAAACCTTGCACCACGGTTTATTGACGCTTTGCGTGCTGTTTATGGTAAGCGAGAATTTAAAGCAGCCTTATCGGATGAACGAGGCGCGATGATGGCTGAAGTACAGAAGCAATTTTCTGTAGATGCAGGCTCGTTGGGTATTACCATTGTTGATGTGCGTATTCGTAAAACCGATTTGACTGATGCTGTTTCAGAAGATGTCTATCGGCAAATGGCAGCTGAACGTGAAGCTGCTGCGGAAAATATCCGGGCTCGTGGTCAGCAGGAGCGAGATCGTATTGTGGCAGAAGCTAATCGTGAATATGAAGAAATTGTAGCAGCTGCAAAGCGTGATGCTGAAATTACCCGTGGTGAAGGTCAAGCTGAAAGTATTCGTCTTTTATTGAATGCGAGGGAGGCTAATCCGTCTTTTTACGATTTTTGGTTGGCGATGGAACAATACAAGAATTTAGAGAAAACACCGATGGTAATTTCTCCAAATGAGGATTTCTTTTTCTATTTTCGTAATCCGCCGCAGGCAAATAAAGCATTCTTACCGACAATGAATACTGGCCTCAGTAAAACTGATCCAAAATCGGGAGAGAATAGATAAAATAATGGATTGCAGATACGAGATTTTGCATGAAAAGAATGATCTGTGACCATTTTCTTTTATGGTAAAAGTGGTAGAGAGTATCGAGCCGTGCTGGTTTTACGTAGATAAATTTAGTGGGGCTCTTTGCATCTTTGATTAAAGGCATGTCATGGATAGAAGTATCGTGAGTAAAAATACGTTTTTAAAGTTTTTTATCACAAGAGTTGTTTTTTGTGTGACTTTGTTTCTATCAGGATCAGTGAGTTTGTCTTGGGGAGCCGAGACAAGCAAGGCATTGCTTTCTATTCCTGATTTAGCTTCTGAGCTTTTGGAAACAGTTGTGAATATTTCCACGGCGCAGACTGTTGAAGGAACAGAACAGGATGCAAACACCTCGGTACCCGTTATCCCAAAAGATTCATTGCTGGAGGAATATTTCAGTGATTTTTTTACACCCAAGGATGGTCAAAAAGATAGTCAATTTCAAAAGGTGCGTTCTTTAGGCTCTGGTTTTGTGATTGATGCGCAAAAAGGGATTATTGTTACAAATTATCATGTTATTGTAGATGCTGATGATATTGAAGTTAATTTTACGGATGGTACAAAACTAAAGGCAAAGCTTCTTGGAAAGGATAGCAAAACTGATTTGGCGTTGCTTCAAGTCGATGCAGGAAGTAAAAAATTAAAAGCTGTGCGTTTTGGTGACTCAGAAAAAGCACGTATTGGTGACTGGGTTATGGCTATTGGTAATCCTTATGGTTTTGGTGGAAGTGTGACGGTTGGTATTATTTCTGCACGTAACCGTGATCTTAATGCTGGTCCCTATGATAATTTTATTCAAACAGATGCAGCAATTAATCGGGGAAATTCTGGTGGGCCGTTATTTGATAGAAATGGTGAAGTCATTGGCATTAATACAGCAATTGTTTCACCTTCGGGAGGATCTATCGGTATTGGATTTGCTATTCCATCGGATATGGCTCTTTCTGTTATTAATCAATTGCGTGATTTTGGAGAAATAAGGCGTGGTTGGTTGGCTATTCGTATTCAGCCGGTAACAGAGGATATTGCAAAAAGTTTAAAATTGGACAATGCTGTGGGAGCATTGGTGGCTGGTAAAATAGAACAGACGGAAGAAAATAATGTAGATAATAGCCAGTTACAAACTGGAGATGTTATTCTTTCCTTTGGTAATTCCAAAATTAAGCATGCACGTGATTTGCCGCGTTTAGTTGCAGAAAGTTCAGAAGGAAAAGTGGTGGACGTTACTATTTTACGCAATGGGCAAGAAGCAACAGTAAAAGTTAAGCTTGGACGTTTGATTGAAACAGATCCAAATGAAGATACAGAAGAAGTTGATGATAAAAAAAATCAAGATCTGTCGAAAAACGCGACAATGCAATTTATGGGAATGACGTTATCTGAACTGACAGAGGATTTGCGTCATCGTTATTCAATTTCAGATAAACTTCGAGGACTAGTGGTGACATCTGTTGCACAAAATAGTGCAGCGGATAAAAAGCGTATTCGCGTTGGTGAAGTGATTGTTGATATCAATCAGAGTTCTATCACAACAATTGATGAGGCTAAAAAACGTATTCATAAATTACGTGAAGCTGGACGCAAAAATGCTCTATTTATTGTAGCGCGTCCAGATGGAGAGTTACGGTTCGTAACGCTCCTAATGGATTGATCCTTAAAAAATTATTTTTTGTTTTTTATCAGCCTTAGTGTGTGGGATATTTTGCAAGTCAGCCATGTGATGTCCAATATTTCTCAAGCTCATTTCACGATAGAGAGTATGGGGTGTGCAATATAAAATCCATTGGAAATCATTATATCTTTATGCTGAATATCAAAGTATAAATTGGTGTCATCATAGTATTTTTCAGTTCTCAATATTGTAACAGCCTAGACTTTGAAATGCTGCATAAGAGCTATTGGTACACCTTTCTTAAGTCCATTTTTATCTCTGCTTGTGATGCGCAAGTAAATGGTATTGATATGATACTTTATGAGGCTCTTATTATAAACCGGCGTAGCATGCTATTTTTATAGGAAAAAATAAAGCTATTTGATTGTATAGATTAAACTTAGTATTATTTTCATAAATGATGACAGAGAGTATATTTTTAATGGCCTTAACGGACAGAATTATTATAGCTGTGGTTTGTTATTGAATTATGATAGCAAAAAATGCTTGGAAATTCCTTTGGTGTTGTTATTAAGTCCATTTTTTCTTTTTTATAAGTTTCATAAGGGGCTTTGTCTTAAGGGGAATTTGTGTTCGTATTTTTGTTTGAAGTATTTACTCTATGATAATGGAGAGAAAATACAGGAAGGCTTTGGGGGTGTCTGCATGTTGCAATAAGTTATTGATTGGGAGAAATTGCTATTCATGACACAGAGAACAGTTACATTAATAGCAGGGCCAACGGCAAGTGGGAAGTCAGAACTTGCCTTGCAAATGGCTCAAGAAAAAAATGCTCTCATTATTAATACTGATTCAATGCAGGTTTATGATGTTTTAAATATTTTAACGGCACGGCCGAGGGAGGCTGACACCGCGATTGTTCCCCATTATCTTTATGGTCATGTGAGTCCTACTTTGAACTATTCAGTAGGGCAATGGTTGTGTGATGTCGAGAAGCTATTGGCTACTTTTTCTTTAAGATCAGTTATTTTTGTTGGTGGAACAGGACTTTATTTTCGTGCTCTTTTAGAGGGGATTTCGGAAGTCCCTCATGTTCCAGATGTTGTGCGGCAGAAGTGGCGTTTGCTGCTTGATAAAGAGGGACCTGAAAGTCTTTATCGCCAGTTGTTGCAGATTGATGCTGTTGTTGCTGAAAAAATTTCTTCGCATGATAGGCAGCGTATTGTACGTGCTTTGGAAGTTTATGATGCAACCGGTAAGACGCTCAGTTGGTGGCAGAAACAAAAAACAACACCTCTCATTGCGCCAAATTTGACCGAAAAAATTCTTCTCATGCCACCACGTCCTCTGCTTTATGAACGTATTCATAAACGCTTGGATTCTATGATTGAAAGAGGAGCTTTAGAAGAAGTGGTGGCTATGAAAAAACTTAAACTTTCCCCTTCATTACCAGCAATGAAGGCTATTGGTATACCTGAGTTTATGGCTTATTTGGATGGATATAGAAGCTTTGAGAGTGCTCTTGAAGCGGTGAAAATACAAACGAGGAGATATGCAAAAAGACAAATGACATGGTTTCGTAATCAATTTGATGAAGAATGGATGCTTACTTTTTGATAAAAGAGTTAGAGCTTTGCAAAGAAACTTATCGAAAGATAAAAGATAATTCGTGAAAAAGAAATTTTTTAGAAAATATAATTTTTTATTGACGAATGGTATCAATGGAATTAGAAATCTCTCTACAAGGAATTTTTTATATATTTTATACGTTGGAATAATGGGGGTAATCATACAGTATGTGTTGTGTAATGGGCTCCTTTGGGGGCTTTTTTTATGGGCTCCGTTAGGGGCTTTTTTATTGTCCTATAAAGTAGGTGAGTGGGAAAAATGAGAAATGATCCAAGAAAGCAAGAGAGTGCAGATGGAAAAATAATGTCGGGCGCTGAAATAGTGGTTCAAGCTCTTATAGATCAAGGCGTTGAACATATTTTTGGTTATCCTGGTGGGGCTGTTTTGCCTATTTTTGATGTTCTTTATCACCAAGATACACTCCAGCATATTTTGGTGCGCCATGAACAAGCCGCAGGGCATGCAGCTGAAGGCTATGCACGCAGCACAGGGAAGGTAGGGGTTATGCTTGTGACTTCTGGTCCAGGGGCAACGAATGCTGTTACACCTTTGCAAGATGCTCTTATGGATTCGATACCTCTTATTTGTTTTTCTGGGCAGGTGTCAACAACGGTGATTGGAACAAATGCTTTTCAAGAGGCTGATACAGTTGGAATTACAAAGCCTTGTACGAAGCGTAATTGGCTGGTTAAAAATGTCAATGATCTTGCGGCTATTATTCATGAAGCTTTTTTTCTTGCTCAATCAGGTCGTCCTGGGCCGGTTTTGATTGATATTCCTAAGGATGTTCAATTTGCTTCAGGATTTTATAGAGCACCTCAAGTTCAGGAGTCTTTACATTCTTTTCCATCGTTGAAAGGGAATACTAAGGCTATTGAATCTGCCGTTTCTCTTTTAGTTGAGGCAAAACGCCCTATTATTTATTCTGGTGGTGGTGTTATTTCATCGGGGATGAAAGCTATACAGCTTTTACGTAATTTGGTTCAATTGGGGGATTTTCCGATTACTTCAACATTAATGGGACTTGGTGCTTATCCTGCTTCCGGTAAAAATTGGCTTGGAATGCTTGGAATGCATGGAACCTATGAGGCTAATATGGCCATGCATGATTGTGATGTCATGTTAGCTGTTGGAGCACGATTTGATGATCGTATCACCGGGCGCCTTGATGCATTTGCACCTCATGCGCGTATTATTCATATTGATATTGACCCTTCTTCTATCAATAAAATTGTAAAAGCAGAAGTTCCAATTATTGGTGATGTGGCGCATGTTTTGGCAGATATAATGCAACATTTGCATATGCATCAATCAAAGTTCGATAAAGAAAGTCGTAAAACATGGTGGACGCAAATTAACCGTTGGAAAGCTCGTAATTCATTGGCATATGCGGAGAAAAAAGATGTCATTATGCCGCAATATGCTCTTGAACGGCTGTATGCTTTTACCAAAGATGCGAATGCTTATATTACAACGGATGTCGGGCAGCATCAGATGTGGGCAGCGCAGTATTATCATTTTGATGAACCAAAACATTGGATGACTTCTGGTGGTCTTGGAACGATGGGGTATGGTTTACCTGCTGCTATAGGTGTTCAAATAGCGCATCCTGATGCGCTTGTTGTGTGTATTTCTGGTGATGCCTCCATTCAGATGAATATTCAAGAGCTTGCAACAGCTATTCAGCATGACACACCGGTGAAAATTTTCATTTTAAATAATCAGTATATGGGAATGGTCCGCCAGTGGCAGCAATTGCTGCATGGTAATCGTCTTTCTCATTCTTATACGGAATCTATGCCTGACTTTGTGAAATTGGCACAAGCTTATGGAGCCGTGGGAATTCATTGTTCAAAACCCGATGAACTTGATGATAAAATTCAGCAGATGATTGACTGTGATAAGCCTGTTCTTTTTGATTGTCGTGTTTATCATTTAGAAAACTGTTTTCCTATGATCCCATCGGGATGTGCTCATAATGAGATGTTATTACCCGATGAGGCAAGCGAAGAAGCTATTGCAAATGCTATTTCTTCCGAGGGAAAGATTCTTGTATAAAATGAATATGTTAACAAAATGGTGAAGGATGGTGATGATGAAGTCTTTGGAGTCTTCATCTCTGTCACTTCTTTGTGGAGAGTTCCTATTATCCTTAGAGCTCATTTTATGATTTTCATTCTTTGTTTAAAGACATGGGGTGTATTATTATTTGTTCATCTAAAAAATGTTATAAGTCGTGTGCACAATTATGTTTGAATTTATTTGTACGCGATGTTTGTTTTTTTAATTCATATGTTCACATTAATAGCTATTTCGTTGCATTTTTTAGATAATACATTGAATTATCTGTTATAAATTAATTATGTTGTCTCATATATGAATGATTTCATCGTGCAAGAAAAAAAGCCACACTGCTTGAAGGGTGCAACCATGCAAGCCATTATGCCTATGAAAACAATAGAAAAGTTTGTTACTATGTTTTGGTTTTGCATTATGAAATTACTCCAAATAGCTCTTTCAGGGGCTTGATAGGAAAATCCCCCTAGCGGTTTGAAAGGAAGGGAAAAAATAACAAAAATCAAATGCAGCCATAGAATACCAATAGGTCACCATAGCTTATAATCAGGTATGATTATGCGGGAGAAACCTATACATATGAGATGTATCGTCAATATATAAACCAGAATAATACTCAACATCATATCATTATCAGGATATTAACATTGAAAATTAAATACTCTTTCTTTTATTTGTTCTATATATCTATGATTCCATAAATCTGCAGACATAAACACTCTTTGAATCCACCGCATTGGATTTTCATAACTATCAAATGATCCAAAAAATTTATCTCTAGAGTGTAAGGCCATTCTGTTATCAATGTATAATAATCTTCCTGGTTGTACATCAATTCCAAAAGATACAGCCTTAATAGCTTCATAAAAATGATCTGAAGCTTTCTTGGCTTTTTTTGACTGTGGCTCTAACATGCCTGGATAAAAAACAGCGCTGATATCTGGGAATTCACCGTCCCCTTGAACGAGGGGCACTTTACTTGTAGAAGTTACCCCATTTTTTCTCCATCTATAGGGAACATTAATTATATATAAATTATCCCTGAAGCTCCTCAAATCCTCCTCACTTAAAAGTTTTAAAGCTAGACGTGCATCATCGTTAACGGACCATCAACACCATTGCGAACACCAGATAAAAGTATCCCCTTTAGGAGATAAATTTAAATCCGTTATAAATTTTAGTGCAGCATTTTCATATGAAAATCTAACTCAACTTCAGATCCTAATCCTGTATAATCTTTTTTATTATCCTCTAAAGGAACTAGGTTATTTACTATATGTTCGCCTTCAAACTTAATTGAATAAGGCTCTCCGATCAATAAAGAAAACATCATAATTAAATTTTCGCTAATATAGCCACTTTTACAAGACGCATCTAAATTGTAAGGATTAGGTGACATATTAATTTGTCTATCAACAGGAAGGTTTTCAAAGATTAAATATGGTCTAGGGGTAATAGACACCTTTTGGTTCATAATAATTGTCAATATTCTATGTGGTAGCAGCGAAAATGCTATTTTTTTAACTCAACCGAATATTCAATACCACCGTATGGATCATAAATAACATGGTCTAAAGCCTCCCAAAGTTTGTCTCTTTCGATATTGCTCAACTCAAAAGTATTTTCATTTATCATTATAATTTCCTCCCCAATTATATTTCCCTACTTTTTTATTAAGAAAAGTGAAAAAACAATAATTAAAATTAAAATCAGCCATGTTAGTAAATAAGTGTCTGTAAAATCTTAGATTAATCCAAATAATGGTGGAGCAGTAATGATTGCGATTTGATTTATAGACATTGCTAAATCCAGAGAAAAGCCAACACTTTCTTTTGGCGAAGAGTCTACAATATAAGCAACCCAAGGGCCATACTATCCCATTCCTCCAAAAACTAACCAAGCAGATAAAATAGTTAAATAAATTATGGATCCACTCATGCCCAAAATTAATATTAAAAATCAAAAAACGACTGCAATCATACAAAACAAGACAGGAAAAAACCGTCCTTTTCTACAATGATCACGCTACGCTGCTAAAATAATTCTTCCTAAGGCACCAGAAGCCTGTGAAACAAAAAATAAATAAGTACTTTTATCTAAAGACAGGTGATAGATTCTATAAAAATAGATCGTTATAAAAATGGTTAAAACATATTGAACGATCACAAGTGAAACGCTTGGAAAAATAATATTCTTCATATGAGGCGCAGCCAACATTGCAAGACGAGATCTTACATTTGCATAGAACGAAATTCTTGCCTTGCTTTTTGGAACGATAGCGATAACTTTTGCTGGTGAGTGATAAAAAATAATAAATATACATCCCCCTAAAAAAGAAACTATGGCACCGACCAAAACGCACCTTGTATGCCATAGACAAGCACACTAGCAGGAAGAACTATTCCAGCTAATGCCCCCACAACCTAATGTTAACCCCGCCTGCCTTATTCCCATTGCAAATCCGCGCTGCGATTGTGGAAACCATGCAGAAACAGATTTAGCGCCACCGGGTTGAGCAGAACTATAAAATTCCCCTATAATTAGCAAACAAACCAAAAGGGAAATATAGTTATCTGCGATTGCTCCCAACAAAAGAACGACAGAAACGCCGACCGCGCCAACTCCAACAATATAGCGCTCGTTAAACTTGTCTAGTAATTCGTCAGCTACAAGTAAGCCAATAATAGGTAGGAATTGCGCTGCTGAAGACAGCAAACCTATTTGAGAGTCACTAAGCGAGAAATCCTTCTTAAAAAATTCAGCTAAAGGACCAATCCCTTGAACAAAGAAGCAGGCTGATGCTTGAGCGATCGTGGCAACAAGCAATATAATCCATCTATAATAATTTTTTCCTATAAATTTATTATTGCTCACTCCGCCCCCTCCAATTAAAGTGTATTCCAATGAAGTAGCCTTTTTTAATGATTGCAATAATAAATTGTGTATTTTATGCTGATTACATAAAAATCTGTCCATACTATTGGTATTAATATGAAAACTAAGGAATATGCTTAATTTAAGGAAATAAGCTATTATGTGTCGTGCAAATTTGATACGCTAGCGATATAAGATAAATTTTACAAACATTGGCTCAGCCGGCATTAAGCGCTCTTCATAAAAGATGCTATATTTTGGCAAGCTTTTTCAATATAATTCTCAAAGCTTTCTTCAGTCACATAGCCCAGATGTGGCGTGCAAAGAACTCTATCTGATTGCAATAATTTGCTCCCATATACTGGCTCGCTGTCATAAACATCCAGTGCAAAGTAAGTTGAATTTTCCAAATTTAGTATTTTTTCTATCGCCCCTTTTTCAACCAAAGCTGAACGCGCTGTGTTAACAAAAATAGCATGTGGTTTCATGCTCAATAGATCATCTAATTTTATGATTTCTCTGGTTTTATCGCTTAAACGTAAATGTACGGATATAATATCAGGACGTGTAAAAAATTCATCTTTTGAATGCGTAAAATGATAACCTAAATTTTTTGCTTCTTGCGTTGAACGCTCGCTCCCATAAACTAAAATGGACATGCCAAAAGCTTGAGCATATTGAGCAACCATTTTACCAATACGCCCAAACCCGAATATTCCAAGAGTAGCCCCTTTCATTTGGTTGCCAAATGTTGTTTGCCAGCGTCCTTTTTTCATATCAGACACAGATTTATAGAGTTTTCTACGCGCAGACATAATTAAGAGCCAGGCAAATTCAGCAGCAGAAGTTGGATCTCCACCACCGTCTAATATTTCAATTCCTAAGTCTCTACAAGCTTCTATATCAATATGTGAACCTATAGGGCCTGTTTGGCAGATTAATTTTAAATTTGGCAGTTTCAGGAGAAGATTTCTATCAACTATAGTCCGCTCTCTAATTAAGATAAGAATATCTATCTCTTTGAGCTTATCTTCTAAATTACATTCTTTAGCTAAATTATTTATAACCAGCACTTCATGCGATTTCATTAATTTTGTAATAGACTGTAATGTTAGAGTGGCTTTTTGATAGTCATCTGGAATTAATATTTTCAATTTAAACCTTCCGTTTCATTCATCAATATTTGAGCTCATTATTTCATTTCTAAAACAACCAAAAAGCAATCTCATCGCTGATATTTTGACATAACACCAAGCCTATTAACAAATTATACCCCTTGATTTATTGTTATTTCTAGCAATAAGAATAGCATTAATCAGTTAGTTTTTATAAACTTTAAAACATTGCGACAAAAAGAAAAAGTTTAACTCAATAGATGGAGAATTGCGCTTTTCTCATATTCTAGAGGACGAACCTGAAGCGCTACGCTGGACTGAAGCCATGTCCCAGTTTTCTATAATAGACTACCAAGAAGGCCATACTTACGAACCATATTTTATTGTTGAAACAGAAAAAGCTACATATTTGTGCGAGATAAAGCGTGCTTCATATAAGTGTGATGTCTCTCTTTATTCGTTGAGATATCACTTATTTGTAGCATGAAGAGTAAATTTATTAAAATCATGATGAGAGGGAGATAGGAACTTTATAGGTGTATCATCATAGGATTAAGTCGTTTTGTTGAGAGCTATTTTTATTTCTGCTAAAAGGTTTTTGATATATTTAATTATTATTTCGTAATAGTGGATGTACTTTATTTTTATGTGTAAGAAAGCTGATTGATTGTGTAAAATAGCGTTCAAAAATTACATTATTTTTATCCTGTTAAGGACATTTTTTCTAGTGAGGGTTTTGCAATTGCAATGCTCTTTTTCTCATTCTAAATTTTGGTTAGAAAAAGCGTATATAGGTGTTATTTTAAATTTAAGATATGCATCTTCCATTGTTGGTGTTACTGTTGTAAAAAATGATATTTTATTTGATACGCATAAGGTGTTACCAAGAAGATCGATGTATAGATAAAATTTAGATTGTTACAATATCTTGAAAAAACAATGGGTAAATAATTGATAATTGTGCTACGAAAGTTGTTAGATGGGCGTGTGTCAGCAATTCTTAATAAAAAGGTTTTTCTTGATAGTCGTTTTTTTTCAAAATACTGCTCTTTTTATGCAAATCTTATGTTGGTAAGCTATGCAGTTTTCGCCGGAACAGGATAATGCATTGAAGGCTGTTGCCGCGTGGTTGAAGGAAGGGCGTTTTCCTCTTTTTCGCCTTTTTGGCTATGCGGGGACGGGTAAGACGACGCTTGCACGCTATTTTGCAGAGACAGTTGATGGTTCTGTTCAATTTGCTGCTTTTACAGGGAAGGCGGCGCAGGTTTTGCGTTCTAAAGGTGCAAGCAATGCTTGTACGATTCATTCGCTGATTTATTGTCCGCGTGGAGAAGAGGAAGTTTCCGATGAAATAACAGGAAAAAAGTCTATTGCTCCAACATTTATGTTAAATCGAAGAAGTGCTGCTGCACAAGCTAAACTCATTATTGTTGATGAGTGCTCGATGGTAGATGAAAAATTGGCCCGTGATTTAATGAGTTTTCGAACGCCAATTCTTGTTCTTGGTGATCCAGGTCAATTGCCTCCTATATCAGGTGGAGGCTTTTTTTCTAATGGGGAACCAGATTTTCTTCTTTCAGAAATTCATCGGCAAGCGCGAGATAATCCGATTATACGTCTTGCTATGGATGTACGTGAAGGACGCGATATTGCTTATGGTGACTATGGAGAAGCGCGCGTTGTGACACGTAAAGAGGTCAATCAACAATTGGTTTTGGATGCTGATCAGGTCTTGGTAGGGGTTAATCGTACACGCCACCTTTATAATCAGCGTTTACGTGTGTTAAAGGGATTTACAGCAGATTATCCACAAGCGGGAGATAAGCTGGTGTGTTTGCGAAATGATCCGATTAAAGGTTTGTTGAATGGCTCTTTATGGAAGGTGATGACTTCACAGAAGGAGACCGTTAAACCAAGTATTAATCTTCTTGTGAAACCAGAAGAAAGTGAGCGTGGGGTAGCAAAGATTAAACTTTTAAAAGCAGCGTTTGAAAACCCTGATCAAGAAATTTCATGGCAATTAAAAAAGCGATATGATGATTTTGATTATGGGTATGCATTAACGGTTCATAAGGCGCAAGGTTCTCAATGGAATAATGTCGTTTTGTTTGATGAAAGTTTTGCATTTCGTGATATGTATGCGCGCTGGCTTTATACGGGAATTACCCGCGCAGCAGAACGTTTAACGATTGTTCGATAGAAAAAAGATGTGTATATCATCTAAGTTTCAGATGGAAAATGCCTTTTTTCTATCTTGTTACACACTATAAAAAAATGGAAATGGGCATGGCGGTAAAACTTTCGGTTAATCTTAATGCTGTTGCTGTTTTGCGTAATCGACGTAATCTTCCGTGGCCAAGTATAACGAATATTGGGCATATAGCGCTTGCTGCTGGAGCAGCAGGTTTGACGGTTCATCCGCGCCCTGATGAAAGGCATATTCGTTTTGCGGATTTACCAGATATATACTGTTTAATAAAGAACACTTTTCCTACTGCTGAGTTTAATATTGAAGGTTATCCCAGTGATCAATTTTTGGATATCGCTAAAAACTATGCGGATCAGATTACCCTTGTTCCTGATGATCCAGATCAGTCAACGTCTGATCATGGTTGGAATTTTGCTCATGATGCAGAATTTTTAGCACCTATTATTCAGAATTTAAAAAACAGAAAGATTCGTGTATCCCTTTTTGCTAATCCTACTGTCGATGGTCTGGATATTGCTAAAACAATGGGCGCTGATCGTGTGGAATTTTACACGGGACCTTACGGTGGTGCATTTCAGGATAAAACAAAACAAGATCAAGAGCTCAATAAACTTGTTTTAGCAGCAAGAAGAGCAAAAGAATTGCAGTTAGGTATAAACGCGGGGCATGATCTGACACTTATGAATCTTCCTGCTCTTGTCAAAAATATTCCTTGGCTTGATGAAGTTTCTATTGGCCATGGGCTCATTGCTGATGCATTAGAGTATGGAATACATGAGACTGTTCAGCGTTTTATTCGGTTATTATCGTAATCTTTTTCTCTCTATAAAAATTGGAAAAGAAATTTTTATAGAGGTTTGCCAATTTATCTTAGAACATAATATATGTTTGAGATAAATAGCACTATTATCGTGCATTATAAATATTCTATTGTTCCTCTATTTATTGGTTGCTTTCTATCTTTTGTTTTTGAGTGTATGCGATGTTTTTATTTGTACTATCCATTATGAGGAAGTTTTAAAATCTTCTTATTATAATTTCTTTGAATGGAGAAGAAATAGGGTTTTGAAAGTATTTCCATTATAAAGGAGTGCGTAGGATTTTAATGGATCAATACATAAATTTTCTTGATATTTGAGCTCATTTTTGGGTTATCTGTAAATAGTATAACGTAAAATCTCCTTATGAATAAGCTTAATGCAATAGGAGCTGTTAAATAGAATGATAATATCGACTTGTAGCTTTATGAAGTAAAGAGAGTGATGTGCAATAAAACTTACACTATTATAGGGAATTCTTGAAAAGGGCTTGAGCATATTAAAATTTTTTTATAAGGCGCCATAAATGGATAACATAATAGCCGTATGGGGGGGATTCTTCGTGTGAGAGGCGTGGATATTAAAAGAATGTAAAAAGTAAAAGCATCCTCTCTATTATTCTAAAGATCTTGTTGTATATGCTTTTGAAGGTTGTATTAAAACAATACTTGTTATTTTGTAATTTTTCTTGCTATCCGTATTGATTTGGTTCATGTTAAGAATTGTATGTTGTATTTTAATTTTTAGGATATAATGTTTTGTTGCGCAATATACGCAATAGAAGAGTAGAGTATTAGCAGGTATATTTTCTTTAGAAATCTTGTTTTATGTAATATATCGTTCTTTTAGAGAAGCAGTTGAAGTGTATTTGGGGATCCGTATATGTTTTTGGAATGTTTGGGGACCACAGTTTTTTCTATACAATATGTAAACTTTAAAAGCTTATTCAATTGCTCTGTTCTTATAAGCAGCGTTTTTTGTCTTTATAGTGTGTGATGCACTGAAGATAATGTTTCTTATTGAATAAATAAGTAATCTGAAATCCAGTTTAAATAGAGAAAGAAGGAAGTGTTTTTATGCGTGTTTATTATGATCGTGATGCGGATGTTAATCTCATTAAAGGGAAAAAAGTAGCCATTGTTGGTTATGGTTCTCAAGGGCGTGCGCATGCTTTAAATTTGAAAGATTCCGGTGTTAAAAATGTACAAATAGCTTTGCGTTCAGGGTCGGAAACAGTTAAAAAGGCTACAGCCGATGGTTTTGAAGTGGTGAGTGTTGCTGAAGCAGCAAAATGGGCAGATCTCATTATGATGGCAACACCAGATGAATTGCAAGCTGATATTTATAAAGAGCATATTCATGACCATTTACGTGATGGGGCAGCAATTGCTTTTGCCCATGGTTTGAGCATTCATTTTGGCTTGATTGAACCTAAAAAAAACGTTGATATTGTGATGATTGCTCCTAAAGGTCCAGGGCATACAGTTCGTCATGAATACCAACGGGGTTGTGGTGTTCCTTGCTTAATAGCGGTGGCGCAAGATGCTTCAGGGCATGCACATAATGTAGCATTATCTTATGCATGTGGACTTGGTGGTGGACGTGCTGGGGTGATTGAAACAACATTTAAAGAAGAGTGCGAAACTGATCTTTTTGGTGAACAAGCGGTTCTTTGTGGTGGTCTTGTTGAATTGATTCGAGCCGGTTATGAAACGCTAACGGAAGCAGGTTATGCACCAGAAATGGCTTATTTTGAGTGTTTACATGAAGTGAAACTGATTGTTGATCTCATGTATGAAGGGGGCATTGCAAATATGAATTATTCGATTTCTAATACAGCTGAATGGGGTGAATATATGTCTGGTCCACGTGTGATTACGGATAAAACTAGAGCAGAAATGAAACGTATATTGAAAGATATTCAAACGGGTAAATTTACATCGAATTGGATTCAAGAATATAAAGCTGGTGCTGCTCATTTTAAAAGTATGCGGCGTTTAAATGATAATCATCCTATTGAAGAAGTTGGTAAAAAACTTCGTTCTATGATGCCTTGGATAAAATCGAATGCTTTGGTTGATAAAGAGCGTAATTGAAGCTTCTACAGAGATATTTTGTCAATAGCTTTTATAATTTTATAGATAAATATCAAAAAAAGGGTAACTTTAGTTACCCTTTTTTATATGTTTTTGGAAACATAAGCTTTATTTTTTAATTTTTTGCATAATTCTTTTTCCCAAAAAGAAAGTATACAATTCCTAAAAATATGAACCACGCTGGAGTGTATTTTAAAGCTATGGCAGTATCAGCTTCTAATGATAATAAATAGATAATGAATGCAAAGAAAACAAGAAGCGCCCAACACATAACAACACCTCCTGGCATTTTATAAGGAGAGACAGTATGCTGGAGAGGACGATTGCGGCGATAGACGATATAGCTGATCAAAATGATAGACCATACAAATATAAACAAAGTTGCGGCAATTGTCGTAACAATTGTAAAAGCAGCTATGAGTGTTTGAGATAACGATACAACGGCATAACCAAATAAGATGCATAAACATGAAAAGAATAATGCGTTGGCTGGAACGTGGTTACGAGAAAGTTTTCCTAAAAATTTAGGAGCACCTTTTTGTGTTGCTAGCCCATATATCATACGGCTGGTAGAAAAAATTCCACTATTTGCTGAAGATGCGGCAGCTGTGAGGACAACAAAGTTCATCAAACCTGCAGCAGTTGGAATACCAATAAGTGCATACATTGTTACAAATGGGCTTTTTTCTGGACTGATTTGATCCCACGGCGTCACAGACATAATCACAAGAAGAGAGAATATATAAAAGAATACAATGCGGATTGGTATTGAATTAACAGCCTGTGGTAAAGCTTTTTGAGGCTCTTTTACTTCAGCAGCAGCTGTTCCAGCGAGTTCAATGCCAACAAAAGCAAAAATAACAATTTGAAATCCAGCAAAAAAGCCTGTAATTCCTCGCGGAAAAATATTCCCACCGTTCCATATATGGCTAAGAGAAGCAACCGTACCGTTTGGAGAGACAAAACCGGTAAAGATCATATAAAATCCTACAACGATTAGGACTAGAATTGCTACGATTTTGATAAAACCAAACCAAAACTCAAGTTCGCCAAATAGTTTTACGGCGACGAGGTTAAGAATTAAAAAGGACATAAGACCAATTATAACAGGAATCCACGGATTGAGCTCAGGCCACCAAAAGTGTGTATAAGTGACAATAGCAATAATTTCAGCAGTTCCAGTGACAATCCAACACAACCAATATGTCCAGCCGATAAAGAATCCGGCACATGGCCCTAGAAGATCGGTTGAGAAGTCAATAAAAGATCGGTATTGTGTATTAGAAAGCAATAACTCTCCCATAGCACGCATGACAAAGTATAGAGCACAACCAATAATTGCATAAACGAGTAGAATTGAGGGGCCTGCTACACTGATTGTTTTTCCTGATCCCATGAAGAGACCTGTTCCAATCGCTCCACCAAGGGCTATAAGTTGTATGTGTCGGTTATGTAGTCCACGTTGCAATTTCTTCTTAGGTTTTTTTTCTAAATTTTGTTTGTTCATTTTTGGGGAGTTCTCCTTAGTTATTTTTAAATAAAAATTACCCTAAAAAAGGTAATTCCTTCTATCGGAACACGCTATGGTTAAGGAGTAAAGGAATTTTTTTCTATGACTATATGTGAATAAAGCAAAAACATTATTAATTAATGGAATAATTATTTTATATATAAGAAAAAAAAGATAAATTGTATTATATTTTTTTGATTTTTTATGTTTTATACATAAGTAATATATATAATATATAATATAATTTATATTATATATTATTATTATATGTATATAAATAATAATTTATATTTATGTATATTTGTTTATAGTAATTTTTATATAAATATCTTTATATTTAAAATTATTTATTTATAGATATTGTTATCTGTATAAAAATATAAATAAAATTGTAAATTTATTAAATATAAAACTTTGTATATAAATAAAATAAGTTTAAATTGTTAAACTATTATTTAAAACATTAAAAAATATATTTAAAATTTACATTTAAGTATTAATATTTAAAATTTATTACAAATAGAAAAATATTTTCATAGAATCTTTTTTTATTGCAGATAGCTATTAAGATATATTCTGTTTAGAGCTATATTTTTAATTTTGATAAAAAATTGAATATAAATTTTTTGGGGGGGAAAGTTTTAGATAAATCTCATGTTTTATTAGTAAACAATGTCAGTGAAGTTTATAGAGAATTTTTTACAGAATAGCTCGTTTCTTATCCTATTGTGCAGTAAAATACTGTTGTGTAGAGTAGTGATATAAAGCATATAACATTTTACGCATTAAGTATTTTTAGAATGGGTGGTGAGTGTTCAGGGCAGGGCTAGCCCATAGAGCCTTATGTAGGTGAACCATATAAATGATCAGCAGCATTCCCCCTTAATAAGCCGGATTGTTTACAAACCGGTGCCGGTAGGAATCGTCGTTTTTTGATGTTTGGGGAGGAGGTTAAGTAGAAAAAGGGTAACTAAAATTACCCTTTTTTGAGATGTTTTTATGTATAGACTTTATTTGTTACCTTGAGTTATTTTTTTCTTTACAAACATAAAATACATTATACCTAAGAAAACAAACCAGAATATACTATATTTTAAGGCTAGTAGAGTATCAGCTTCTAATGTCAACAAATAGAGCATGAAAACAAAGAAAACTAAAATTATCCCACACATGATAACACCTCCTGGCATTTTATAAATGGATTCAGCGTGTAGATGAGGGCGATTGCGACGATACACAATATAGCTAATCAAAATTACAGACCATACGAATAAAAATGCAATAGCTGAAATGCTTGTCACAATTGTAAAAGCACTTATGAGGCTTGGAGAGAGTGAGGCAATTGTATACCCTATTAAAATACATAAACAGGAAAAGAATAGAGCATTGGCTGGAACATGGTATCTGGAAAGTTTACCTAAAATTGGAGGGGCACCTTTTTGTGTTGCAAGTCCATATATCATACGGCTGGTAGAAAAAATACCACTATTTGCTGAAGAGGCAGCTGAGGTAATAACGACAAAGTTTACCAAGCCAGCAGCTATCGGAATGCCTGCAAGCCAAAACATCGAGACAAAGGGGCTTTTATCTGGAACAATTTGATCCCAAGGTGTGACAGACATAATTACAGCGAGAGAAAAAATGTAAAAGAGTACAATACGGATCGGTATTGCATTAATTGCTTTGGGGAGAACTTTTTTAGGTTCTTTTACTTCAGCAGCGGTTGTTCCAGCAATTTCTATACCAACAAAAGAAAAAATGGCAATTTGAAATCCAGCAAAAAAACCTGTCATTCCTCGCGGAAAGATATTGCCATCGTTCCATACGTGATTGAGAGAAGCAACCGTACCATTGGGAGAGGTAAAGCCCGTAACGATCATATAAAATCCCACAACAATTAATGCTAAAATTGCGACGACTTTGATAAGACCAAACCAGAATTCAAGTTCACCGAATAGTTTCACGGCAAAGAGGTTAAAGATTAAAAAGACACTAATGCAGGTAAAAACGGTAAACCATGGATTGAGTGTTGGCCACCAAAAGTTCATATAAGTGATGATGGCAATAATGTCAGCAGCTCCAGTTACAACCCAGCTCAACCAATAGCTCCAGCCAACAAAGAAAGCGATTCCCGGTCCTAGCATATCGGTTGAAAAATCAATAAGAGATCGGTATTGTGAATTAGAAAGCAACAATTCTCCCATAGCACGCATGACAAAGTATAGAGCAAAACCGATAATAGCATAAACGAGTATGATGGAAGGACCTGCTACACTAATTGTTTTTCCTGCCCCCATGAAGAGACCTGTTCCAATAGCACCACCAATGGCTATAAGTTGTACATGTCGGTTGTGTAGTCCACGCTGTAACTTATTCTGAGAATTATCTTTTAAATTTTGTTTGTAGCTCATTTTTTGGGGGTTCCCTTTAATTATTTTGAGATTAAATTACACTAAAAAAGCATTATTTTGTATCGAAGCATGATATAAATGAGGTGTAAAGGAAAAAAACGTTTTTTAGGATTTTGTGTGGATAAAGAAAAGAATATGTTTTAGGAATATGGTTTTGAAAAAAGAGAATGTTTTCCTCTTAAATAACGTAACAGATATTTGAATGGGGAGCTTTTTATTGTTATGAATAACAAATTAATTGTTCATTAAAAGACGTGGGGCTTTTAAAATTATTTCAGAAAGTTGTCAGGAGTTTTTATAATTTTTTGAAACTTATTATTTGTAATCAGTGCATTATTTATTATTATTCATAATGGTGAGAGTTTACTTTTTGCTCAAGTAGCACTCGAGAGTTCTCATCTTAGTTTAAGAAACAATTTTTAATGGAAAATTAAAATGATTTTTAAATCATTTTTTTGTTTGTATGGTGCTATCATAAATCAAAAAGTTACTTTTGTTTCATAAACGAAAAGAGGAATATCATAGCTTATTTTTTTAAAAGTGATGAATAAGGATTTTGTTTAGATATTGGTAACATTTTATAAAATGTTGCGAGAAACTCACATTGTTTACACAAAGTTTACACAAACGTCCTTGAGAGTATGATAAAGAAATGCAACGTAATTCAGTTATACAAAGAAAAAAGAACTGGGGATTGTATAAGCTCTGTTAGAGATTGAGCTATTCATAGTGAGAGACAGAATCAGGAAAAGATTGCTCTATTAACTTTACAATTTGTTATCAAAGATAAAACTGTTCCTGTCGCAATGTTAATCGAGCCTTTTACCCGCTGCTTTTTTAAGGCGGTACTGGCAAATGATATAAAAATGGTCATTAAAGTAAACCATGCAAAGATGTTGAAAGAATGTATTGTGACAAGTTCAAAACCTTTTTTAATGCTACCTCCAGAAGCTAAGAATTTTGGAAAAGCTGCTATGTAAAATATAGATACTTTGGGGTTTAGTATTTGTGTCAGAAAACCGTCCATATAGCTGGTTAAAAGCTTTGTTTAACTCGTAGCATGCTTTTCATTCGTTGAACTTCTTTCTTTTGAATTTAAGCTGTGTATTCCAGATTTAATTGATTTAAAGCCCATGTATAATAAATAGCTGCCACCCATGAGTTTTACTAAAAAAAACAGCGTTTTGTTGTTGAGAATGAGCGCTGATACACCTAGGTGTGGAAAATGCCCCATGCACATATGTTGCTGTACACAATCCTAAAACGTTTACAAATGCGTTCTTTCTTCCCAATCTCGTTGCATTATCGATGATAAGGGCCATATTCGGCCCCGGTGAGATGACTAAAAAAAATGAAACAATGAAAAAGGTCAGTATTTGATGATTCATTTTACTTTTAGCTCTGAAATTAATTGATTTTCGAGATACAATTCTATTCTGTCAAACTGAGAAAGTTTTCCGACACCCTGTGGAGTGCCTGTGTATATGAGATCACCACGTCTTAGCTGAATGTAGTGACTTAAAAATGAGATTACCTTCTCAAAGTTAAAGATCATATTTTTCGTATTGCCAACTTGTCTTGTTTCGCCATTTAACTTCATTGCAAAGGTTATTGGGTTGTTTATTTTTTCCTTGTTTATGAAGTCAGAGACGTATGCGGCGCCTTTAAATCCTTTCGATAAAAGCCAAGGAAGCTTTTTTTCTTTCAGTTTTGTTTGCAAATCCCGCGCTGTGAGATCAAGACCTATTGCTACGGCATCATAGCATTCTTCTGCTTCTTCCTCCATGATCATGAAAGCGTCCTTTGAGATTTTGAGTACAATTTCGGTTTCAAAATGTATTTCTTTGGAAAAATTAGGGAGATAAATTTCATTGCCTAAAACGAGTGAACTTTTTGGCTTGCTAAAGATAACAGGTTCATCTTCAACAACATTACCTAGTTCATGAACATGTTCAACATAATTGTATCCAACACAGTAGATGTCATTTATCATGGGAGCCCTCCAAATTTTTCATTTTCTCTTTGTATAGGCAAGAGAAAACTTTGCAAACAACATTTTTTCTTATATCGCGTTTTGCGTTTTCTGGAAAAGAAGCATTATGTGGGTTAATGACTAACCACGATGACAGCCCTTCGCATTATCCTCTTTTGAAGAGTGCTCAATCTTATAGTCTTTGAGATTATTTTCATTTTGATTGCTAATCTCCTGAAATTACTTTATTACTTAAAGAGTAATTTTGCTCGTCTACGCAGCGATTAGTAGGGTCTGAAAGCCCTAAAGTTCGATCATAAATGAGCCCACTCTGTGGGTGTCTCGGAATTATGGGATATTTTTCTATATCTAGGTGCTATGAGCACTAAAAGTAAAAATCTGGTTCGTATTCAATACTTTCAGGCTCTCGGAATACTAATGCGAGGGTGCTCGCAACCGGCGGGGGACTTGAAAGTGAAAAGCAAAAAGCCACATTTTAACGACATTTCTATAGGCAAAAAATCGCTTTCAAAGAAAAATGCTGGGAATGTCGTAAAAGCAATTAGGGCACCAATTAGGGATAACTTTTCAACAAATCCAAAAGTATGAGAAAGTCTGTGATGATTAAAAAGAAGCAGACCGTGGCAAACTTATTATGGCATTTGGAACGGAGAAGATTTTTACCAGCTTTAAGATAGCACAACAAATAGCCGGAACTGGAGAGCGTGTTTTGTTTCTCGTGCCTTTTCTGGCTTTGATGTCATAAACGATAAGAGAATGGACACGCTATACAGAAGTACTGTTTCATTCCTTTGTGGTGTATTCTGATACATAAGTTGGCAAGCGTCGTAAAACAAAGATGCTGTTGTCGAACTCGATGTCTCAGATCTTGGCTCTATCAGCTACCAACTGATGTTCAAAAGCTTTGAAAAAAACAAATAAAGTCTTAGCGAATGCAATGACCGTGGTGTTTGCTACTTACCAATTAATCCAAGTGATTGCGGATGCGCAAGAGAAATACGGTTTATCAGAATTTGATCTGATCATTTGTGAAGCGGTGCAGGTTAAGGCAGATAAGGTAGAACCTTTGGTTGTAGAAGCCAAGGAAGTAGCCGAGACTGCGAAGTCGACAGCAGAAGAAGCGAAGAGTGTTGCGGAGCAAGCAAAAGAAG
>NZ_JBHIPA010000006.1:0-121773 GCF_042195845.1 Bartonella sp. AP4SXKL
ATATGTCTGAAAATGGAAGATTTCGCTCTAACGTATCTGCAACGAGTGCTGGGGGACATTGGGGTGTAGGTGCTGGAATTACTCTGAGGTTGAGATGATAATAGAAAAAATGGCTGTTATTGTAAAAACGAGAAGTATGTTAGTAAAGGTTCTGCTGTTTGCTCTTGCCTTAATAGGCAAGAGCGAAAGCTTTGCCAACGAGAACAATAATATTTATACAGTGCATCCACCGCACTTATCGATACCTAAGGGAGAACCTGGCGAAACACGTCGAATTATTATGCAGTTTTATGATTGGACTTTGATTTGTGACGAAAAACAAAAGCTTAAACATAAGCAAGGTATATGTAATGTGACACAGACGGTTCATGATCAAGAAGGAAATACCATTTTTAGTTGGTCTCTTGTTTCTACGACAAGTGGTCAAGCAGTGATGCTTTTTCGAACATTGCCAAATTCTGATATAAATGTTCCGATTCAAATGTTTGTAAAAGGTGTTAAAAAACCTGTTCTTATTAATTATACGCAATGTAATGAAACGGTTTGTTTGGCACAATCACCTGTAGGGCCGGTTTTGACTAAACAAATAGAGCAGAACAATAAGGTACGTATTTCCTATAAAACTAAAGAAGGTAAGGTATTTTCTTTTACTGTACCATTTAAAGGGTTAAATGCAGCACTTAATTCTTTCCGTCCTTAGAATTCATCGAGTATTTTTAACAAGAGTCATTTTTCCATAAATTGTTGTATTATATTTCTGAGTGTAAATTATAAGGTCAAATAAGTAAGAAGTTTTATATAATATGATATCGAGGTGATTTATTGGAAAGAGTGAGAGTTTTATGAATATAAAGTCACAGTAAGTTATTTATATGTAATAGAAAATAAAGTTAGTGTTTCCCGTAATGCTTAAAGAATGATTTCGTTAGTTATTAAAAGTAAAAAAGATTAGAAATACTCGATTTATTCCTTACAATAATGAGTAGACTAAATTCTTTTTTTAAGCTTAAAATGGATTTTTAAAGCGGTCTGATTAAGCATTAATATTTTTCAGATAAATTTATAATTCTAGAGTTTTTTTTGAACGATAGTTTTTATTGGTATTCACGAAATAACAGCTATTGTAATTGCATTTTGTAGTACTACGGAACTTTTATTCCAGCATAATCAAAGCCATTTCATTGCATATAACAAACGAGGTTTGTGTGTGGATAACAAAAAAAATTTTTTTCTTATAAACCGTACTAATGTATAGGTTGTTGTAACCTTAAGAGTCAGCAAATAGTATGATAGTGTAGGTTTGTTACAATAGAGGTGTGCTCCGTGTGAATGGTATCAAGAAAAGAGCATAATTTATAAAAATTGATGTGAACGTAAACGATTAATTTATAGTTTTAAGTTCATAAAGAGATGCATGATTTCACGGAAACAACCGAAAGATTATACAAAAAACTGAATGATGTTAGTGTAGAAAATTTTAATGATAGAAAAAGAAAGAATGATTTCTTGTATATATCATTTGATGCTGCATTATTGCTTTATTTAGGAATGAGCAGAAGAGTTTTCGCGTTTATTTATTGGGGGACGCTCAAGGGATAAGGGACATGACCCCGTTAAATTATGGTTCAAAAGAGTTAAAGCAAGGAGAAATATACGATACCAAAGCAGATCAGTTGTATGATCAGTGCGGTAGTAATACAAATAATCTTTCTGCATTGTCACGAACAGAGGCATACTCTGTCCTTGTTGATATAAAGAGACAACAGAGAAAAAAACATTATGAACAGAAACAGGTTTTTGTTCAATCTGAGGCAGCTTTTGAGTTTCATAATCAGATAATGATAGGTGCTCAAAAAACAAAAAAACTCAAAGCACCTTTTCTTCGACGGTTCCATCCAGTAAAATCTCCACCTCTTTATGCGGCACTTGATCTCGGAACAAATAATTGTCGTCTTCTTATCGCATCTCCCAGTAAACCTGGATATTTTCGTGTTGTTGATGCTTTTTCTCGTATTGTACGATTGGGAGAAGGTTTAATAAATAACGGTTTTCTTAATACACAAGCTATGGATCGTGCGATTGAAGCATTAAAGATTTGTCATTTAAAGCTAAAACAAAGGCATATTAAGCGTTATCGCTTGATTGCAACGGAAGCTTGTCGTTCTGCAGAAAATGGTAGACATTTTATTCAGCGTGTTTTGGAGGAGACAGGTCTTGAATTGGAAATTGTTGATCGGCAAACAGAAGCGCGTTTTGCTGTTACAGGGTGTAGTACACTTGTTGAACCAAATACTGACGCAATTGTGCTTTTTGATATTGGAGGAGGATCATCAGAAATTGTGCTACTGGATGTTTCTCAAAAGCGTTCTTTTCGTTTAGCTCGACAAATTATCGCTTGGACTTCTCTTCCTGTTGGTGTTGTTACGCTTGCTGAACGTTTTGGAGGGAATGATATTAGCTTAGACGATTTTGAAAAAATGAAAAGCTATGTGCGAGGGTTATTAAATAATTTTTCAGATCGTCATAAATTAGGAGAGTTAGCACAAGGTTCGAAGTTTCATCTTTTGGGAACCTCCGGTACGGTTACGACTTTAGCAGGAATGTATCTTAATTTAGAGCGTTATGATAGGAAAAAAGTGGATGGCATTTGGATGAATGATGCAGACATTACACTTATGACACAACGCCTATTATCATGGGATATAGAAAAACGTGTCATAAGTCCTTTTATTGGACGCGAGAGAGCAGATTTAGTTTTAGCTGGTTGTGCAATTTTAGATGTTATTCGGGAAGTTTGGCCAAGTCAGCGTTTAAGAGTTGCTGATCGTGGATTAAGGGAAGGAATTTTGATAGAGCTGATGTTACGCGATGGAGTATGGTGTCGTCATAGAAAGAGCAGAGATTTCAAGCGTTAGAGAATTAAATATGGAGACAATGAATAACGATGAAAAAAACAACAAAAACACCAAGAGGTGGCTATGGAGGTTCAGGGTCACATGAATTATATCAGCGCGTAAAAAAGAAAGCAGGAACCATTAAAGCTTCATCACGACGATGGTTAGAGAGGCATCTGAATGATCCTTATGTCCATCAATCAAAAGTAGATGGTTATCGTTCGCGTGCGGCTTATAAACTCATTGAAATTAATGAGCGCTATAGGTTTTTGAAAAAAGGCCAAAAGGTTATTGATCTAGGAGCAGCACCTGGAGGCTGGTGTCAGGTGGTTGAGCGTATAGTAGGGTCAAGTGATGAGGATCCTAGCGTTGTTGGTATTGATTATTTACATGTTGATCCATTGCCTAGAGTTGCCATGTTGGAAATGGATTTTTTGCATACAGATGCACCGCAGAAATTAATTGAAACTTTAGGGACAAAACCGGATGTGGTTCTTTCTGATATGGCAGCGCCAACAACAGGTCATCGTCAGACGGATCATTTAAGAACGATTTATTTATGTGAAGTTGCGGCTGATTTTGCTCTTTCGGTTCTCAAGCCTGGGGGATATTTTTTAGCAAAGGCTTTTCAAGGGGGAGCAGAAAACACTCTTCTTGCAAGATTAAAACAGCATTTTAAAAAAGTCTACCATGTTAAACCACCCGCAAGCCGATCAGAATCAGTAGAGCTTTATCTTCTAGCACTTGAATTTAAGGGAAAAACAAAAGTACAAGAATAGCACCTTCTTTTAAGAAGACTTAATTTTACTTAACCTATTTAAATGCGATGATTTTTTTCTCAAAGAGTTATCAGCGATAGTGACAGTTTTTCTGTTATCAATGATGAAAAACTGGTAAAATTAATGTATTGCCTATAGAGGTAGAGAGATTGATTCCTCAGTGAGTGTTTCCAATGAAATTTCTTGATCAAGCTAAAGTTTATATTCGTTCTGGTAATGGAGGTTCTGGAGCAGTATCATTTCGCCGTGAAAAATTCATAGAATTTGGGGGGCCTGATGGAGGGAATGGAGGACGGGGTGGTGATGTCTGGGCTCTTGTTGTTGATGGACTTAACACGCTGATTGATTATCGGTACCAGCAGCATTTTAAAGCAAAAACAGGGGGACATGGCAAGGGGCGTAATATGACGGGTGAGAAGGGTGATGATGTCATCCTTAAAGTTCCGGTTGGGACGCAAATTTTTGAAGAAGATAATACAACGTTAATATGTGATTTAACGGAAGTGGGACAGCGCTATCGCCTTGCAAAAGGAGGGAATGGCGGTTTTGGCAATCTTCACTTTACAACATCGACAAATCGGGCACCGCGTCGTGCAAATCCAGGTTTGTCTGGAGAAGAGCGTGCAATATGGCTTCGTTTGAAGTTAATTGCTGATGCGGGGCTTGTTGGTTTACCAAATGCTGGAAAATCAACTTTTTTAGCTTCTGTAACGGCTGCAAAACCAAAAGTTGCAGATTATCCTTTTACCACTCTACATCCTCATCTTGGTGTTGTACGTATTGATGGTCGTGAATTTGTTTTGGCTGATATTCCAGGATTAATTGAAGGAGCGCATGAAGGTGTGGGAATTGGAGATCGTTTTTTAGGACATGTGGAACGTTGTCGTGTCCTCCTTCATTTGATTTCTGCTCAAGAAGAAGATGTTGCAAAAGCATATCAAATTGTGCGTCATGAACTTGAGGCATATGGAAATAATCTAAGTGATAAAACTGAAATTGTAGCTTTAAGCCAGATAGATACTCTGACAATTGAAGAGCGTGAAGCTAAACGGGAAGCTTTGCAAAGAGCAGCGGATCAACCAGTTATGATGTTTTCTGCGGTTAGCCGCGAAGGTTTAGAAAATGTGCTGCGTGCTGGTGCACATATTATTGAAATGTCACGCAAAGAGGAGATCAGTGGGGATAGCAAGGTTGATTGAGATGGCTGTTGGATCGCAAAAACTTACACACTATAAACGTATTGTGGTCAAGATTGGATCTGCCCTTTTGGTTGATCCTCAGGCAGGTTTACGGGTTGAATGGCTTAAAAGCTTGATCAATGATGTTGTTGAATTACACAAAGGAGGCGTAGAGATATTATTGGTGTCTTCAGGTGCTATTGCTTTAGGAAGGACATTGCTACAGCTTCCTAAGGGGGCTTTGAAATTGGAAGAAAGCCAGGCATGTGCTGCTTTGGGGCAAATTGAGTTAGCAAAAACCTATGGTGATGCGCTTGCTCAACATGGGCTCAAAACAGGCCAAATTTTGCTCACTTTATTTGATACGGAGGAGCGAAGGCGTTATCTCAATGCACGTGCAACGATTGAGACGCTTTTATATTTGGGAGCTGTGCCTGTTATTAATGAGAATGATACTGTTGCAACAACTGAAATTCGTTATGGTGATAATGATCGTTTAGCTGCACGTGTGGCAACAATGGTGAGGGCAGATCTTTTAATACTTTTATCCGATATTGATGGTCTTTATACAAAGTCTCCCCATAGTGATCCTACGGCTGAATTTATACCTTTTGTTGCATCCATTACGCATGATATCGAAAAAATGGCAGATGTTGCTGCTTCAGAGTTTTCACGGGGAGGAATGAAGACTAAGCTTGAAGCCGGAAAAATAGCTAATGCTGCTGGAACGGCGATGATTATCACCTCAGGCAAGCGTATGAATCCTCTTGCTGCAATTGACAAAGGTGAACGCAAGAGTTTTTTTGCGGCAAGTAAGAAATCTGTCAATGCTTGGAAAACATGGATTTCTGGTCATTTAGATCCATCTGGTGTTTTGACGATTGATCAAGGAGCCATTAGGGCTCTTGAATCAGGAAAATCATTATTAGCTGCAGGGGTTATTGGCGTTGAGGGAAATTTCCAGCGTGGGGATACGGTTGCAATTGTTGGTACAGATGGAGTTGAGATTGCGCGTGGACTTGTAAGCTATGACAAAGATGAGGCTGTACGCATTATAGGACATAAAAGTGAAGAAATCGAAGCTATTCTTGGGTATGAGGCGCGCTCTGCTATGGTGCATCGTAATGATATGATTGTACGTTGCTTGACCAATACTGTTTAAAAAAGTTACTTTTGTTTTTATTGTTTTGGCAGAGTGGATGTTACGATGACTTTAGAAGAAAAAATGAAAGATATGGGACAAAAAGCACGCTATGCCGCTGCAGCATTGGCTATTGCTTCTTCTGAGCAAAAGAACAATGCATTAGAAATGATCGCTTTAAGTCTAGAGGCTCAGTCAGATGAAATTTTACGGGCGAATTG
Source organism: Bartonella sp. AP4SXKL (assembly GCF_042195845.1). Taxonomy (NCBI): domain Bacteria; kingdom Pseudomonadati; phylum Pseudomonadota; class Alphaproteobacteria; order Hyphomicrobiales; family Bartonellaceae; genus Bartonella; species Bartonella sp. AP4SXKL. Next base: position 6,214 of record NZ_JBHIPA010000006.1, read on the forward strand.
TCAAGATTTAGAGAATGCTGCTCAGAATAATTTGAAAGCTGCAATGATTGATCGGCTAAAATTAGATGATTTGCGTTTACGTGCAATGATAGACAGTGTTCGCCAAGTTGCTCGTTTATCTGATCCTGTTGGACAAGTGATGGATGAATGGACGCGTCCAAATGGGCTTCATATAAGTCGTGTACGAACACCTCTTGGTGTGATTGGCATTATTTATGAAAGTCGTCCCAATGTTACAGTTGATGCGAGTTCTTTGTGCTTAAAAGCAGGTAATGCTGCGATTTTGCGCGGTGGTTCGGATAGCTTTCATTCTTCTCATGCTCTTCATTTAGCTTTGGTACAAGGTTTAGAGCGCTCTGGTTTACCCAAAGATGCTATCCAAATGGTTGGAACGACAGATCGTGCTGCCGTTGGGGAAATGCTCAAAGGATTGGATGGAGCGATTGATGTGATCGTACCACGTGGTGGAAAGAGCCTTGTTGCCCGCGTTCAGTCTGATGCACGTGTTCCAATTTTTGCTCATTTGGAGGGACTTTGTCATATTTATATTGATAAATCGGCAGATTTAGATATGGCACGCAATATTGTTTTAAATGCAAAGCTGCGGCGAACAGGGATATGCGGTGCTGTTGAGACAGTTCTCATTGACAGCCAAGCATTAAAAAAATTTCTTCCTGTTTTAACTGCTTTACAGGAAAAGGGGTGTGAAATTCGTGCCACAGAAGATATTGTTTTTCTTATGCCAGATGTCAAATTAGCTTCTGAAGAAGATTGGTCGCATGAATATCTTGATGCTATTCTTTCTGTTAAAACGGTTGAGGGTGTTGAGGGAGCCATTGCTCATATCAAGCGTTATTCATCAGGACATACGGAATCGATTATTGCTGAGGATTTGGAAGTGGTGAAGAATTTTTTTAATCATTTAGATTCAGCTATTTTATTACACAATGCATCTACACAATTTGCTGATGGAGGTGAATTTGGTTTTGGAATGGAAATTGGTATCGCAACAGGAAAAATGCATGCACGTGGTCCCATAGGTGTTGGACAGCTAACATCATTTCAATATCACGTTAAAGGAAATGGTCAGGTTAGAGCTTGAGAACACCATTTTTTCCATGGAAAAATTGTATGCCACATGTTGAAAGATCTAATGTTGTGGGTCTTTTTGGTGGTTCCTTTAATCCACCGCATGCGGGGCATCTTCTTGTTGCAAAAATTGCCATTCGGCGTTTGCATCTTGATCAGTTATGGTGGATGATCACTCCAGGAAATCCTTTAAAGGATTGTACACAGTTGCTCCCTTTAGAGGAGAGAATGCGATTAAGTTTTAAACTTATTGACCATCCGAAAATTCGCTTGACAGGTTTTGAAAAAGCTATAGGGAGCAAAGTATCGGTAGATACGATTTTTCATATTCTTACTCATTACAGTGGCGTAAATTTTGTATGGATTATGGGGGCAGATAGTTTTGCGACGATACATCATTGGTATCGATGGCATGATATCGTCTCTATGCTTCCTATTGCGATTATTGATCGTCCTTTAGGCAATCGGTCAGCACTTTCCTCTCCTATGGCACATATTTATCGCCGTTTTCGTTTGGATGAGAGAAAAAGTAAGCGATTACCTTTTATCAAGCCACCAGTTTGGACTTATTTGCATGGACCTTTATCTTTTCAATCTTCAACAAACCTTCGTTTGAAGAAGAATGATTTTTCTTGAACATTTCATAAGATTCTGTTTCTCTTTAGAGAAGTCTCTTTTTTAGATTCCACAACGATAAGAAAGGATATTGATCTGAAAAACATTGCACACAAACACTCTTACGATACTATGCCTTCAAAAGAAAAAAAAGTTTTTTCTGTTAGTGAGAGTCTTGAAGTTATTCTCAAGAGTTTAGAAGATACAAAAGCAGAAGATATTGTTGCTATTGATATTCGAGGGAAGTCATCTTTGGCTGATTATATGGTCATAGCTTCAGCAAATTCGCAGCGTCATGTATCGTCTGTTGCTGATCATTTATTACATACTTGGAAAGATAGTGGGCAGGGGCTTGCGCGTGTAGAAGGGCTTGCTGGAGGTGACTGGGTATTGATTGATACAGGTGATATTATCATTCATCTTTTTCGTCCAGAAATTCGTCTTTTTTATAATTTAGAAAAAATATGGATGACGCCGGATTTAAACGATACGGCTTTGCTTCTCTTCGGAGATCATTAAAATGCAAATTTCTATTTTTGCGGTTGGTCGTATGAAAAGTGGGGCGGAGCAAAAATTAGTTCAGCATTATTTGGATCGTTTTTCTAAAATTTCTGGAGATGTAGGCTTTCATTTAAAAAAGTTACAAGAGATACCAGAAAGTCGTGCTCAAACAGTTTATCAACGTATGGAGGAAGAGGGGAGAAAACTTATTGAATTTTTACCTGAAAAATGTCGATTAATTGTGTTAGATGAGCGTGGAGAATCGATTTCGTCAATTTCTTTTTCTGAAAAATTGAGGCGTTATCGTGATGAGGGCATTCGAGATGTCGTCATTGCTTTGGGAGGACCTGATGGGCATAATGAACAAATAAGGAAGCGTGCTGATTTTCTTTTATCTTTTGGTTTGATGACGTGGCCACATCAAATTGCACGTATTCTTCTTACAGAACAACTTTACCGCGCTGTAACAATTGAAAATAATCATCCGTATCATCGTTTTTAATATTTTTGTTCAATTTTTAGCACTTATTTATATGTTTATTAATATTGTTTTAGCTGACACCATTTAAAGCATCTCTAATGTATACGATGAGGTGTCATGGTTTTTGCAAATGAAAAAGCTTCTTCATAGAAAGATGCTATATTTATATGAGGAGTGCGTCATATTTGTCATTCTGCTCTTGAGTATATTTTTTTGCTTTTCTGTATCGCATGCGGAAGATACAATGAGGAGTACGGAAGTCCATAAAGAATTAGGAGAAATTCGCCAAAATATTTCACTTTCGCGTGAGCGTGTTGCTTTTCTTATGCATCAAGTTGAGCATTTAAAAAAAGATCAACGTGTTTTGAGTGATGCACTCATAAAGGCGGCTAAAGAAGAACGTATAGTAGCAGATGATATTGCTAAAAGGGAAGAAAAGCTTAAAAAAATGATAGAAAAGCGGGTACAAGTCTATCAACGTTTAAAAAATCGTCGTGCTGAATTTGCGGAAGTTCTTGCAATTTTGGAGCGTATGGGATTGAATCCGCCTCCTGCTCTTATGATACAGCCAGAGGACGCGTTGGCTTCTATACGTAGTTCTGTTTTATTAGGTACCGTTATTCCTCAGATGCAAGAGAAAACACGAGATTTAACAGAAAAACTCAAGGAGTTGACCAATTTGAGTAATTCCATTACTACGGAATATAAGGCATTAAAGACAAAGCTGCAAAATCAAGCAGAGCAGCGAAAACGTCTAGAGCTTTTATTAGACCAAAAAAACAAACTACAAAAAAAATCAGAAAAAGAACTTACAGAACAGCAACAAAAAAATATTGCTCTTGCTAAAAAAGCGCAGTCTTTAGAAGAATTGATTTTAGAGCTCGACCGTCAGTCAAAACTTAGCTCTGATGCATCAGTACAGGTACGGAAAAGTTTGCAATTGTTAGAACAGTCCAATTTTGAAAGCCGAAAAGGTTCTTTACTTTTTCCTGTTTCAGGAAAAAGAATACATCACTCTAACAAAAGTTCGCAGATTACGCGCTTTGGTGAAACGATAGAAACAGAGTCAGGAGCTGTTGTTATATCACCTGTGGATGCTTTTGTTGCTTTTGCTGGGCCATTTCGTTCTTACGGACATTTAATCATTCTCAATGTTGGAAATGGTTATCATATCATTCTTACTGGAATGTCGAGAATTAATGTAAAACAGGGGCAGTTTGTTCTTTCAGGTGAGCCTCTGGGTATAATGGAAATGCAATTTATTTCAAATAGTGTTGCATTGGATATAGGAAAAACTTCTCCAATGCTTTACATTGAGTTTAGAAAGCAGGGAAAACCTGTAAATCCAACTCCTTGGTGGCAGACTGAAAAAATAAGAAGGAGCCAAAATGATTCGTAAAGTTATTCTTTTGGTCGCTGGGGTATTGCTCGGCGCCTGTTCAATGATTATGGTGCAGTCTGTTGCTGCGAATAATGAAGATAATGCATATAAAAAGCTAGCTATATTTGGCGATGTTTTTGAGCGTGTGCGTATGCAATACGTTACAGTTCCAGATGATAAAAAGCTTATTGAAAATGCTATCAATGGCATGCTCACATCACTGGACCCTCATTCATCTTATTTGAATGCTGAAGAAGCCAAGGATATGCGGGATTCTACGAAAGGAGAGTTCGGAGGTCTTGGTATTGAGGTCACTATGGAAAAAAACTTAATTAAAGTTGTTTCACCAATGGATGATACTCCCGCTTCAAAAGCAGGTATTCTAGCAGGAGACCTTATTTCAAAAATTGATGATGTACAAACGAATGGTCAAACATTGAATGAAGCTGTTAATAAGATGCGAGGTGCTCCTGGAACACCAATTACCTTAACAATTATTCGTTCTGGCGTTGATAAGCCATTTGAAGTGAAGATTGTTCGTGATATTATCAAAGTAAAAGCGGTGAAATATCGGGTTGAAGGTGATATTGGATATTTAAGAGTTATCCAGTTTTCTGAACAGACATTAAATAATCTTCTAGCGGCAATTAAAGATATCCAATCTAAAATTCCTGAAGATAAGCTAAAAGGTTACGTCCTTGATTTGCGGCTTAATCCCGGTGGGCTTTTAGATCAAGCTGTTAATGTTTCGAGTGCTTTTCTCAATAAAGGTGAAATTGTGTCGACTCGTGGGCGCAAAAAGAGTGATGTGACAAGATTTGATGCGAAGCCAGGTGATGTCATTAATGGAAAACCGCTCATTGTTCTTATTAATGGTGGTTCAGCAAGTGCTTCTGAAATTGTTGCGGGTGCACTGCAAGATCATCGTCGTGCAACAATTTTAGGGACGCAGTCTTTTGGTAAAGGATCTGTTCAAACAATTATTCCTTTGGGTGAAAATGGGGCTTTACGCTTAACAACAGCACTTTATTACACGCCATCAGGCACTTCTATTCAAGGAACAGGGATCACACCAGATATTATTGTAGAGCAACCACTCCCTGAAAAATATAAAGGTTATGATGTAAAAGTTGGTGAGTCTGCATTAAAAGGACATATCAAAGGAAAACGAGAGAGTAATAAAGGATCTGGTTCAGCTGCTTTTGTTCCCAAAGACCCTAAAGATGATATTCAATTGAATGAGGCTTATAAACTGTTACGAGGTGAAATGGCAAATGCAGCATTTCCACCAGATCCCAATAAGGATGTGTTAAAGTGAGAATTGATATCTATAGCTTGCGATTTTGAGGAATATTAAATGGATGCAGATATTAATTTGAAGATTCTTCCATATCGCAAATGTGTTGGGATTGTTGTCTTTAATCATGAGGGGAAAGTGTGGGTTGGGCGTCGTTTAATGATGCCCATTCATGCAGATGCAGATATTGACATATCTCATCGTTGGCAGCTTCCTCAAGGAGGGATTGATGAAGATGAAAAACCATTAGATGCGGCATATCGTGAACTTTATGAAGAAACGGGTATTCGATCTGTAAAGTTGATTAAAGAAGCACAAAATTGGTTCCATTATGATTTTCCACAAGAACTTATTGGGTGCACATTAACAAATAAATATCGTGGGCAAATACAAAAATGGTTTGCTTTCCAGTTTACAGGAAAGCTTTCTGAAATTGCGATTAATCCGCCACCAGATGGCAATAAAGCGGAATTCGATCAATGGAAATGGATTGATCTAGAAACCCTTCCGTTGATTGCTGTTTCTTTTAAAAAGCACGTTTATACGAAAGTTGTCAGCGAATTTCGAGGTAGCCTTAGACCATTATAAAAGCTATATGATTATGAGAAAGCTTTTTTTATTAAGATGCTTTATATTATAATAAATAATAAACATGTTTATCTTTTATGTAAAGAACAGGAATATAAAATGAAAAAGTTATTTAATTTACTTATAGTTTTTACTCTCTTGAGTATTTCATCTGTTGCATTTGCAACAAGTTCAAAGCCTCCTGCATCAAAAGATGCGGCAGCGACATTGCCAAATGGAGCTTCTTCTTTGACTGAAACCTACGGTTTGTGGACTATTAACTGTGGTATACAAGAAGGGAAAAGAATTTGTTTTATGCACCGTCAAGAAGTAAATGAGCAGGGGCGTGTTGTTGTGGCTATGGGCCTTACTCTCGATGCTGAGGGTGTTGTATCTGGTAATTTAACAGTTCCTTTTGGCATTTTGGTTTCTAAACCTGTTCGTTTACAAGTTGATGAGGGAAAAGCTGTTATCGAAACCGGTATCCGGACTTGTGTACCAGCAGGTTGTGTGGTTCCTGTCGTTTTTGACAAAAATCACGTAGCAGCTTTACGTTCTGGAAAACAGTTAAAGTTGGCGATGACAATTGCTGCTGCAGGTGAACCAGCTTTGAATGATTTATTTGTTCAGCTAGATGGTTTTAGCAGTGCTCTTAATCGTTTGACTGCTTTGCAGAAATAATTTTAAAACTAAAAGCGGCCTTTAAAAGGCCGTTTTTAGTTTGTTTGTTTTTTATAATTAATAATTAAAACGATGAGATTTAAGATTAATCCTATAAGGGATATTCAGATTTTTTGCCGTTTCTTCTATTTTATGTGCTATTTTTAATTTTGATATTTGTTTTCTAACTGCATCGTCATTAAATAGAGAGATGAAGAATTTAGATGTCTGGTTTTTATTCAAGAAAAAAGAGTATTGAAATATAAAACCATTTTTTGATACACAGACCTGCTTTAATGAAGGTTTTCTATACGCTCTTCTGTTTCCTTGATTGAAAGGGATGACGCATGATTTATGCATTGCTTCGAACGATTGATTTGATTTTTGAGATTTATATTGATATTTTAATCGCGAGTGTCATTTTTTCTTGGCTTTATGTCTTTAATATCATAAATTCGCGCAATCGCTTTGTTGTTTTGATAGGAAGCTTTCTATATCGTCTTACAAATCCCGTTCTAAGCCGTATCCGGCGAATTTTACCAAATTTTGGAACGATTGATATTTCACCTATTGTAGTGTTCATTATTATTTATTTTATTCGTACTTTTATGTGGCGCGTTTACGCAAACATGTATGTATAGAAATATTACTTGAGGCGAATACATGTTTTATCAAGTTGATAAAAATAACTTGATTTTGTTTGTATATCTCATTCCAAAATCATCTGTTGACAAAATAATAGGGGTTGAATGTAGGGATGGTGAAAAACAATATCTGGTTATACGCCTTCGTGCTGTTCCTGAAGATGGAAAAGCGAATAAAGCTCTCATTAAATTTCTTGCGAAGCAGTGGAGAATCCCATCTTCTTCTATTTCTCTGAAAAGCGGCGCAATATCTCGCTACAAACAACTTTACTTTTCAACACATTTAGAAGAGCTAAAGCAGATATGGCAATCCTTTAGAGATTACATCTCGTAGAAAAAATAAATAACAAAGCCTATTTTTTATAGGCTTTATTTTATTAAATCGTTATATTTTGTTATTGCGCTCAACAGCTTGCTTAATTAATTCATGAGCAAAGTTTTTATCACGCCATCCTTCAATTTTAGCCCATTTTCCAGGTTCCAGATCTTTGTAATGCTTGAAGAAATGTTCAATTTGTTTGAGTGTAATCTCGGGCAGGTCTGTATAGTCATGAATATTGATATAGCGTTTTGTTAATTTTGTAGTGGGAATGGCAATAATTTTTTCATCTTTACCACCATCATCTTCCATCATTAGAGCCCCGATGGGGCGAACATTGATAACACAACCAGGCATAAGTGGACGGGTATTACAGATAAGGACATCAATAGGATCACCATCATCTGAAAGCGTATGAGGGACAAAACCGTAATTTCCAGGATAAACCATTGATGTATGAAGAAAACGGTCAACAAATAATGCACCCGACTTTTTATCCATCTCATATTTTATTGGTTGACCACCAAGGGAGACTTCCACAATAACGTTAATATCTTCTGGTGGATTTTTGCCTACGGGTATTTCCTTAATATTCATAGAGACATCCTTTCTGGAATATAGTGAGGCTCAATACAATTAAATATTTTACCAAAGAGATTATGAAATTAATTTGAAATTGATGCACGTGTTTTTTCAAAACGTTTACGTTCATTAGGATCAAGATAGAGCTTGCGGAGACGAATATTTTTAGGGGTTACCTCTACAAGCTCATCATCTTGTATCCACGATAAGGCGCGTTCTAACGTCATTTTAATGGGAGGCGTTAACTTTACGGCCTCATCTTTTCCAGAAGCGCGCATATTGGTGAGTTTTTTTCCTTTTAACACATTAACTTCTAAGTCATTATCTCGTGAGTGGATGCCAATAATCATACCTTGATAGACTTTCACACCCGCATCGATGATCATAGGTCCACGATCTTCAAGATTAAAAAGAGCATAAGCGACAGATTCACCGTTGTCATTTGAAATCATAACACCATTAACACGACCAGCAATGTCTCCTTTATAAGGTTCATAAGCATGGAAAAGGCGATTCATAATTGCTGTACCACGTGTGTCCGTTAAAAGTTCAGATTGATAACCAATGAGTCCTCGGGTTGGGGCATAAAAGACAAGGCGGACACGATTACCTCCAGAAGGACGTAACTCCACCATTTCGCCTTTACGTTCAGACATTTTTTGTACAACAATACCGGAATATTCTTCATCAACATCGATAACAACTTCTTCGATTGGCTCAAGAGTTATTCCATTTTCATCTTTTTGCATAACAACACGTGGGCGTGAAACACTAAGTTCAAATCCTTCACGGCGCATATTTTCAATGAGAACTGCAAGCTGTAATTCTCCTCGTCCTGAAACGTAGAAAGAATCTTTATCGGCTGATTCTTCAATTTTAAGAGCGACATTGCCTTCTGCTTCTTTTAACAATCGGTCACGAATGACACGGCTTGTTACTTTATCGCCTTCAGTTCCAGCAAGGGGACTATCGTTGACGAGAAAACTCATAGTAACAGTAGGAGGATCAATTGGTTGGGCAGTAAGGGGTTCATTGACAGTAGGATCACAGAAAGTATCAGCTACGGTACCTTTTTGCAGACCTGCAATCGCAACAATATCACCAGCACTTCCTTCTTCAATAGGTTGCCGTTCTAAGCCACGAAACGCTAAAATTTTTGAAATACGCCCAGTTTCTAAAAGTTTTCCATCTTGTCCAAGAACCTTGACATTTTGATTGGGTTTCAAAGAGCCAGAATGAATCCGTCCTGTAATAATTCGTCCCAAAAACGGATCCGCTTCAAGAATAGTTCCAATCATGCGAAACGGTCCTTCTGCTACACTAGGAGAAGGGACATGCTGCGTCACAAGATCAAATAAAGGACCTAATCCCTGATCTTTTGGTCCTTCAGGGGCTTCCGCCATCCATCCATCGCGTCCAGATCCATAAAGAATAGGAAAATCAAGCTGTTCATCGGTTGCGTCAAGAGCAGCGAAAAGGTCAAAAACCTCATTAATGACTTCATCAACGCGTGCATCCGGTCGGTCAATTTTATTAATAGCAACAATAGGGCGCAATCCTACTTTCAATGCTTTGCCAACGACAAATTTTGTTTGTGGCATTGGTCCTTCAGCAGCATCAACAAGTACAATAGCTCCATCAACCATATTGAGGATGCGTTCAACTTCTCCACCAAAGTCAGCGTGTCCTGGTGTATCAACAATATTAATTCGAGTATCTTTCCAAACAACAGATGTCACTTTCGCTAGGATTGTAATTCCGCGTTCTTTCTCAATATCGTTTGAATCCATCATACGTTCGCTTGTACGCTGATTATCACGGAAGTTTCCTGATTGCTTGAGAAGCCCGTCTACAAGCGTTGTTTTCCCATGGTCAACGTGGGCAATGATGGCAATGTTACGCAATTGCATAAATTTTCTTCTTTTCGTTTAATGAAATTTCATTTGAGGCAAAGTCTTTACATTCTTTGCCTGACTATTAAAAAACCTTTTACATGTTTTTTTATAATTTTGGAAGATGGAGGCAATATTTTTATGGCAAAACTATTTATCCAAGTCTTTAAGGCTCTATTGAGCTTCAATTTCTGAAGCTTCGTAAAAGTTTTTATAGTACGTATGTTCTATTCTCGAGCTAAGAATTATCCAAAAAATCACCGTCAACTTGATTTTTATCAATATGACACAAGGAATTTATATGAGCTCTTGTAAGAGTAAGTATAAAGCTAGCCATATTATTGTTGTTGTTTTGCAAAGAGATTGCTAAAAATCCGGAATATCTCTTAATCCATAGCCAATTTATTGACAACTTTACAATATTTTTATTCTAAATAAAGCTTTTTCTTATTCCATAACTTGTCAATCAAAATCCAGATCTAATGCAACCGTGTATTTGAGGTAAATATTGAGACGATTAAGAATTTTATAAGAAGTTCTAGCTTTTGTATGCCAGATTAGGGCAAGAGTTATATCTGTTTGATTTATTTATGAACTCGGAATACAGTCTTATTTAGAAAGAATATGAAGGCATCCAAAGAAAATTCCCATCTTTGCTGTTAATCCAATTTATAATTTCAAAAGCATCTAAAGTAATATCTTTTAAACCATGGAGATAGTGCATTGCCTTACTTTTGTTAATTGCACTCTCTAATAGGAGTATGCTTTTCATGCCAAACAGAACACTTTAAACAGCATATACTTTTTGTTGCATATTCATGTACTTAAGAGAGATTGCTTAACGTACACTACATCCATTCCATGATAGAGCTCATAAATGATATAATATACGCGAATAGTATACTATTAACGCCTTTGTGAAGAAATATAAAGCCTGTTGAGTATCATCATGATTATTCTTTCTCAGCTGTCAATATTGCGCCAGTTTTTGATACGAGAGAGAGAGGATATAAGAAGTATTTTATTTTTTCTTGAATAGTTTTTAGACATACACCGATCTCGTTTGTGACTGGCAAGAAGATGACTTTAATCGATTTAATATGAGAAGCTTTATGATGAGGTAAAATTACGTTATTCGGAGCTGTTATTCAAAAAAATAATAAATTATCTATAGAGCGGTGCGCTAGAAAATAAATAATAAAGCTTATTCTCTTATGGAAAGAATCTTAGGTTACATGACAAGATTTTTCCATAAGTAAGAGTTTTTACTTTACATGTTTAAAGAAGAGTTCCTGACAAAATGAGAGAAGCTACAGAAAAATAGATTATAATGCCCATGACATCTACTAAAGTTGCCACAAAAGGAGCAGAAGCACTTGCTGGATCAAATTTTAAACCTTTAAGAATAAAAGGCAACATAGATCCAGAAAGAGAACCAAAGGTAACGATTCCAACTAAAGCTGTACCCACTGTTGTCGAAATAGCAATCCAATGTTGGCCATAGTCGTAGATACCCAGTTTTTGCCAAAGAGCAATGCGCGTAACACCAATAATTCCTAATAAGAGACCAAGGGATAATCCTGTTGGAATTTCACGAATGATCACTTTCCACCAGTCTTTCAACGTGAGTTCACGTAAAGCCAATGCACGGATAATAAGGGATGTAGCCTGTGAGCCGGAATTTCCTCCTGAGCTCATAATGAGAGGTATGAACAGTGTAAGAATAATCGCTTTTTCGAGTTCTGTTTCGAAATGTTGCATAGCGCTTGCTGTCAGCATTTCACCGATAAAGAGTAAAGCGAGCCAGCCTCCGCGTTTTTTCATCATTTCAGGAAACTTAATTTGCATATAGGGCTTATTAAGTGCTTCCATACCCCCAAATTTATAGGCATCTTCATTCATTTCATCGACCATAGTATCAAGCACGTCATCAACGGTTACAATGCCAATGACATGGTTACTTTCATCAACTACAGGCACAGAGAGAAGATCATGGCGCTGGAAAAGGCGTGCGATATCTTCATGATGTGTGAAAGGTGATATTGTAATGGGCGAGTCATGGGTAGGGACATTAAGAATTTGTTCATCAGGTGAGGCAAGAATAAGGTTACGCAGGGAAACAGCTTTGAGAAGAGTACCTGTTTTGGGGTCAATTACATAGCTGGTATAAACTGTTTCACGTGTTCGCTCGACCTCACGAATGTGATCCAAAGTTTTTTGTATGGTCCAGTTTGAAGGAACGGCTATAAACTCTGTTGTCATCAGTGCTCCTGCTGTATGATCAGGATAACTGGTGAGTTTTTTAAGTTCAGCGCGCGTTAAGGGGTTAAGCAAGGCATAAAGTCGTGTGCGGGTTTCCTTATCCATTTCTTGAAAGACGTCTGCAGCAGCATCGGCAGACATGCCATCAAGAATTTCAACAGCACGATTTATAGGGAGAAGTTCTAGGATGGCAGCAGGTTGCTCAAGCTCTGGTTTATCAAAAAGTTCGATAACATAATCAAGAGGCAGAAGACTAAGAATAGTTACACGTTCCATGATATCGAGGTCATTGATGATATCAATAGAGTCTGCAAAATGCTGGTTCTTTAACTTTTCAGCGAGAGCTTCAGGAGAAAAATTTTTGAAGTCGAAGGCCGTTTTGATTTCAGTCATGATAAAGTACCTCCTGAAGAGTTGGAGAGTTGTAAATCTAGATAATAGATGAGATAAAAACAAAAGTTTATGGAAGATTTAAAAAAACTCCCCAGCTATATTCCCAATTGTTAATATTTGAAGTAAAGTCAAGGGTAAATTATAAGTTATAAACAAGTTTCTGAATCACTAAAACGAGAATACAGCTTAATTTGAGGATAATATAAAAACGTAAATGTAAAAATCAGTTCTGATTTTACCATCATTTCTTTAATGTAGTTTGCGATTTTCAAAAGAATCTAAAGCAATATTTTATAAAGAGTGGAGATTATGCTTTTCTCCAAGTGTTTTTGTTAATATGCAATTCTATTGTGATGTGCGAGCGAATAATCTTTATTGCTTCAATATAATATGGTTTGAATGAAAGAACTTTACGATTTTCAGGTTTTTTATTCAATAGGGTTTTGAAAGGTAGTTTTGAAACTCACGAAATAGTTTTAGTATGTTATCAATTTGTGTCGTAAAGATAATTGTTACAGTTTAAATTTATAATGGAGACATAAAGTATTATGACAAAAGCAGCAGTGCTGGACTGGAAGGGATTTTTAGGTCTTCCTGATTTTTCTTCTATAAGTGACGAAGATTTTAAACCCGCTTTTGAACAGGCACTTCAAGAAGCAGAAGAAGAACTAGAGGCAATTGCGATGGTGCAAGAACCACCAACGCTTGAGAATTTTTTGCAGCCTTTTGAGCTTTGCGGCAAAGCGCTTGATCGTGTCTGTTCAATATTTTTCTTACGCACCAGTGCTCATACGAATGTATTAATTCAACAGCTAGAGCAAGAGTTCGTTGTAAAACTTTCTCGTTATTCTTCAAAAATGATGATGGATGCGCGGATATTTGCGAAAATAGATATGCTTTATAAACAGTCGCAGTTGGGCACATTTGAGAGTGAAACAACACGTGTTCTTGAATTATGGTGGAAAAAGTTTGTTTGTCATGGGGCAAAACTCGATGAAAAAGCTAAGAAACGGCTTTTGGAAATTAATGAAAGACTTGCTTTTTTAAATGCTACTTTTGGACAAAATGTCTTAAATGATGAAGCTGAATGGATTCTGTTTTTAAAACAAACAGACTTATCTGGTTTACCGCAAGATCTCATTGCTTCAATGAAGGAAATTGCGTGTGAAAGAGGCAATGAAGAAGCGTATGCATTAACACTAGCACGTTCGATTGTTGAACCTTTTTTAAAATTCTCTGATCGTCGTGATTTGCGTGAGGTTGCATTCCAAGCTTGGGCTAAACGTGGTGAAAATAATAACAAGAATGATAATAAAACAATTATTGTAGAGATTGTTGCGCTTCGAGATGAGCAGGCTAAATTATTGGGATATAAATCTTTCGCAGATTTGAAGCTCGATAATACTATGGCTAAAAGTGTTGATTCCGTTATGGATTTGCTTATGCCTGTATGGAAGCGCGCAAGAGCGAAAGCTTCTACTGAGCAAATTGACTTACAAAATTTTGCCAACAATCAGGGCAGCAATGAATCTTTAGCTGCTTGGGATTGGCGTTATTATGCTGAAAAGCTTCGCACTGAAAAACTTTCTTTCGATAGCGCTGAGATTAAATATTATTTTCAGCTTGATCTTATGATTAAAGCGGCTTTTGGGGTAGCCGAAAAACTCTTTAGCATTACATTTGAAGAAAAAAACGCTGTTACACTTTGGCATCCTGATGCACGTTTGTGGGAAGTAAAAAAGTCTGATGGAAGTCTACTTGGGCATTTTATTGGTGATTATTTTGCACGTTCTTCAAAACGCTCCGGTGCGTGGATGAGTAGTTTGCAATCACAACATAAATTGGATGGCGGACAAAAGCCTATTATCTACAATGTTTGTAATTTTGCTAAACCACCTAAAGGGGAAGTTGCTCTTTTATCACTTGATGATGCACGTACGCTTTTCCACGAATTTGGACATGCATTGCATGGTTTGCTTTCTGATGTCACATGGCCATCTGTGTCGGGAACATCTGTTTCACGTGATTTTGTTGAGCTACCTTCTCAACTTTACGAACATTGGTTAACAGTACCAGAGATATTAAAATCTTATGCTATACATACAAAAACAGGCCATCCTATGCCACAAGAGTTGATAGATAAAGTCTTAGTAGCACAGACATTTAATGCAGGATTTTCTGCCGTTGAATTTATCTCATCAGCTTTAGTGGATATGGCTTTTCATCAAGGCGAAACAGTCACTGATCCAACAGTGTTTGAACGCCAAGAATTAGAAAAGCTGCAAATGCCTGATACAATTATTATGCGTCATCGTCCCCCACATTTTATGCACGTGTTTGCGGGGGATGGTTATGCATCTGGTTACTATTCTTATATGTGGTCGGAAGTCCTTGATGCTGATGCTTTTCAAGCTTTTGAAGAAACGGGAGATGTTTTTAATTCAGAGCTTGCTGATAAGTTGAAACGTTTTATTTACTCCGCTGGAGGAAGTCGTGATCCAGAGGAGCTTTATAAAGCTTTTCGGGGACGAATGCCTTTACCAGAGGCAATGATTAACAAACGTGGACTATAAGATATAACGGTATGGTTAACACCATGCCGTTTTCATATTATTCGAAAGGTACAGTTGCGATTTATGCAAATTTTCTCTTCATTATAGCTCTGTAAACAGAGTTTTTTATCTTATTCGCTTTTTGTTTATAGAGGAAAATAGATTTTGTATTTTAAATAGACATTATGGGAAAGAAAAATTATCAGCTCGATCTTTTTGATGCCCATTTGGTGGAAACCATGATTTTTTTATAAAACTTGACTTTCTTTTGCCTAAAAGGTGAGTGTTTTTTTGTGCCATATCATCGAGGCTCATTGGAGGCTGACGCATAATTTTACTCCGCTCTTGATTCTCTGATTCTTGTATAAGTTTTTGAATAACTTGATCGGTTGAGTAAGAATTTTCATGAGAAAAGGCATAAAAATTTGAAATATTTTTCAATGGTTTTTCTAAATAAGAGGCAAGTTTTTTCTTTCCTTCAGGGGTGAAATGCATGCCATTATTGGTGCGTAATTTGGTTATTTTTCCATTAATATCATAGCCTGAAAAAGAAAAATTTCCTGTCTCATCACTAAAGCCGCTCCAGATATCGAGAAAATACCCTCCTGCTGTTTCTGTTTCTTGTTTATAGAGCGCATTAAAAATTTTCATTTTTTGTGTCAAAAGATCATTTCCAAAAGAAGGCTGACCTATCCATATCCATGATTTTCCAGAGGCGTGAAGACTTTCAGTAATTTCGATAATTCTTTGTTTGTAGATGCGTATCCATTCTGACTGATCTGTGTTAATCATGTTATGAGAGTCTGTGATGGGTTGATTATCATTTGCACCGATCATCATGATAATAACATCGGGGCTATTTTGATCAATGAGTTTAGAAATATTGCTTTGCCAAGAATAATAATCCGTTCGAACTAAGCCGGAAGCTGGCATTGTGTTGTTCATGATAACGATATCGCTATTATTTATAAAAAATTTCTTAAGTGCATCAGCAACAGCAGAAGCTGCAAAATCCCCTATGACAAGAATGCGCTTTGCATTCTCATTTTTTAGCTTTTGTATGTTTTTTTGTGTTACGATCTTTTTTTGCGGCTTGTCTATTTTTTGTTCTATAATTTGCGGTGGCTGCTGTGTCTGTTTGTTTTGTTGTGACAACCATTTGAAGAAGTTCGTTGCTTTACTTGGGGATGGCTGTAAGATCCCCACAATAGAAAGTGAAAACAGCAATAATGTCAAGTATATCAGGCGAAAAGAAGACAAAAATTTAGTCTCCCTTATTGTTTGCGAAGGAGAAAAAGCACTTGAGATGATGGATATCCATTTGCTTTTAGACCGTGACGCAGTTGAAAAGCTTTAATTGCTTTGCGAGAAGCTGTTCCGATTTTTCCATCAACATTCCCTTTATAATAGCCCAGTGCACTTAAGCGAGATTGTAGTTCTTTACATTCCTGGAAAGTAAGAGGTTGAAAAGGTCTTTGCCAATCATTTACCAATCTAAGATGTCCAGCAATGCGATCAGCAAGAAGGCCAACAGCAAACGCATAACGATCTGCATTATTATAATGTTTCAGAACAAAGAAATTTTTTGTGACTAAAAATATAGGTCCTTTTGCTCCATCTGGATATTTTAATATTGCTTGTTCAGCTGATGTAGGAAGAGGGTGCCCATTTGCGTGTTTTACACCTAATTTTTTCCATTGTTCAAAGGAATACCAGCCTTCAGGAAGGGTTTTCCCCTGCGGCACTTTTACCTCTACTCCCCAAATAAGATTAGGTTGCCAGCCATTTTTGTGGAGAAGGTTAGCAGCAGTAGCCAGAGCATCTGGAACAGAGTTCCAGATATCACGCCGTCCATCTTGGTCCATATCAACTGCATAGGCGAGATAACTGCTTGGAATAAATTGTGTATGCCCCAATGCACCGGCCCAAGATCCAGTGAGTTGAGAGCGTTTAATTTCGCCACTTTGTAGAATTTTCATAGCAGCAATCAGCTGTGTATATGCATATTTTGCACGTTTTTTATCAGCATAGGCTAAAGTTGCAAGAGAGCGAATGGTATCACGCATTACACTTTTATTAGCTAAAACCTTCCCATAGTTGCTTTCCATTGACCAAATAGCAAGCAGAATATTGCGATCAACACCAAAACGTTTTTCAATTTGAAGAAGCCATTTGTTCCATTTTTGAGTTTGGCGTCGTCCTTCCTCAATTGCAATATCATGGACACGATTATCGAAATAGTTCCATGAAGGAGCAACAAATTCCGGTTGGTATGCGGCGCTTTTTAGAACTTCTGGATCAATGGCATTAACACCTTTAAACGCCATATGAAACGTAGAGGGGGTAATATTGTGAGCAATAGCTATTTTTTTAAATTCTTTAATCCAGTGTTTAAATCCGCTATCAGCATATGAAAGGGGTGCAAAAAACATTAAAAAAGCAGAAAAAATAACGGCAGAGCCAGTGAGAAGAGTTCTCCAAGCTATTGACTTCTCTAAAAAAGAGAAAGTCTTCAATTCTGTTTTTTGCATTTTGAAATCCCCATTAATATTCAATTCATTAGATGTGCAATAACTTTATTTTGTATTTAGTTTAATCGATAATATGATCAAGAAGAGGAAAAAACTGAAATAAATAATACGTTTTAATCCCTTCAATAAATTCTCAGACTCTTTTTACATTTTTATTGCTCATTATAATGATAATCAAAACAATAAGATATCTTTTTTACCATTTCGTAAAAACATATGATAAATAAAACAAAAAAGTTATATGAATTCATTGAGGAGGGTGAGTGTGCGTAAAATCCGGAAAGCAGTATTCCCAGTAGCAGGTCTTGGTACGCGTTTTCTTCCTGCGACAAAAACGATTCCTAAAGAAATGCTAACAGTTGTTGATAAACCTGTTATTCAATATGTTGTGGATGAGGCGAGGGAAGCTGGTATTGAGCATTTTATTTTTGTGACTGGACGTAACAAAGCAGTCATTGAGGATTATTTTGATGCGCAAGTTGAATTATACACGATACTTGCTGAATGTGGAAAGAAAGAAGATCTTGCACACTTATACCGTTTACAGCCATTACCAGGGTCAACTTCTTTCACTCGGCAACAGCAACCTTTGGGATTAGGGCATGCTCTTTGGTGTGCACGTGAATTAGTTGCAGGGGAACCTTTTGCTTTGTTATTACCGGATATGTTGATACAAGCGAAAAAGGGCTGTCTTTCTGAAATGATGAGCCTTTATGAAAAGGTGGGTGGGGGAAATATTATAGCAGTTCAGGAATGCGATCCTAGAGAAACACATAAATATGGTATTGTTGGGAAAGGCAAACAGATTGCAAATGGTTTTGAAATCACAAAAATGGTAGAGAAACCAGCACAAGGTACGGCACCATCAAATTTGTACATCAATGGACGTTATATTTTGCAGCCAGAAATTTTTAATATTCTTTCCACTCAAGAACGGGGAACAGGAAATGAAATTCAATTAACAGATGCTATGATACGGCTTTCAAATGAGCAAGATTTTTGGGGTTTGCAAGTAAAAGGGCGCACTTTTGATTGCGGTTCTAAAGCTGGTTTTATTGAAGCCAACGTTGCATTTTCTTTGGCACGCGCTGATATGCACAGCCACGTTTCTGCTTCATTGAAAAATTTACTAGAAACCATTAATGTCGAAAAGTGATATAGATCTCTCACTTAATTTTATTGGTCGAATTTGATTATGACAATATCGTCTCCTCATATGGCTTTGCAAGGTGCAGTAGCATCAGCGCTTAAAACACTTGCTAGTGAAAAGCAGGGGCTTGAAGCTCTTGAAAAAGCTCTTCTGGAAAGTCTTTCTTCTTCTTTTGAAGCGGCTGTTCAAACTATTAGAAATGCTCGTGGACATGTGGTTATTACTGGTCTTGGAAAAAGTGGTCATATAGGGACAAAAATTGCAGCAACCTTAGCCTCAACTGGAACACCTGCCTTTTTTGTTCACGCTGCAGAAGCCAATCATGGTGATCTTGGTATGATTGGCTCTGATGACGTTATTCTTGCTTTATCATGGTCTGGTGAAACTCAAGAGTTAAGTGGTATTATAAGTTATGCGGCGCGTTTTCGTATCCCCCTTATTGCGATGACATCAAGTAAGCACTCTGTGTTAGGACGACAAGCTGATATTGTACTATTATTACCAAAGATAGAAGAGGCGTGCCCCCATGGTTTAGCCCCTACAACTTCAACAATTATGCAATTGGCAATGGGAGATGCATTAGCGGTTTCTCTTTTAGAAATGCGTGGTTTTACCGCAACGGATTTCAAAATATATCATCCTGGTGGTTCTCTTGGTGCAAGCCTTAAATACGTGTGTGATATTATGCATGAGGGTGATAATATTCCTTTGGTTATGCAGGGAACAGCTATGACTGAAGCGATGAATGTTTTGGTGGAAAAACATTTTGGTTGTGTTGGTGTTGTGAATCAAGAAGGTGAACTAATCGGAATTGTAACTGATGGCGATCTTGCACGTAACATTCATTTTAATTTATCAAAATTTAATGTTGACGAGGTGATGACCAAAGCTCCTAAAGTTGTAAAGCCAAATACACTTGTTGGTGCAGCAACAGCTTTTATTAATGATCATCAGATTGGTGCATTTTTTGTGGTTGAAGATAAAAAACCGATAGGAATTGTTCATTTTCATGATCTTTTGCGCATTGGCGCTGCTTAGATTAAAGTTCCCTATCAAATAAAATGTTATTTTAGGTTGAAATAGATTGAATGATACAAAGTTACAATTTTATTGTGAGGTGGCTTTACTGATATTTTGTGGAAGAAAATGATTATTTTACGCATTTCATAATGTTTAGAAAATTTTCAGGGTAAAGATTATACCAGCCTCTTTGCGTATTTTAGAGAGGATTTTCTATCAGGAGGAGAAAGGATATCGCCTCCTGCTTAATGTGTGTGCTCCCTCTGTTCTTAAGAGAGGTTTCCCTTGTACTTTGTTAAGATTTCCGCTTAAGGAAAAACTGTGCTCCTGTATGTGAGGTGCAGAGAAGTTGTGTGGCGTCATATGACATTGTACAATTGACTCTAGAAATTGTTCCACGGAGAATAGAGCGTATTTCAATTTCTATATTTTGGGCATTGAGATAATTATATGCTCCTTCTGATAGTTTTTCTTCTGTATCTGCTGCATGCGTTTCAAAAACACCATTGTGGAAAGAAGAAATAATACCATTCTCATCAACCCATTTTCCATCAATTCCAGTTGGCATATTTGAGTTATAATATCGCGAAAAGTTACAGGCACTTAACAGCAAGGCGGTAATTGTAAGACATAAAATATGATAGGTATGTTTCATTTATTGCACTCTATTTAGATTATTTTGCTCTCTAGTTTCTATAACATTATTAAATTACCCCATGAGTCAATATGAAAAATTTGATAAAAATCAATGAAAAAGCAAAAAAATGGAAAAAAATGCCTTAATGTTGTATTTAATTGACAGCTTGATGAATTTCGTAAGTGAAACACAAGAGGTAAAATATTTCTTATGGTTTACAACAATTTTTATATTAAGCTGCTAAGTAGTCTCAAAGGAGATTATTGACATTATGGTTGGTCCCATTCTTGTTGCGAGTGAAGATTATGGAAGACGTATAGAACTTTCTTCTATGCTGCGAGGTTTTGGTTATCGTGTCATTGAAGCAGAAAATGGTCTCCGTACGATTGATCTTTTACACAGGCGTAAAAACATTGTGCTTGCACTCCTTGATGTCGTTATGAGTGATTTGAGTGTGAGCGATTTGATTAAAATGATTAGAGTTGCTGGTGTTTCTGTTCCTATTGTCGTTATAGCACAACAAGAGAATCAGCATTTACTCCAGAAAGCTTTAACAGCTGGAGCTATTGATTATTGGATCCATCCAGTAACATTATTACGTGTAAGAGTTACTTTGGATATCCTTGCTCTTATTTCTGCCTTGGAGCATGAGGTTCGAGATATTCGGCGAAAAAAAGAGAATCATTTACGGTTTTCTGATCTTTGCGTAAAAAGTAGAGCTATGCAGATAGTATTAGAACAATCGAGACAAGCAGCAACTTCTTTACAGAATCTTTTGATAGAGGGAGAAGCTGGAACAGGACGTGAGACATTAGCTCGGATTATTCATCATGAGGGATTATTTTCGGAGGGTGTTTTTGTTCGCTTTCAATGTTCAGCCATCGTTGATCCAGAAGAAGAAAATCAGCAGTGGTTTAAAGAATTCCTACCATTGGTTTCTTCTCTTGAAAAAGGGACACTTTGCCTTTGTGATATTGATCGACTTGAGCCCATACAGCAAAAACGGTTTGCTCATTACCTTAAAGAAAGGGAAAGGGATACAAAAGGAGATTTTTTTCCTTTTCGGATCATCGCTATTTCAACATCGCGTTTAAAGGACTTGGTTAATGAGAACTTTTTTTTGCATAGTTTGTTTGAACAATTTTCTCACTTGTCTATTAGCGTTCCTGCTTTACGAGAATTAAGGGATGATTTTCCAGAGATCACACAACGTTTGATTGATCGCATTATCACAGAAACAGGGCGATCACATGTCCATGGTTTAGCAGGCTCTGCTCTTTCCTTGCTTATGCAGTATGATTGGCCTGGCAATAGAAATGAGCTTGAAACCTTTTTATTTCGTGCGATTTTACTCAGTGAAGGACCGTTATTAACTGTTCGAGATTTTCCGCAATTAATGGGAAATTCATTAATGAATGTTCCCAATATCATTGAGGGTAATATGCAAGAAGATAATGAGCAAGAATCGATAAAATTTTTGAATACTGATGGGCATGTACGTACTTTTGCAGAAATGGAGCATGATATTATAGAGAAAGCGATTAAACATTATAAAGGACATATGAGTGAGATTGCGCGTCGCCTTCATATTGGTCGCTCTACACTTTATAGAAAAATGGAAGAATTGAGAGCAATAAGAAATCAAGAACGAAAGTAAATTCATAACAAATTTCTCTTCATGACAAGCAAGCGTTTCAAAAAATAGAGTGAATTTTGATAAAGTCCGTGGGGGAAAGCTGAAGAAAACAATCATTTATTGTAAAATTTATCTATAGTGGATGATTTTGTTGATTTAAATCAAATATAAATTTTATGTGACTATTTTAATCGTTTGTTTCAATTTATACAATTTTAGTTAAGTTTACATTTATTAAAACAGAGAAGCATTTTTAAAAACTTTTAAATACTACCGCTAAAATTTTTGTATCATCAATATTAAATTTATACTCTCTTAAGCAAGAAGTGGCATTTTATCTGCTATACGATTAAGATAAAGTGATTAGTGTTATCGTTTGCATTACTGATGATGTGATAGTTTAAAATAGAAAGTTTGCCCTCTTTGACTCTTTTACAGATTGTTATTGGTTTTGTCCTCTTTTTTTTTATTGCATCTATGTTGGCAATCTACACCTATGGGCGTTTTGTGAAAAATGCTAGGGGAAAATGTTCTTATGCGTTACCTCTTCAGAAAGATGAAACTAAGCTTGATCGTATCGTCAGTCAATTAGCTGAGAAAGAAAATGGATTGGGGATTGATAAAGATGCCCTTTCCCTCATTATCAGCAATTTGGATGCGTTTTGTGTTCGGGCAATAGGAGCTGCAGAGGCTGGGCGTAGCCTTGATCTGATGTATTATATTTGGGATGATGATTTAACGGGGCGCCTATTATTAAGTGAAATAGTTGAGGCAGCTGATCGAGGGGTTCGGGTACGGCTTCTTTTGGATGATATTAATGCTCAGGCACGTGATCCAGCTTATATTGCGCTAGATAAACATCCTCACATTGAGGTGAGAATGTTTAATCCAGGGCGATCGCGTAAAGGTGGTTTACGCCGTGGTTTAGAAATTATATTACGGGCAATTACTGTAACACGTAGAATGCATAATAAAGCTTTTATTGTTGATGGCAGGGTCGCTTTTGTAGGAGGACGTAATCTTGCAGATTCTTATTTTGATGCTGGTAAAGAATCCCATTTTCGAGATTTAGATTTGATGTTAATCGGTCCTTCTGTTAAAAAGGTAGAAAGTATCTTTGATGATTTTTGGAATAGTGCTGTTGTTTTGCCAATTCATACTTTGGTTGTTCCTAAAAGCGCAAGTGATCTTAGCTATTGGAAAGATAAATTACGAAAGTTTCGTGATTCCAAAGTTGCAAAAGTTTATTTAGATTATGTCAAAGAGCACATTAACTTTAATTGTTTTATCCAAACAGGAAAGCGGTTATTTTTAGCAGACAAAGTTGTTGTTCTTTCTGACCCTCCAGAAAAAGCATTGCGTAAAAAAGCAAGTAATTGGCTTATGAAGGCACTTTCAAAGGTTATTGGAAATGCCCAAAAAACGGTTCAGATTACGTCACCTTATTTTGTTCCTGGTAAGGTTGGCACGCAGAATTTTAGTAATTTGGTTTCAAAAGGTGTTGATGTCAAAATTCTGACAAATTCTTTAGCAGCTACTGATGTAGCATTAGTGCATGGTGGTTATGTACCTTATCGTAAGGCATTGTTGAAAAGTGGTGTTAATCTTTATGAATTAAAAGCGGAAGGCAATACTCATGGGTTACGATTGTTTCGATCGAGTAAGGCAAGTCTACATGCCAAAGCTTTTTTAATTGATCGTAAAACAGCTTTTATTGGATCTTTAAATTTTGATCCAAGATCAGCATCATTAAATACAGAAATGGGCATTCTTTTTGAATGTGCTCCCATTACAGCAAGATTAGATTTGTTGTTTTCTGAAGAAACCACAGGGGAAATGAGCTATCATCTGCGTCTTGGTGATAATAATCGTATTTATTGGGATTTTATTGAAAATGAAAAAAAATATAGCATTGACTATGAGCCAGAAAGCAATTTTTGGCGTCGCGCATTTGCAAAAATAATAAGTTGGTTACCTATTGAATCACAATTGTAAATTTTTATAAACCACACTTAAAAAAAATATTTATTTTTCTTTTCATTTTGTTTGTAGCATGGCATAATTTTTTGCCAATCTACCATGTATGAGAACCGCAGTTGTATTTTAAAGCTTCTTGCGGTGTTTTATTATAAAAGGAATTTTGATATGGCAAAGATTGTTGAAACGGGGACAGGTGCATTGGCACTGACTTTTGATGATGTACTTTTACAACCCGGTCATTCTCTTGTTATGCCTAGTCAAGTGGATCTCAGTACGCGCATTGCAGCGGATATTAAGCTCAATTTGCCATTGCTTTCTGCGGCAATGGATACGGTAACAGAATCGCGTTTGGCAATTGCTATGGCTCAAGCTGGTGGTCTTGGGGTTATTCATCGTAATATGTCTCCTGCAGAGCAGGCAGAAGAAGTTCGCCAAGTAAAAAAGTTTGAATCTGGTATGGTTGTTAATCCAGTCACCATTGGACCAGATGCAACACTTGAAGAAGCAAAATCTTTGATGCGCTCTCATGGTATTTCCGGTATTCCGGTTGTTGAAAATGGTGCTAAAGGTGAAACTGCTGGACGGCTTGTTGGCATTTTGACAAATAGGGATGTGCGTTTTGCATCGGATCCTAAACAAAAAATTTATGAATTAATGACGCATGAAAATTTAATCACAGTGCGTGAAAATGTTCAACTCAATGAAGCGAAGTATCTTTTACATCATCATCGTATTGAAAAATTATTAGTTGTGGATGAACAGAATCGTTGTGTCGGACTGATAACAGTTAAGGATATTGAAAAAGCAAAATTAAATCCAAACGCTGCCAAAGATTCACAAGGTCGCTTGCGTGTTGCAGCTGCAAGTAGTGTAGGGAACGATGGGTTTGAGCGGGCTGAACGATTAATTGATGCAGGCGTTGATATTCTAGTAATTGATACTGCACATGGACATTCTCAGCGTGTATTAGACACTGTTGAGCGTATTAAAAAAATGACGTTTTCTCCAGCTATTATTGCTGGTAATGTGGCGACTGCTCAAGCAACACAGGCTTTGATTGACAGTGGTGCGGATGCTATAAAAGTTGGGATTGGTCCTGGTTCTATTTGCACAACGCGAATTGTTGCAGGTGTTGGTGTTCCTCAGCTTGCAGCCATTATGAATGCTGCAGAAGTTGCTGAAAAAGCGGGCATTCCCGTTATTGCTGATGGGGGGATAAAAGCTTCGGGTGATTTTGCTAAAGCCTTAGCAGGTGGGGCTTGTGCTGCTATGATTGGCTCTCTTTTAGCGGGTACAGAAGAAAGTCCTGGCGAAGTTTATCTTTATCAAGGACGATCCTTTAAAGCTTATCGCGGCATGGGATCTGTTGGTGCTATGGCACGAGGATCGGCAGATCGCTATTTTCAAGATGATGTTCGTGATGAACTTAAGTTGGTTCCTGAGGGTGTGGAGGGGCAGGTGGCTTATAAAGGTCCTATAGCATCAGTTCTACATCAGCTTGCTGGTGGACTTCGTGCTTCGATGGGGTATGTTGGAGCAAAAGATCTCGTAGAGTTTCGTGAAAAAGCAACGTTTGTACGTATTACGAATGCGGGACTCCATGAAAGTCATACGCATGATGTTTCTATCACACGAGAGAGTCCAAATTATCGTGGGCCAGTTTAAAGATACAAGAGCCTAATATCATATTGCATAAATATAAAATTTGCCGAGAACAAGAAAGAGAGACTGCGCTTTTTCTGTTTGTAATTTGGTGTAATAATCCCAAAAAGGAAAGAATTAGAGGTTAAAACTCTAATTCTTTCTGTTAAGACTATATGAAATAAGTTATATAAAATTAGAATTAACTTTTTGTTGTCTTCCGTCCAGTCTTTGACGCACGTTGGCGAGTGTTTGTCTGATCACTTTGAACGGATTTCTTTCCGTTGTTTGAGGGCATTGTATTATGACGGCTTTTAGACGAAGTTGTTTTTCCATTATTATAAGTCATTATTTTCTCCTTTAAAATTGTCTGGCAGTTGCCATTAGAGTAAAAACGGTCATGCCAAATAGTGGTTCCAAGCATTTTCTAAAAAGTTAATTTTTTGTTGAACGTAAGATGAGCTTGTTTAATTTTATGAGAAGATTTTTTCTATTGTTCAGACAATCCTCGTAAACTTTATTTTACGCCAATAAATTAAAGAGTTTGTTTTTTTCGTAATGCATGGCGGAAATAAGTTTTTTATGGATGGCTACGTATCTTTTAGTATAAGAGGTAGAAGGATAAAAAACGAATGGGCAGAAGATGAAAGGAAAAATTTAGATACTCTAAATTGGATCTTATAAAAAAGTATGATCAGATCGTTTTAAGATTGAATGTAAATTTTTTATGGCGTTGAGAAGGTTTCATTGGCAAGAAGGCGATAATATTATTTTTTAGATGATTTAAAATTTTATTATTTTAATGGGAGAAATGAATGCGATTAGGTGGGCGTTTGCAAGCAGCAATAGATGTTCTCACAGAGATAGAAATGAAGCATCGCCCAGTAGGAGAAGCTTTAAAGGATTGGGGTCTTTCTCATCGCTTTGCTGGAGCAGGTGATCGTGCAGCTATTGGTACAATCGTTTATGATGTTTTAAGACGACGTTATTCTTTACAATGGCGTATGGAGAGTGATGATATCCGAGATATCGTTTTTGGTGCCTTATTAGATTCTGGAAAAATGACGCTGGAGCAAATTGACGGTGAGTTGACAGAAGATCGGTTTGCACCGCAGTTATTAGGGGCTAAACAGCGTAAATCGTGGCAAGGTCAGCAATTAGTGGATGCTCCAGACTATATTCGTGGTGATATTCCGCAATGGTGTCAAGCGCATCTGCGTCCTTTATTTGGTGATAATTGGATCACTGAAGCGGCTGCGTTAGCAACGCGTCCTTCTTTAGACCTACGGGTAAATAACCTAAAGGCAACACCAGAAAAGGTGCTGAAAGAATTAGCAAAAACCAAACTTAAATCTTTTCCATGGTTTGGGCAAGCTTTAAGAATTGCACCGATTGAAAAGTTTAATCGTCATCCCAATGTTCAAGTGGAACCAGCTTTTCAAAAAGGACACTTTGAAATACAGGATTTAGGATCTCAAATTGTTGCTCACCTTGTGGAAGCGCAAGAGAGCATGCAGGTATTAGATTATTGTGCAGGTGCTGGTGGCAAAACATTAGCTTTAGCTTCCGATATGAACAATCGTGGGCAAATTTATGCTTATGATTCCGATAAAGCGCGCTTAGCTCCTATTTTTGATCGTCTTCGACGCGCTGGTGTTCGTAATGTACAAACACGAGCACAAAAAGAAGAATTGAAGCCATTAATAGGCCAGATGGATAGAGTTCTACTAGATGCACCATGTAGTGGGACAGGAACATGGCGTCGTCGTCCAGATGCGAAATGGCGTTTAACATTAGAACAAGTGAAACAACGCCAAACAGAACAGAGGGATATTTTGAATGAAGCGATAGCTTATCTTAAGCCAAATGGGCGCTTAATCTATATTACCTGTTCTCTTTTTACAGATGAAAATGAGGAACAAATTTCCCATTTCCTTCAACAACATTCTCATTTTTCTCCAATAGATATGCCAGCGCTTTGGCAGAAACATTTTAGTTTTTCTCCTGTGCAACCAGTTTTTTCAAATTATGGACTTACTTTGTCGCCAGCCACAACACAAACAGATGGGTTCTTTTTATCTGTGTTGCAAAAAAAACATTGATCCATATTTTTGCACTTTTTATCATAAACTTTACGAGAATAATCTTTTTCGTAAGAAAATAGGCTTGTGAAAAGAGAAAGATTAAATCATAACTCTCATGAGTTTTCTTTTACAATTGTTGATTGGTTTTCTATGAGCATATCACATCCAGACACTGTTCTTATTATTGACTTTGGTTCACAAGTTACACAACTTATTGCACGACGGGTACGAGCAATGGGGGTATATTGTGAAATTGCTCCTTTTCAATTGGCTTTAGAAGCTGTGCGCCGCATAAATCCTAAAGCTATTATTTTATCAGGGAGTCCTTATTCCGTTATTGATGAGGGCTCTCCGCGTGCACCAATGGAAATTTTTGAGGCGGGTGTTCCGATTTTGGGTATTTGCTATGGTGAACAAGTCATGTGTGTTCAGCTTGGAGGAAAGGTTGAAGCTGGACATGAGCGTGAATTTGGGCGTGCTTTTTTGGAAGTTCAAGAAGAGAGTGCCCTTTTTGATGGAGTGTGGGAAAAAGGTTCTCGTTATCAAGTATGGATGAGCCATGGTGACCGTGTGGCAGCTTTACCAGAAGGTTTTCGTGTCATAGGAACCTCAAAAGGAGCTCCCTATGCGGCTATTGCGGATGAAAAAAGACATTTTTATGCGGTACAGTTTCATCCTGAAGTTATCCATACACCGGATGGTACAAAACTTTTGCAAAATTTTGTTCATAAGATCTCTGCTATTAAAGGCAATTGGTCAATGGCTTCTTATCGTGAGCAGGCAATTGCTACGATACGACAAAAAGTTGGGAAAAGTCGTGTGATTTGTGGTCTTTCAGGGGGAGTGGATTCATCTGTTGTAGCGGTACTCCTTCATGAAGCTATAGGAGATCAACTGACATGTATTTTGGTAGACCATGGGCTGATGCGCAAGAATGAAGCTGAAGAAGTTCTCACGCTCTTTCGTGATCATTATAATATAGAGCTTATTCACGTTAATGCTGCTGATGTGTTTCTTAATGCTTTAAAAGGTGAGACAGATCCAGAAAAAAAACGCAAAACAATTGGTCGCCTTTTTATTGAAGTTTTTGAAGAAGAAACGAAAAAAATAGGAGGTGCAGAGTTTTTAGCACAAGGAACACTTTATCCAGATGTTATTGAGAGTGTGTCTGCTATTGGTGAAACGGTAACCATTAAAAGCCATCATAATGTGGGTGGGCTACCAGAACAGATGAAGATGAAACTTGTAGAACCGTTACGTGAGCTCTTTAAGGATGAGGTTCGCTCGCTAGGACGAGAGTTAGGGCTACCGGAGCAGTTTATTGGTCGCCATCCTTTTCCAGGTCCCGGCCTTGCAATTCGGTGTCCAGGTGCTGTAACACGTGAAAAATTAGAAATTTTACGCGAAGCAGATGCTATTTATCTTGAGGAAATCCGTAAGGCCGGTCTTTATGATGAAATTTGGCAAGCTTTTGCTGTTCTTCTTCCAGTTCAAACTGTTGGTGTTATGGGGGATGGTCGCACTTATGAATTTGTTTGTGCTCTTCGCGCCGTCACATCTGTAGATGGAATGACTGCTGATTTTTATCCTTATGATATGGCGTTTTTAAGTAAGACAGCAGCACGTATTATTAACGAAGTTAGAGGGATTAATCGTGTTGTATATGATGTAACCTCAAAGCCTCCTAGTACTATTGAATGGGAATAATTAAAATGAAGGATAAGTCTTTTAAGAATAAAATATGACTGAGGGTTTGATATTCGAAAAGTGTAGAAAAAATCATTTAAAAATGATTGTGTATTTTCATATGATATAAGCTTTTATCTGGCAATCTGTACGTCAATATCGTTTAAAATTGAGAAGTGTGGGATTTTGCATGTCTGAGAAAAAAATTGTTGCACACCGTGGAGGAGCTCATCTTTATCCTGAAAATACCCTTTCGGCATTTAATAATGCTATAGCGTTAGGTGTTGATGAAGTTGAATGCGACGTTCATTTGCTAAAAAGCGGTGAAGTGGTTGTCTTTCACGACTTCCGTCTAGACCAATTGGTTGGAAAAAAGGGGTATATTCACGACATTGATAATGAAACACGCAAACAACTCTGCGTAAAAGGAAGCCAAGAAGCACCTCCCTTATTAGAAGAAGTGCTTGATCTTTTAGCACCAACGAATGTTGCATTGCATCTTGAAATCAAGACATGCGGTGAAGTGGAGCGCGAAACAATATTATCCCAAAAAGCGCTTGCGCTAATAAAAAGCCGAAATTTATCAGAACGGGTTTCTGCTATTAGTTTTGATCCTTTTATCCTTCGTCCTTTTATTGAAGCAGGAATACCATCTGGTCCATGTGTTGATAATTTCGAAGGTGATATGTACCGTCATTTTTCTGAATGGAAGCAATTAGGTTATTCTGATCTAAGTTTAGATGGCTCTATTGTTTCACAGAACTTTATTGAATCAGCTCTTGAGGCTGGTTTTACTGTAGGGGTATGGACAATTAATGGAAAAGCTCGGTTATCATATTGGCTTGATATGCCTGTACATTATATTACGACAGATCAACCTGATCTCGCATTGCAATTGTGTGCACAAAGGTAAAAATACATCAACACAAAAGGAACTATATATCTTCATAAAGTTAGCGTAATGAAAGAAGAAAAATTATCTAATATACGACAATAATACATTGATTTATAATCATAATTAATATTTTATTCATGTGAGTAAGAGACCTTAATACGTAAGATTCTCTTATTTCAAATATTTTTACAATGAATCAATCAAAATCATTCGTTTGCACATTACAAGCAGGGTTGGTGTGTGGATAAAAAATGATTGAGAAAAGAATAAAAATATTCATTTAACGTATTTTAAATGCAAGATTTGTTGAAGCATTAGGATCGCACATGATGATGTCGTTTTGCACTTTTATGAAGTGTAAAAATGATGGCATACAAAAAGTCTTATATACTTTAATGGAGAGGCTTTAGGGCTTATTTTATAGGTGCTATCATGAAATGTAGATGTATTGAAAGATTTTTTAACAGCATGGAAATTGGTTATACAGTGTCATTTTGTTTTGCGTGAGGGGTGTGATCTTGTTACAGGGAAAGAGACTATTAAGCGCTTCAAAATGATTTTCTTAATTTTAAAAAAATTCTATTTGTCTCTTCTTTAAATTCAGTAGCAACATCGTGTTAAAGTTATAAGACAAATAATAAAAGAATAAACAATTCTTTTTAAAAAAGTAAATCCAGATATTAAAATAGTCATTGAATGATATTTACGATCCATATCTTTTTACCAAGTGACTTTGCTTATTTAAGCCATCTCACTTTTTTCAGATAGTTACAAACGCGTATTTCGTGAATACATAAGAAAGCTTATAAAAGAAAATAAATAAGTTTAAACAAATTCATTTGACCTTTAGGTGGATCCTGTTTAAATGAGAGAATATGTTTCTGAAATAAAACTGTCATAGCATGTTCATGTGTAATACTATAAATTTAGGGGTAGTTTGTATTCCATCACTTCAGAAAGGGTGAAGCATGAGTCGTTTTTATCTTTCCATAGCGGCCACGGTTGCTATCATAATGTCCACAGCGGGGATGACAGAAAGTTTTGCACAGACAAAAATCAGCTTTTGGCATTCTATGAGTGGTGAATTAGGAAAGCAAACTGAAAGTCTCATTAACGATTTTAATGCAAGTCAATCTGAGTATAAAGTTGTTTCTTCATTTCGCGGTGAATATGAAGAGGGATTGATTTCACTCATTGCAGCATTTCGTGGAAAGAAACAGCCAGTACTTGCTCAAATTTATGACGTTGGTACTGGAACTATGATGGCTGCAAAAGGTGCAATCTACCCATTTTATCAACTTATGGCTGATACAAAACAAGAATTTGATCCTACAGATTATTTCCCTGCTATTAGTGGTTATTACTCCGATGAACAGGGGCGTATCGTCTCTATGCCATTTAATATTTCAACACCCATCCTTTATTATAACAAAGATATCTTTAAAAAAGCAGGGCTTGATCCAGAACAGCCTCCTAGAACGTGGCAAGATATAGAAAACTTTTCCAAGAAAATTCTTGAGACTAAAGCGGCAACTTGTGGTTTTACAATGGCTTATGCCGCTCAATGGATTGGTATAGAAAATTTTTCAGCGTTGCATAATGTTCCTTTTGGAACGAAGGAAAATGGCTTTAAAGGACTTGATTCAGAACTTACATTTAATGGACCTTTACAAGTGCGTATGTGGACTGACCTGAAAAAGTGGTCTGATCAAGGTATTTTCCGTTATGGTGGTCCAGCAGGTGCATTAGATTCAACACCAATGTTTATGGCACAAAATTGTGCAATTTTTATGCAATCTTCAGGATCACATGCTGGAATTGTTTCTGAAGCTCAGTTTAATGTGGGGGTTGGTATGCTACCGTACTATAAGGATACAGAAGGAGCACCACAAAATTCAGTTATTGGGGGAGCTTCTATTTGGGCGTTTAAGGGCCATACTCCAAAGGAATATGCAGGGGCAGCCGCTTTTCTTAAATTTCTTTCAAAAACAGAAAATCAAGCAAAATGGCATCAGGAAACAGGTTATCTCCCAACCACAAAAGCGACTTATGAATTGAGCAAAAAACAACATTTCTATGAAAAAACGCCAGGTGCGGATATAGCTATCAAACAGATTAATCTTAATCCACCAACAGTTAACTCAAAAGGGATAAGATTTGGTAATTTACCACAAATTCGTGCCATTCTTGATCAAGAGTTGGAAGCTGTTCTTAGTGGTTCAAAAACGCCGAAAGATGGTTTAGATGAGACCGTTGAACGTGGAAATAAACTCTTGCGTGAATTTGAAAGATCTAATCATTAATTTCGTTTTATTGTTAAACATTAAAGACTCAACAAAAACGGTTGAGTCCTTTTTGTTTACTTTTTTAAAGTCTCTACATTTAAAGAGCCCTATGAATGCAAGAAAAACATGCATATTTTAAAAATAGTCTACTTTCTTACGGACTGCTTTTTCCTCAGCTTCTTGTGACTTTTTTGTTTTTCTTTTGGCCTGCTGCTCAAGCAATAAAATCATCTTTTGAACGTGAAGACCCTTTTGGCTTTACAACAACCTTTATTGGTTTTGAGAATTATCTAACCGTTCTTTCTGATCCTACTTATCGGCAATCGCTTTTTACAACCGCAGTATTTTCCATCTCAGTTACTGTCGCTTCAATGACAATATCACTTCTCTTAGCTGTCTGTGTTGATCGTGTCATCCGTGCAAAAAAGGCTTATACAATGCTTTTGCTCTGGCCCTATGCTGTTGCTCCAGTATTGGCAGGTATATTGTGGCTGTTTATCTTTCATCCCACCATCGGAATTATCCCTTTTTTTCTCGAGAAAATAGGGGTGCTATGGAATTATCGTATTAATGGCACTCAAGCAATGATTCTTATTGTCATTGCGGCTAGTTGGAAACAAATTTCTTACAATTTTCTCTTTTTTCTTACAGGTCTTCAATCTGTTCCGCGTTCTCAAATAGAAGCAGCCGCCATTGATGGTGCTGGTCCCTTTAAACGATTTTGGACAGTGGTTTTCCCGCAAATTTCACCAACGACGTTTTTCCTTCTTATTGTCAATGTCAATTATGTTATGTTTGATACTTTTGGTATTATTGATAATACAACTTCTGGAGGTCCTGCGCGTGCAACGAGCATCCTCGTCTATAAAGTATATGACGATGGCTTTAGAAATCAAATAATCGGTGCATCAGCAGCACAATCAACAATATTGATGTTGATGGTTATTGTCTTAACGTTTATCCAGTTTCGCTGGATTGAGCGCCGTGTACAATATTAGGAAACAAATTATGGTTGAAAATCGCCCTGTTTTGAAATTTCTAACCCATATTATTCTCATTGTTGGTATTATCATTATTTGCTTTCCAGTTTATGTTGCTATCATTGCATCAACTCATAGTTCAGCAGCATTTAACTCAGGAACACTTCCTCTTTTGCCTGGGAAATATGCTCTGGAAAATTATAAAACAATCTTTGGTGATGGCCTTGCACAGCTGGGTTTGCCCAACCTCTGGCCACTCTTAATGAATTCATTCATTATGGCTCTTGGGATTAGCGTTGGAAAAATTATTATTTCACTTTTGTCTGCTTATGCAATTATTTACATGCGCTTTCCCTTCCGAAAAACTGCTTTTGTTCTTATTTTTGTTACATTGATGCTCCCTGTCGAAGTTCGTATTCTTCCAACCTATGAGATTGTTGCAAAATTGGGGATGGTCAACACCTATAGTGGAATGATTATTCCACTTATTGCATCTGCGACCGCTACATTTTTATTTCGCCAGTTTTTTTTGACTGTTCCAGATGAACTCTTAGAGGCGGCACGTGTTGATGGTGCAGGTCCAGTTAAATTTTTTAAGGATATTCTTCTTCCTCTTAGTAAAAGCAATATTGCTGCTTTATTTATCATTATGTTCATTTATGGATGGATACAATATCTCTGGCCTCTTATCATCACAACGGATCAAAATCATCAAACGATCCTTATTATTTTAAAACAGCTTATTGTCGAATCACTTCAACATGATCCTCAATGGAATATACTCATGGCAGTATCGGTTGTTGCCATGGTTCCCCCTGTTCTTGTTGTTATCTTCATGCAGCGGCTTTTTATCAAAGGCCTTATTGAAACGGAGAAGTAATTGTGGCCATAATCCAGTTATCAAATATAAAAAAACAGTATGACAACGGCATTCTGGTCATTGATGATTTAAACTTAACTGTTGCCGATAAAGAACTTCTTGTTCTTGTCGGTCCTTCAGGGTGCGGAAAATCGACCTTATTACGTATTATAGCAGGACTTGAACAAGTTACCTCAGGTGAATTATGCATTGATAACGAATGTATCAATGATCGTGAACCAGCTGATCGTGATATCGCTATGGTTTTTCAAAATTATGCCCTTTATCCCCATATGACAGTTCGTGGAAATTTAGAATATGGTCTTAAAAATCGTAAAACTCCTAAAGAAGAAATTAAAAAACGTATCGCACATGCTGCAAAGCTTTTGGAGATAGAACCATTTCTTGATCGTAAACCACGACAATTATCAGGAGGACAACGTCAGCGTGTTGCAATGGGGCGTGTGATTGTACGTCAACCCCGTGTTTTTCTCTTTGATGAACCTCTTTCAAATCTTGATGCAAAATTACGGGCGCAAATGTGTATTGAAATAAAAACACTACAGCGTTCATTAGGAACAACGAGCCTCTATGTTACCCATGATCAACTAGAAGCTATGACATTAGCTGATAGAATAGTCGTTTTGAATAAAGGAGCTATCGAGCAAATTGGAACACCAATGGAAATTTACGATACTCCAGCAACAACATTTGTTGCTGATTTTATTGGTTCTCCTCCTATGAATTTTCTTGATCGCTATGTCTTAGAACAACATTTAGGGCATTCATTTTCTTATGGTGAAGAAACTGATCTTTTAGCATTCAGACCTGAAATAATCTTATTGGGCGAACATCCAGATAAAGGGCCTGTCTTTCACACAAAAATTGAGCTTATCAAGCTTATTGGAACAGGTTGCCATGTTTTAACGCGTTGGAATGGTATCATCTTTACGATTGAAATAAAAGAACGCTTGACACACGACTATGGTCAAAAACTAAGTTTCACTGTTGCTCATCAGAATTTTCATACTTTTAATAAAAACACAGGAAAGCGCACAAATAATAAGTAAGCATTAATTGATGTGATACGACTCTCTTTTATGCTGCGTCATGATAATGGTGTGTTTTGACTTGCTCAATTACATTTACAAACTCAGGTTGTAACCGATGGGATTAAAAACAAAATTTTAACAGTTTTGGTAATGATCTATTGTTCCGTGGCGCTGAGAATGTCAAAACATTTATATGAAGAAATTTTGCATTTTCACGGTCTGTAAGAAGAATATAATTTTCAAACATCATTTTCATTATAAAAAAACAACATATTATCATATGTTTCTTGATGTAATAATTTATGTGTATTATAAAAGTAAATGAGAGAAATAGAGAGAAAAAATGAGTCACAGATAAGGGAGGATGCGCCCCATATCTGAGCTTTGATCCCTAACATAAGAAGTCTATTTGATGCACAAAATACGATGCTGTTCTAAATAATCTCTACGAGAATAGGCGCATTCTATTTTACCGCTGGCCATATGATCTAAAATAGTTTCAGAGCTCCTATAAGAAGCATTTGTTTTTTTTACCAATCACATAAATTAGAGAGAAACCTATGCGCGCATGCTGCAAGTTTATTTTTTCTCATGTAAATCACTATGCAATTCTCAACAAGGGTATCTGATAAGTTGCAAAAAATCACTGAGAGATAGAAGGCGTGCTTGTTTTAGAATTTTCATTACTTTTAGCGATAAAAGCAGATGAAACACATCTGTAACATCTCATCGATCTTTTCTATATTCTTGAGTTAAAAATTGCCTATAGATCATCCTCAAACAGATCTTTATGAATATAACATAAAGGATCGATGCGAATACCTATAAGAATCAGCAGAGACAAAGACAGTTATGTTATTGTTTTACAAAGCATTGTATAAAATCTGGTATATTTTTTCAATATATTGCCAGTTTATTAATGGTTTTATGATATTACTTTCTTATAAAGCGCGTGCTTTTTGTTGCTTATAAATCAACCTAAACTTTATACAGCAGTATGTTTGAGACAAATATGAAGACGGTTCAGTGCTGTATTCAGTTTTGTATGCCAAAGTAGAATAAGCTTATCTGCTTGTGTAATTTCTAAAATGAGGAGACAGCTTAATTTAGGGAGAATATGAAAGCATCAAATAAAAAATAGATTCTGTCTTTAGCATCATCTTTTAATTTAGTATTGCAATTTTCAAAAACATCTGAGCCAGTGTCTCTTACATAATGGCGATTAAGTATTGCCGAACACATTTTTTTACGTAATAGAATTGCATCTCTCATACAAAACAGAATACCTAAACAGAAGGCTATTGGGTTGCCAATTTACGCACTTTTTTTAAAAAATATCTTGCAAGGTTGTTCCAACTATTTTTTCACGCAGTCGTTTATAAGTAGTATAACATAAAATCCATTGTGTATCGCCATCTTTATGCTTATAAAAATGCAAGCTGGGGCCATCATCATACTCTCTTTCAGTCTCCAACATTGCAACAATTATTGTGTTGAGACTCTTCATAAGAGGCATTTTTTCTTCAAGTGGTTTTTATTCATACACTAATTCTACTTGCATGTTATAAATGAAGTTGGATAGATAAAAATACTTTAAGAAAGAGACACCAAATTCTTCTTATGAATCGTTTCAAGTGTCGAGAGTTATTGTAAAAGAAGCATTGAAAAATAGAATGCTTACTGCTGACAGTTTGGGCACCATGAGGCAATAAATCCACTTACTTTATCTATCTTAGAATCTATAGAGTATAAATTTCTCTGTAAAAGTAACTTTATTTCATATCAATGTTATCAATTATAGCTGTTGGGGTATCATTAGTAACATAATCATAGACTTACGATTTTATGAACTCTTTTTTATCTCTTTTATAGAAGATCTTAATGTTTTGTGATAGCGTCAATGATGGTATTTACATTATGTTCCATCATATCGAGATAAGTTGCTGCAGGGCCATTTTTGTTTGACAATGCATCAGAATAAAGTGTTCCACCAATTGTTAAACCTGTTTCTTTTGCAATCTGTTTTATGAGACGGGGATTAGAGATATTTTCAACGAATAGGGCAGTTGCTTTATTCGCTTTAATTTGTTTTATAAGTTTAGCAACATCGGCTGCGGTTGCTTCAGTTTCTGTTGAAGCACTTTGAGGGGCAAGGATAGTAAAACCATATTCCTTGGCAAAATAGCCAAAGGCATCATGAGATGTGATAATGATACGTTTATCTTTAGGAATGGTAGCAATTTTTGTTTTCAGGGTATCTTGTGCTATTTTAAGTTTTTGGATGTAGGTTTCGGCATTTTTTTTGTAGCTGGTACAGGATTGTGGATCGATTTTACAAAAAGCAGCAGCGATATTCTTCACATAGATTTTGACATTGGGAATTGTTTGCCAAGCGTGTGGATCAATAACGCTGTGGTGGTGATGGGCATTATGTTCTTGATTTTTCATTTTGAGGGAGGGAATGTTAGCGCTAACTTCGACAAGAAGTGCTTTTGTACCACTTGCTGTAATGAGGCGATCAATAAATCCTTCTAAATGAAGCCCGTTGATGAAAATAATTTGAGCATTTCTAAGAGCCTGAGCATCATGGGGGGTAGGTTCATAAGTGTGAGTATTCGCATTGGGACCTACAAAAGTGGTCATAGAGATATGGTTGTCTCCTACATTTTTTACGAGATCTGCAAGAATAGAAAAGCTCGCAACAACTTTGATTTTATTGTGTGCAGAAGCAGAAAATGGAGAAAGGGCAAGCAATAAAGCTCCAAGAAGAACAAATTTTTGAGCAAACTTAGGCACATTTTTTTCCTTAAAGTGAGGAGGTATAAAAGAGGTGGGGAAACCATGTTACAATAAAGCCACGTGGACTTATCAAACAGGAAACAAGATAAATAAATCCTGCGGCAATGATGATAGCAGGGCCGGAGGGAAGTGAAAGATGAAAAGAAAGCAGGAGACCACATACGCTAGAAATGATTCCAAAAAGAGTGGAAAGCGCGCAAATAGGGCCTAGCCGTGAAAACCAAAAACGGGCTGTAATGGCTGGAATCATCATAATACCAACGGAAAGTAATGTTCCTAGTGATTGAAAGCCTCCAACCAGATTCAGCACCACAAGTCCAAGCAATGAAATATGAATATATTTACTCAATGGAGAGAGTGATTTAAAAAAGAGGGGGTCAAAGCTTTCTAAAACGAGTGCACGCCAAAAAATACAAAGGCTGCAGAGTGTAATCAGCATTATAGTAGTGATTAACCAAAGGGCTTGTGCATCAAGTGCAAGAACCGATCCGAATAAGAGATGAAGCAGCTCAATTGTTGAGTCTTTCAGTGAGATAATAATAACACCTGCCGCGAGTGCAATAAGATAAAAGACGGTCATGGATGCATCTTCTTTCTGAAAGCTGTTTCGTGAAATCAAAATGGTTGCTAAAGCAACAATAAGACCAGCGAAGATACCACCAAGTGTCATAGATATGAGGGAAAAACCACAAATCAGAAAAGCAATTGCAACACCAGGAAGAATGGCATGAGAGATAGCATCTCCTGTCAAGCTCATTCCACGGAGCATCAAAAACACACCAACAGGACAAGCGCTAATAGACAGAAAAATAGAACCGATAAGGGCGTTTTGCATAAATTGGAAATCAACAAAGGGGGCAAGAAAAAATGCATACACGTCTTATAACCTAAGAAAGAGAGGATCATTGATGAGAAGATTTTGTTTTTGTGCGCTAATAGGTAAAGAATTGGATGTGAGAGGTGGCATAACGTGATGAAGGGTGTTGTTTAAAAACTGTGTTGTTTCTCCATAAAAGGCGTTTTGTTGATCAATTTGAATCATTTGGGGGAAAAATTCTTGCACGATGAGAGGGTTATGGAGTGCGGTGAGAATTGTGCGTCCTTGCTGTTGCCAGTATGTGATCAGAGCAAGAAGGTCTTTTTGGGTATTATGATCTACACCATTGAAAGGTTCATCAAGTAAAATAATATTGGCATCTTGTACAATGATACGTGCAAAAAGAGCGCGTTGTAATTGCCCGCCTGATAATGTTTCAAGCGAACGGGGTGCGAGTTCTGTAAGCCCAACCATTTTAAGAGCATTTTGAATCTTAGAATCATAAGGGCGCTGATTCTTCCATAATCCACAAAAAGACCACAGTCCTGTTTTTACAAGCGTTTTCACATCAATTGGAAATGTTTGATCTATATTACATTGCTGAGCAAGATAAGCAATGCGGCTTTTTTTTGGTTTTGTAATTTTTCCTTTAAGAGGTTTAATCAATCCGGCGATGGCTTTTAGCAGTGTCGATTTTCCAGCGCCATTATCACCTGTTATTGCAACCAATGAACCAGCTTTTAACTTTGCTGAAAAGTTCTTTATTGCTATTCTATTCCTATAGCCTAATGTTGTTTTATTGAAGTGCAGATCCATATTTTTTACCATCGTTGCTTATTATTTTGGAAACTATGTAATAATATAACGTTTGTCAACAAAATGTTATATTATTACATAGTTTTGAGTACTGAAAATTTTAGTGGGAAGATCGTGGAAAATTAAAAATAATAATTGAATTCACCTTGACGAAAGAGAGAGAGTATATACTATATATAGTATCAAAATGATTGGTGATTCTAAATAAGCACAAGAGAGGGTGTTAGTGTGTTTCGTTTGGTATCTAAGTTATT
Organism: Bartonella sp. AP4SXKL; assembly: GCF_042195845.1. NCBI lineage: Bacteria > Pseudomonadati > Pseudomonadota > Alphaproteobacteria > Hyphomicrobiales > Bartonellaceae > Bartonella > Bartonella sp. AP4SXKL. Next base: position 46,571 of record NZ_JBHIPA010000006.1, read on the forward strand.
TCCATTATTGTAAAGAGTTTATTGGCCAAAGGTATAGCAGTATTTTTACTGAAGGGTCTCTTTTGGAAGGATTTCCTTTCGTTTTTGTAATTGATTTTTGCCGTAAAAGAGCAAACAGAGCTCTTGAAAAACAGTAGTTTAGAACATTAGTTTTTTAGACAGCAGGAGGGAATTGTAATGCAAGCAAAAGATTGTTTTATAACTAGGGGGCTTTGCCATTTAAGTTGTAGAATAATCGCTTATTCTCATCATAGTTTTTGAAGTTATTTGATGAGGAATTCTGTTATGTTCAGGAAGCTGTGTATTATTTGAAAATAACCACATGTTTTGCGTACAATTTCTATTTTTTGTTATTCTTGAGTACCTATAAAATTATTAGATTGACCTTTCAGGGTTGATTGTTTGGAATTGTGAAAGTTGAAGAAAATGTCGATCACTATTTATAGCAAACCATCTTGTGTCCAATGTGATGCTACACGCCGCGCTTTTGATGCAAAAGGCATTCATTATCGTGTTGTTGATATTTCCTGTGATGAACAAGCATACAGTTTTGTTCAATCTCTGGGGTATCGTCAGGTTCCTGTCGTTGTTTGTGGTGAAAATCATTGGTCTGGTTTTAGACCAGATATGATTAGTGGTCTTTGTGCTTAATGGGGCTTATTGTTTATTATTCGAGTGCAACGGGTAATACAGAACATTTTGTCTCGCAGCTTGGGCAAAGACTCTTCAAAATTGATAAAAGAAAGCCTTCTGCATTGGTTGGTGAACCTTATGTATTGGTTGTTCCTACATATGCAGATGGTGAAGGAAGAGGGGCCGTGCCGAAAGCCGTTGTCCAGTTTCTTAATGAAGCTGAGAACCGAAAATTAATTTGTGGTGTTATTGGCGGTGGGAATCGTAATTTTGGTCGCTATTATAATCTAGCAAGTAAAATTATTGCTGAAAAATGTTGTGTACCTTGCCTTTATCGTTTTGAGCTGCGTGGAACTGATGAAGACGTTATTTATGTAAAAAAGGGATTGGAAAGATTTTGGAAACAATTGGTATAGGACAATCGCAGAAATCGGATCAGATTACTGATTATCATGCGTTGAATGCAATGCTTAATCTTTATGATGAAAATGGTCATATTCAATTTGATATGGATCGGCTTGCTGCGCGGCAATATTTTCTTCAGCATGTTAATCAAAATACAGTTTTTTTTCATAACCTGAAGGAAAAAATAGATTACTTAATAGAGGAAGGTTATTATGAAAAAGCTTTATTTGAGCTTTATGATTTTTCTTTTATTAAAAAGCTTTTTAAACGTGCTTATGCATTTAAATTTCGTTTTCCTACCTTTTTAGGCGCATTTAAGTATTATACCAGCTATACACTGAAGACTTTTGATGGGAAACGTTATCTTGAACGTTATGAAGATCGCGTTTGTCTTGTAGCTTTATATTTGGCACAAGGGAATAAAGCTCTTGCTGAAAGTTTTGTGGATGAAATTATTACAGGACGTTTTCAACCGGCAACACCAACATTTTTAAATGCTGGGAAAAAACAACGAGGTGAATTGGTTTCGTGTTTTTTGCTACGTGTTGAAGATAATATGGAATCGATAGGTCGTTCGGTTAATTCGGCTTTGCAGCTTTCAAAACGTGGTGGAGGTGTGGCGCTTTGTTTAACGAATTTGCGGGAAGCAGGGGCACCAATTAAGCAAATAGAAAATCAGTCCTCAGGTGTTTTACCGGTGATGAAACTCTTGGAAGATTCTTTTTCTTACGCCAATCAGCTTGGGGCACGACAGGGGGCGGGAGCTGTTTATTTGCATGCTCATCATTTAGATATTATGAAGTTTTTGGATACAAAGCGTGAAAATGCTGATGAAAAAGTTAGAATTAAAACGCTTTCGCTTGGTGTCGTTATTCCTGATATTACTTTTGAGCTTGCACGGAATAATGAGGATATGTATCTCTTCTCATCGTATGACATCGAGCGTGTGACAGGTAAGCCCTTTAGCGATATTTCTTTAACGGAGCATTATCGTTCTTTTGTTGATAATGCAAAGATTCGTAAAAAGAAAATAAGTGCACGCGTTTTTTTCCAGACATTAGCGGAAATTCAATTTGAGTCGGGTTATCCCTATATTTTATTTGAGGATACTGCTAATCGATCGAATCCGATAGCTGGGCGCATAAGTATGAGCAATTTATGTTCAGAAATTTTGCAGGTGAGTGAGGCGAGTGAACTGGAGACAGATTTAACTTATCGCACGATTGGAAGTGATATATCCTGTAATCTTGGATCCATGAATATTGCCAAAGCAATGGAAAGTCCTGATTTTGGACAGACCGTGGAATCTGCTGTTCGCGCTCTGACTGCTGTTTCGGATATGAGCAATATTGATTGTGTGCCTTCCATTGCGAAAGGCAATGCTGAAAGTCATGCGATTGGTTTGGGACAAATGAATTTGCATGGGTTTCTAGCGCGTGAGCAGATCTATTATGGGTCTCCAGAAGCGATTGATTTTACCAATATCTATTTTTATATTGTGACATATCACGCCATACGTGCTTCCAATTTAATTGCGCACGAACGTCAAGAAATGTTTGCAGGGTTTGAAAAATCAGCTTATGCAGATGGACGTTTTTTCGAGAAATATATTGAAAAAGAATGGAAACCGCAATTTGCGCTTGTGCAAGAGCTTTTTGCACGGAATAATATTGTTATTCCAGATCAAAAGGATTGGCAGGAACTCAAAAAATTAGTTATTGAGTACGGGCTTTATAATCGCAATCTACAGGCAGTTCCTCCCACGGGATCTATTTCCTATATTAATCATGCCACTTCCTCCATTCATCCAATTGCTTCAAAAATCGAAATTCGCAAAGAGGGAAAAATTGGGCGCGTTTATTATCCTGCTCCTTATATGGATAATACGAATTTGAATTTTTACCAAGATGCTTATGAGATTGGCCCTGAAAAAATTATAGATACCTATGCTGCGGCAACACAGCATGTTGATCAAGGTCTTTCATTAACATTATTTTTTCCTGATACAGCGACCACACGTGATATTAACCGCGCACAAATTTATGCTTGGAAAAAGGGTATCAAGAGTATTTACTATGTACGATTACGGCAAGTAGCATTAAGTGGAACAGAAGTTGATGGCTGTGTTTCGTGCAGTTTATAGGAGATCATCATATGACAAAGATTACAACCAAAAATCCTGTTGTGTGCGCTGTTAATTGGAATAGATTACATGATGAGAAAGATCTTGAAGTATGGAACCGCTTAACTGGGAATTTTTGGTTACCTGAGAAGGTTCCACTTTCCAATGACATTCCCTCATGGTCAAGCTTAACGGATGAAGAACGCAAGCTAACGATTCGTGTTTTTACAGGACTAACGCTTCTTGATACAATTCAAAACACTGTAGGAGCCATTTCGCTTCTGGCTGATGCGATAACAGAGCATGAGGAGGCAGTTTTGACGAATATTGCCTTCATGGAAGCGGTTCATGCACGTTCTTATTCCTCTATTTTTTCAACCCTTTGTTCGACGGTAGAAGTTGATGATGCGTTTAGATGGTCAGAAGAAAATATTCATTTGCAGAAAAAGGCTAGATTAGTACTTGAGCGTTATGAAGCAAATGATCCACTTAAGAAAAAAATTGCTTCGACTTTGCTGGAAAGCTTTTTATTTTATTCTGGTTTTTATTTGCCCATGTATTGGGCCAGTCGCGCTAAGTTAACCAATACAGCAGATCTCATTCGACTGATCATTCGTGATGAAGCGGTCCATGGTTATTATATAGGTTATAAATTCCAATTGGGCTTTGCAAAGCTTGATGAAGCCAAAAGACAAGAAATTAAAAATTTTGCTTTTAACCTGCTCTTTGATCTTTATAACATCGAGTGCAAATATACTGAAGATCTTTATGATGCGCTTGGATTGACAGAAGATGTTAAAATTTTTCTTCATTATAACGCTAACAAGGCTTTAATGAATTTAGGTTTTGAAGCTCTTTTCCCCCCTGAGGTTTGTCGTGTTAATCCCGCTATTTTGGCAGCTTTATCACCAAACTCTGACGAAAATCATGACTTTTTTTCAGGGGCAGGTTCTTCTTATGTCATTGGCAAGGCGGTTGCTACCACGGATGATGATTGGGAATTTTAATGTTTGCATGCAAATAGAAGTGCGCGGGGTATTCCACTGAGGTCTTTGCGCATTTCTAAACATTGGAAGCCATTTGTTTCAAACAAATTGCAAACTTCTTTTTCTTGAGAGTAACCAATTTCAACAGCGATAGTGCCGTTTTCTTTTAAGTAGTTGGCTGCTTCATGGGCGAGCTTTCGATAAAAATCAAGACCATCTTTTCCACCGACAAGAGCGCGCAATGGATCATGTAAGCGCACTTCTTTTGCAAGTTTTTTGATATCTTTTGCGGGGATATAAGGTGGATTGGAAACAATAAAATCAAAGCGATCTGTGACAGAATCAAACCAGTCGCTAAGAAGGGGTGTGAAGCGGTGTGCTACTTCAGCATTTTTTGCATTTTTTGTCGCTGTTTTAAGGGCATCTTCAGAAATATCGACAGCGACTGCATAGGATTGGGGAATTTGTTTAAGAATGGCAATGGCAATGGCGCCACTTCCTGTTCCCATATCAAGGAATGTTGTTCTTCTCGAATTTTCGATCTGTTTTTGGAGAAAAGGGAGAACAAGATCTATCAGCGTTTCTGTATCAGGGCGTGGTTCTAACGTCTCTTGAGATAATGTAAAAGATATACCATAAAATTCTCGTGCTCCTATAATACGGTAAACGGGTTCGCCTGCAATACGCCGTTGTAAAGCCTGTTCTATTTGTATAATATGCTCAGAAGATAGATGCATATCTGGTTTAGAAACTCTTTCAGCAGCATTTATTCCTGTTATCCATTCAATGAGTATTTTCGCATCGAGATTGGCTTCAGAAATTCCTTTCATGCGCAATTTTTCTTGAGTTTGTTGGATGACATTTTTGAAAGAATATTTGTTCAATTATTGTCCATTTCCATCAGGAGTGCTGTTTGGTGATCTGAGATGAGTGCATGAATAAGCTCATCAAGATCTCCCTCTAGAATGCGATCAAGCTTATACAAGGTTAGATTAATACGGTGATCCGTGACACGTCCTTGTGGAAAATTATAGGTACGAATACGTTCTGAGCGATCACCAGAACCAACTTGGCTTTTACGAGAAGCTGAACGTTCACTTTCCGCTTTTTGTCGTTCGATATCGAATAAGCGTGCCCGTAAAATTTGAAGGGCTCGTGCTCGGTTTTGATGTTGTGATTTTTCTGCTTGTACGACCATAATTCCTGTTGGAATATGCGTGATACGAACAGCTGAATCCGTTGTATTAACATGCTGTCCTCCTGCTCCAGATGCACGCATTGTGTCGATACGAATATCTTCAGGACGAATATCAATATCAATATCTTCAGCTTCTGGAAGCACAGCAACGGTAGCAGCAGATGTATGGATACGCCCACCTGTCTCTGTTTCTGGGATACGTTGCACACGATGAACCCCTGATTCATATTTCAATTTAGAAAAGACACCTTTTCCTGAAATGGTAGCAATAATCTCTTTATATCCGCCAACTTCCCCCTCACTAAGTGAAATAACTTCTACTTTCCAATTGTGAGCATGGGCATAACGTTCATACATGCGGAAAAGATCACCGGAAAAAAGTGCTGCTTCTGAGCCACCCGTTCCTGCTCGAATTTCAACAATAGCGTTTTTTTCATCAGCAACATCTTTAGGCAAAAGCAGAATCTGGAGTTCTTTTTCAAATTGCTCTACTTTTTTATATAACGATGGTAGCTCTTCCTGGGCAAGATTACGCATCTCTATATCTGTTTGTTTATCGTTGATAATCGTTTCTAATTCTGTAATCTCTTCGTAAAGAGCATTTAATGCGCGTATAGAGGTAATAACGGGTTGTAGTTCTGCATATTCAGAAGCTAATTTGACATATGTTTCAGCATTTGGATTCGTCGTCATTTGGCTTTCAATTATTTCAAAGCGCTTTTCAAGCTGTCTCATACGATCTTGTGGCAAGGAAACCATGATAATATTGGCCTAATTTTTCATAATACAATTTTTATAATATTTTGTTGCAATGATTGTTTGTTATAATATTGGCAATGAATTACCGTATAGCATCATACAAAGAGGGGTAATAAAGCAATTCTTTTTTTTTGCCAATGAAAACTATTATATTTTAAAGGTAAATTTTTATAAAATTTGATTTGCCTGAGGTATTTTATCTAATGATATATGATTACTTTTTTAAGAGTTTTTTTTTCCGTAAAGTTCAAGGCGGTGATGAATAATATCATAGCCAAGGGATTTTGCAATTTCCTCTTGCAGCTTTTCAATAACATCAGAATGAAACTCGATAACTTGTCCTGTTTCTATATCAATGAGATGATCATGATGTTGCCCATCTGCTTGCTCAAAACGAGATGGACCACCACTAAAGCTATGGCGATGAATTGTTCCATTTCCTTCTAATATTTTCATGGTTCGATAAACAGTTGAGAGTGAAATATTCGAATCTATTTTGTTTGCACGCTGAAAAATTTCAAATGCATTAGGATGATCATTTGTATCAGTCAAAATATCAAGAATAACTCGTCGTTGACGTGTTACTCTTAAACCAGCTGTGCGCAATTCTTGCTCATAATTTCGCTTTTTATTCATTTGCATAGTTTGCTTTTCAAACAAAGGCTCCATGACAGTGTTTGTATTTTTTCTCTGAACCGCAAGGACAACGCTCATTACGTCCAACTTTTCCCCATGTGGTTATATCGTTAGGGTCACGATCTTGTGGATTAACAAATCTATTTTCTTGTGATCGTGCCCATAAGGTGGGAGCATTTTCTTGACTTTGATCATTAAAGACAGAAGAAGCAGCATCAGTTTGCTCAGGCATGGCCGGTTCTGTGGGGTGTTGAATGATTTCAAAGCGCATAAGCTTAGAAGTGACAATTCGGCGCAAATTTTTCAACATACTTTGAAAGAGTTCAAATGATTCTGTCTTATATTCATTGAGCGGATCCCGCTGCGCATAACCACGAAAACCAACAACAGAACGCAAATGGTCTAAACTCACCAGATGTTCACGCCATAACGTGTCAATAGTTTCGAGCAATACTGCTTTGTGAAAATAAGCCATAACTTCTGGAGAATATCGTTCAGTACGCTCATTTTCAAGTTTTGTAACAGCATCTGATACACGCTCTAGAATTTGCTCCTCGGCAATTCCATCTTCTTTTGCCCATTCTTCCACTGGAAGCTCAAGATTAAAGAGTTGTTGAAGCTCTTCTTCAAGAGTTTTTGCATCCCATTTTTCAGAATATGTCCCTGAAGGAATATAAGCCTCTACGAGATCCTCTACGACTTCATTGCGCATTTCAAGGATCATTTCTGATAAATCATCTGCGTTCATGACCTCCATACGCTGTTCAAAAATAACCTTGCGTTGATCATTCATGACATCATCATATTTTAGCAGATTTTTACGAATTTCAAAGTTTCGTGCTTCAACCTTTTTTTGTGCTTTTTCAAGGGCTTTATTAATCCATGGATGGATAATAGCTTCATTTTCTTTCAATCCAAGTTTTTGCAGCATACCATCCATACGGTTAGAGCCAAAGATACGCATAAGATCATCTTGAAGAGAGAGAAAGAATTTTGAGCGACCAGGATCGCCTTGGCGACCAGAACGTCCACGAAGTTGGTTATCAATACGACGGCTTTCATGACGTTCAGTAGCGATAACGTAAAGCCCTCCAGCCGCTAAAGCTTTTTCTTTAAGCTTCTGAACATCTTTTTTTATTTCTTCAATTTTAGCTGTCCGCTCTGGACCTTCTGGGATATCCTGTAACTCTTGTCGGATGCGCATTTCAACATTACCACCAAGCTGTATATCCGTACCGCGTCCTGCCATGTTGGTTGCAATGGTGAGAGCTCTAGGAACTCCTGCTTGCGCAATGATATATGCTTCTTGTTCGTGATAGCGAGCATTTAAGACTCTAAAATCGGTAATGCCTTCTTTTCGCAAACGCTCTGCCAATTGTTCTGACTTTTCAATAGAGGTTGTTCCAACAAGAATAGGCTGTTCTTTTTCATGAGCTTGACGGATATCACGCACAATTGCCCGATATTTCTCTTCTGCTGTTCGATAAATCTCATCATCTTCATCAATACGTTGTATTGGCAAATTTGTAGGGACTTCGACAACGTCAAGACCATAAATATTTCTGAATTCTTCGGCTTCTGTTGTTGCAGTTCCAGTCATGCCAGATAATTTTCTATACATACGGAAGTAATTTTGGAAAGTGATGGAAGCAAGTGTCTGGTTTTCTGGTTGAATAGCAACATGCTCTTTAGCTTCTAACGCTTGATGAAGTCCTTCAGAATAACGCCGCCCAGGCATCATTCGCCCTGTAAATTCGTCAATAATAACGATTTCATCATTGCGAACAATATAATCTTTATCGCGAGCAAACAGTTTATGAGCTTTTAGAGCATTATTGACATGATGAACGATAGCGACATTTTCTATGTCATAAAGACTCTCACCTTTAAGATGCCCAGCTTGTTCGAGCATTTTTTCAATTTTTTCAGTACCAACTTCGGTAAAGGTCGTTGTTTTTTGTTTTTCGTCTATTTCATAGTCTTCTGGAGTTAAGGCAGGAATAAATGTATCAATAAGGTTATAGAAGTCAGTACGATCTTCTAGAGGACCAGAAATAATAAGGGGGGTACGGGCTTCATCAATAAGAATCGAATCAACTTCATCAACAATTGCGTAATGATGTCCACGTTGGACCATTTGACTATGATCGAAGGCCATATTATCACGCAAATAATCAAAACCTAGTTCATTATTTGTGGCATAGGTGATGTCGCATGCATAGGCCTCTCGGCGGGCATCACTATCAAGATCATGAAGAATCACGCCTGTTGTAAGCCCTAGAAAACTAAAAATTTTCCCCATTGTTTCAGCATCACGACTGGCGAGATAATCGTTTACTGTCACAACATGAACGCCTTTACCTTCCAATGCATTGAGATAAATTGGTAGAGTTGCCATTAATGTTTTACCTTCACCAGTACGCATTTCAGCTATGCCGCAGTCGTGAAGGACCATTCCACCAATAAGTTGCACGTCAAAAGGACGCATGTCATAAACACGTTTTGCGGCTTCACGAACAGTCGCGAAAGCTTCTGGTAAGAGCAAATCAACACTCTCACCTTCACTAAGACGTTTACGAAAGGCATCTGTTTTTTGGCAAAGCTGCTCATCACTTAATTTTACGAATTGTTCTTCCAAAGCATTAATTTGTGCAACTTTTTGGCGGAGTGCTTTGAGATGTCGCTCATGAGCTGAACCAAAAAACTTACGGGCAAAAACACCTAAACTGACCATCTCTGGCCCTTTCTTTTAATTGTTGTCACTCTTGTTGGGTAATTCATACGCTCTCCCCATACTCTACATTTTCTTCAAATTATCTGATATCATTAGTGACATCATGAAATGCAGATGGTACCATTATACTTGCTGGTGTGCAATTTTTCACTCTAATTGTAAAGTAGAGATAAGAGGCTAAGCGCTTTATGTCAACTTTAAGTATGCTATTTAACTGATACAATACAAAGTAATTTAAGATACAATATGTCATTTTTCTCTATTATCATGTTTTTCATCTGCATTAGATAGGATTGGAGAAACTGAGATAAAAGGATAATTTTATACTTTTTTTAAATAAAATTACTAATTTATTTCTCTATGTTTAAAGATTAAAGTGTTATGGTAAAGAAAATTGGAATCTTGAACCTGCCTTCATTTTTAAGGAGTATATTTATGAAATTTAACTTTATCACGCTTTTTTTAGCATCAACTTTATTGGCAAGTACAAGTTTAGGGGTGAGTGCTCAAGAAGGTTTGAATTCATCGTCGAGTGATTTAAAGACTTTAGAGAAAGCTTCTGAAAAAGCCGTTTCTCCTTCTCATGTTATGGCGGTTATTGATGGGAAAAATATTACAGCAGGCCAATTGGATGATTTAGCGCTTGAAATAAATCCTAATTTAGCACGTTTTCCTGATGAACAACGCCGTATGATGGTTCTAAAAGCTTATTTAGATATGCAGGCCCTCGCAAAAGCAGCAAGAAGCAAAGGTCTTGATAAGACAGAAGCTTACGATAAACGTATGGCAGTCATGCGTGACAATGTTCTTCAACAGCTTTATTTTAAACAGGCGATTGTTGATAAAATATCGGATACTGATTTGGAAGCTCTTTATAAGCAAGAAGTTGCTGCTTTACCTAAAGAGGATGAGGTTAAAGCGCGTCATATTTTGGTCAAAACGAGAAAAGAAGCAGAAGCTATCATTAAGCATTTAAATAAAGGCGAAAATTTTGAAGAGATTGCAAAGAAAAGTTCAACAGATGGTTCTGCTGCCGTTGGGGGTGATCTTGGTTATTTTAGCCATGGTCAAATGGTCAAGCCTTTTGAAGATGCCGCATTTGGTTTGAAAGTTGGCGAATACACAAAACAACCCGTTGAAAGTCCTTTTGGTTGGCATATTATTAAATTAGAAGATCGTCGTGTAAAACAACCGCCTGCATTTGATGATGTTAAAGAGATGTTGCGGACACAGCTGATAAAAAAGCGCTATCAAGAACTGATTGTTGATTTGCGTAGCAAGATAGATGTGAAATACCCTGATCCTAATGTTACAAAAATCATGGAATCGCTTCATCAAAATGGGACGCTACTTCCCGATGAGACATCTGATGAAGAAGATACGGAATAGCTAGTAAAAATAAGTAGATAGCCTCTTTAATAGATAATTTGCTAGGTTAGTTTTGTTCAAAAAGCCTAGCAGTTTTCTATGAGAGGTTATTGATCTGCAATCATTTCATTTTTTTATAGAAAGCATATTGTGGTTTTGAAAATCTCTCCTTTGTCGCCTCAAAAGATCCAAGAGCTTTCTCCATTATCTGGTGTACGGATAGCAACAGCTGAAGCTGGGATTAAATATAAAGATCGTACAGATCTTCTTTTCATCATATTCGATAAGCCAGTGAGTGTGGCCGGTGTTTTTACCCGTTCAAAATGTCCATCTTCCCCTGTAGAGCATTGTCGTGCATCGCTTCCTCATGGGGTTGCGAGGGGTGTTGTTGTGAATTCTGGAAATGCAAATGCTTTTACAGGAAGCAAAGGAAAGCACACAACCGATGCAATTATTTGTGCAGCAGCGAACGCTTTAAAGGTTAGAGAAGATGAAATTTTTATAGCTTCTACGGGTGTTATTGGTGAGCCAATGGATGCATCGGGTATTGTCAATCTTTTACCAAGTATGACAGAGACAGCAGAAGAGGGAAATTGGTTGGAAGCTGCAAAAGCCATAATGACAACGGACACATTTCCAAAACTTGCGACCCGCACTTTTGACTGTGGGGGAGAGCGTGTTACCATTAATGGAATTGCAAAAGGTGCTGGTATGATTGCACCCGATATGGCGACAATGCTGTCATTTGTGGTTAGTGATGCTACCATTTCTTCGGATGCACTCCAATCCATGTTATCAGAGGCAGTTGAGGGTTCTTTCAATTCAATTACTGTTGATAGCGATACCTCAACTTCAGATACGCTTATGTTGTTTGCGACAGGAAAAGAACATTTTCCATGTCTTACAAGTAAATCTGATCCGCGTTATGGGGTTTTTGTGAAACAATTGAGTGCACTTCTGCATGAACTTGCACTACAAGTTGTTTGTGATGGTGAAGGTGCTCGTCATTTAATTGAGGTTAATGTGGTAGGTGCTACAACAAATAATGCAGCTAAAACTATTGCTTTATCAATTGCAAATTCACCGCTTGTAAAAACGGCTATTGCCGGTGAAGATGCGAATTGGGGGCGGGTCGTTATGGCAGTTGGGAAGGCCGGTGTTGAAGTCGATCGTGATCTATTGACGATTTGGTTTGGTGAGCATCGTGTGGCCGTGAATGGCGTACGAGATCCTGAGTATTGTGAAGAGACAATAGGTACTTATATGCAAGGTAAGCACATCACGATTCGTGTTGATATCGGTTTGGGTAAGAGTACGGCGACGGTTTGGTCTTGCGATTTAACAAAAGAGTACGTTATGATCAATAGCGATTACAGAAGTTAATGGATGCACTTTATATTTAACAGTTTATTATTTTTCAGAGCAAATGGGGTATGTGAGCTCTTTTAGGAGCAGAGGGGATATGATAGAAAAGTCAGTTATCTTTATGTTCCCTATTGGGGAGTGATATGTGTATGAAAAGTTCCATTCTTCTTGTTGTTGCATGTGCACTGTTAGATCAGAATAATCGTGTTTTGCTTACACAGCGTCCTGAAGGAAAATCACTGGCTGGTTTATGGGAGTTCCCTGGTGGCAAGGTTGAGCAAGGTGAAACTCCGGAAGCATCATTGATTCGTGAATTAGAGGAAGAGCTTGGTATTTATGTTCAACCAAATAATTTACACCCTTTAACATTTGCAAGTCATAGCTATAAAACATTTCATCTCTTAATGCCATTGTATCTTTGTGACCATTATGAGGGCGTTGCGCAAGGACGAGAGGGCCAAAATTTAGAATGGGTTTTTATTAATGATCTTGATAAATACCCTATGCCTGATGCTGATAAACCATTGGTTCAGGTATTGAAAAATCATCTTCTTTAATGTGTTATAAGAAGAAAATATAATTCAATATATTGATTTAAAATAATAATTTATATTTTTTATGTTGAATGGGAAAGTCCAGGGTCATAAAAATTTTCTCATTTCAAATCTGTTTTATGTTAAATTAGTCAAAACCATTCTTTTGCACGTTCCAAGCGGGGCGGGTCATGTGGATAAAATTATTTAAGAAAGAAATAAAATACGTGTTGAAAGAATACTCTCCAATAGCCAAGGGTTATCGCAACATTGAGAATTGGCAAAGTGTATAATGATGCCTTTGCACGCTTCATAAGCATAAAAATGGTGGTAGATAATGGATTTATACTTTTCGCGATTATTATTGAGAGATTGTCTTGGATGCACCGAGAGATATTAGGAGTATTTCTTTCATAAGATATCGATAATAGGAAAAATTTCAAAAAATGTTGCTTTTGATTAAGAGGGGCATATCCCTTACGTAATATAGAACGCCATTGTGTTGCATATTTGCGGGGTTGTTTAAAAGAGGCATCTCGCAATATTCCAAAGCCCATTTCGTGCCGGCACTCGTGAATGGTATAATGGTAGAGCTTTATAAGATAAAATCTATTGAGCGCCACTATCTTTACGCTTGTGAAGGAGTAAGCTGGTTCCAATGTTAGTTATGATAGCTCTTGGCATTTGAGAGCATTCAGAAGGGATATTTTTCTTTTCGTAATCATTTTTACTTATACATCAATTTCGCTTGTGATGAACAAGCAAGCGATTTTGATTGATTCAACATAAAAACAGATTTGAAATAAGAGAATTTTACGATATTTAGAATGCTTGATGCAGAGTGAATGATGGATAATTATCCTTATAAATCAATCTATTGCATAATAAAAACATTCAATTAATTTTTTATAGGAGGCATGTATTAAGTTTCTTGAATTGGACGGCGTTTTGCGATAGGATATTGATTTTTTTTAGCGATACGCGTAATTGCTTTTTCCAATGGCTCAATCATAACGTCCATAGAAAAACCATTTGCGTGAATAATATTTGCGTGATCGACCATAATAGCAACATGATCTTTCCAAAAAATTAAATCACCTCGTTGAAGTTTATCAGTATCTGTAAGAAGACTGCCTATAGTTTCTTGCTGCATATCGGTATCACGTAAGACTATTTGATCGGTCATCATCATAGAGAGCTGAATGAGTCCCGAACAATCAATTCCAAAACCGCTGACACCACCCCAAAGATAAGGTGTACGGATAAAGGTTTCTGCAACTGTGACATAATCTTCATATACGCGTCCAATGGGGCTGAGATGGCTCGTAATGATTGCTGTTCCATTTTCAAGAATAGAATACATTGTGTCACGGACTTCAATTTCATCAACAACACTGACTTTGCTTCCCATAGATAATGGGGATACTATTGGTCCACGTAAGTCAGCGTGTAAATATTTAAATGTGCGTGGTACTGAAACCACATGTGTTTGTTTTATGGTTGATGTACAAAGAACTTTTGTATCAATATAACCGACATAACCATCTTTGAGTGATTGTCCCCACGACAATGTTTCCCCTTGTTCAAAAATGAGAAGTTCTTCTCCCAATAAGCATTCTGTTTGTCTTTCACTTTTTTTACTATTTTCTTTAAAAAGTCCAGCGACCGCTGTATTAACACGTCTTTTTTCACCTTGAACAAAGCGTTGAGCTGTAATTTCTGTTTCAAGACGTTGATCTGCTAGATCATCTCTGAATGCATGAAGTCTTGGGTCTTTAGAGATCATCTTTTTGCTTTCCATTTTGTTACTCCTTACCTTTAAACAAACTCATGAAAACTGTATTGGTAAGGTTTTTATCCTCAAACAAAACTAAGAACACAGTGTAAGACCAATTATTCTTTAAGCTGCAAAATTGTCCATTTTTGTGGATATTTGTGTCAAAATTCATTTTTTAAAAATATTATAAAGGGCACGAATAGTTTGTGCTGATCCACCAATAGGGTATCCTGGTTTTTCTTTTGGAACCCATCCATAAAGGTCAAAATGCGCAAAATGTTCAGCTTTTTCAACAAAAGAATTAAGAAATAAAGCAGCCGTTATAGAACCAGCAAAGCTATTTCCAGTTACATTGTTAAGATCGGCAATTGGTGATGATAACATCTCTTGGTAAGGTTTCCAAAGGGGCATTTGCCAAAGAGGATCAAAGACAGCGTGAGCAGATTCAGAAATTTGTTGTGCCCATATTGAATCATTACAATAAAATGCGGGAAGATCTGGTCCTAATGCTATACGCGCTGCCCCTGTTAAAGTAGCCATACAAAGCATGAATTGTGGACTTTCTTCATCACCATAGGCGAGTGCATCGGCAAGGACAAGGCGCCCTTCAGCATCTGTATTACCTACTTCAACACTTAAACCTTTACGACTTTTAAGAATATCACCTGGTCGGTAAGCATTCGCAGAAATTGCATTTTCTACAGCTGGAATCAAAACGCGTAAACGGAAAGGCAAATTTGCATCCATGATAAGTTTAGCCAATCCCAAAACGTTTGCTCCACCCCCCATGTCTTTTTTCATAAGCAACATGTTATTGGCTGATTTAATATCGAGGCCTCCAGTATCAAAAGTTACGCCTTTGCCCACCAACGTTATTTTAGGATGATGTTCTTGCCCCCAGAGTAACTCAATCAGTCGTGGTGCAGTGCTGCCTGCTCGTCCTACAGCATGAATCATCGGAAAGTTATGGGTTAAGAGATCGTCTCCACAAATACTTTTGATATGAGCACCATAGGTTTTTCCTAGTTTTCGAGCTTCTTTTTCGAGAGTATCAGGGTTCATATCATTGGCTGGAATATTAATGAGATCACGGACGAAAAAGACAGCTTCATAAATTCGTTGGAGTTCATTAAGATCAATAGCCTCATTGACATGGATAGATAATGATTTGAAAGAAGAATTTTGACGATAGCGATTAAATTGATAGCTACCGAATGCTAATCCAAGATAGGTATTTATTTCATCAGAGGTTGTACCTTCTAAATGCCATTGACCAGCAGGAAGTTTTTGAGCAAGAACTCCTGTGATAAAAGGATCGTTACCATTGCCAATTCCAAATAAAACTTTTTTTAAATGCCCCGTTTCGTGAGGAATAAAGAGTATTTGTCCCGCTTTACCAGTAAAGTCATTAACTTTTATCCATGCTGTTGTTGACGCATCAAGTGATAAGTTGGCAAGAGTTCTTTGGTTTACCAAGATGATAGGGCAACTGTTATCGATACGTGTTGAGGTAAAATAAATGTGGTGGTGCTGCATAGTTATGAGATCCTTATAGTCGTCTAAGTGCGACATATTCGACCAAATGATTTTTTCCCTTTCGTAGAATGAGATTGGACCGTGGTCGTGTTGGCAATATATTTTCCTGTAAATTTTTTAAATTAATCGTTTGCCAAAGATCCTCAGCGATTTTTGAAGCTTCTTTTTCATTGAGATGGGCATAACGATGAAAATAGGATTCAGGATTTTGAAAAGCTGTTTTACGCAAACGTTTAAAGCGCTCCAAATACCAGTGACGAATGACTTCTGTTTCAGCATCGACATAGATTGAAAAATCAAAAAAATCTGATACGAAAGGAATAGCTTTTCCATCTTTAGGAAGATCACTGACCTGTAATACATTAATACCTTCAACAATTAAAATATCAGGACGATCAATGGTAATAGTCTGATTTTCTAGAACATCATAGATCATATGTGAGTAAAGCGGGGCACGGACATTTCCGATACCTGCTTTTATAGCCGAAAGAAAGCACAGCAACTTTTTAATGTCATAGGAATCAGGAAATCCTTTGCGATTCATTCGATTTTTTTGCTGTAAGATTGCGTTAGGATAGAGAAAACCATCCGTTGTGATTAGATCAACTTTAAGGCTAGATGTCCATCTTTTCAACAGTTCTTGAAGAATGCGAGCCGTGGTTGATTTTCCTACAGCTACAGAACCAGCAATTCCAATAATAAAGGGCGTTTTTCTACTCTCTTCTTGATGGAGAAACTGCTGACGTTTGTGAAAAAGTTCCTGTACTGCTTCAACATGGCATGATAATAGACGCGATAAAGAAAGATAAATGCGTTGGACTTCTTTAAGATCAATAGGATCATCAATAGAGCGTAAACGCTTAATTTCATCAAAAGTCAAAGTAAGAGGTGTGTCTGCACGAAACTCTGACCATTCTTGTGCAGTAAAAACGCGATAGGGTGAATATCGGTCAGAAACGGATTTGATCAGATTATCTTTCTGATTAATTTTTTGTATAGTCGTATCAATCATTTGTATTGGTCGAGAATTTTTTGCAGCAGCAATTGATTTAAGAGTAGACAGATGAGCGGCTTCATTTTCAAGTAAATTTTGTTTTGCATGCTCTCTTCTTTTAAGATAGTAGATCATTTTTCATTAACTTATAGTCCAGTCATTCCAGTTTGCACGGATTTGTGCTAATGAGTGCCCTTGCGCCAAAAAAGTCCATAAAAGTAGACGCGCTTTTACGGCTGATAAATAACCAGACATGAGAGCACCAGAAGCAATCATATCGATTTCGGAGCCTTTATAGCCATAAGTTATACGAGTTGTTGAGCCATTACAACAACGACTAGCAATAATGATTGGTATTTTTTGTGCATATTGTTGTACAAGGTCTGCTTCTTGAAAACTACAGTGTCCTGCACCAAAACCAGCAATAACAACTCCAGCATAATACCCACTTTCAAGGCATAGTTTCATTAATTTTGCATCAGATGATAAAGAGGAATAGAGGAGTGCAATTTGATGATCATGGTTTTGGGGAAGATCAAACGTTTTTGGGAAAAATTTTCGATCATTGAAATAAATAAGTTTTCCCTCTAAAATAGTTCCTAAAACACCTGCAAGACCTGATTGAAATGTTTCGACTTTGACGGTATGGCTTTTATAGAGCCAATAAGGTGAATGAATTGCATCATTTATGACAACGAGAACGCCCCTGTTACGACTTTGTGTGGCTGCTGCGACACGAGTGGCTGCTAAAATGTTTGCGGGGCCATCCGCGCCTGCTTCATGAGGCATGCGCATAGCGCCGGTTATGATGAGTGGTTCAGCCTCCTTCCAATAAAGAGAAAGAAAAAAAGCTGTTTCTTCCAGAGTATCAGTCCCTTGTGTTAAAACAATACCTTCTGCACCAGCGTTTATTTGTTGTTTTGCCCACTTAATTATTTCAAAAAGCATTTGAAACGATAAAGATCCACTTGGTATTTGCATTAATGTTTGTGCATGAATATCAGCAACGTTATTTAAATCAGGAACACTTTTTATAAGGTTATCTGAAGTTAAAGTCGGTTGCATGTGACCAAAACTATCAGCAGTCATTGCAATTGTTCCACCTAAGGTCCCTATGGCTATTTTTTTCATAATTTTCCTCTAAAAAGCACAAACTGTTTATATAAAGCTATTTAGCAGTAATTTACATTGACAACAATGATATCATTTTTCCATTTTCAACAAATTGAGTTATGCTGAATCATTGTGTTTTGCTGTATATGTTCTTAAATAGGACAATAGTAATTGAGTTTTACATTGTATGAAAAGAAATCAATATTAAAAAGTAAAGTTAATATTAAGGAGTTTCCTTATGACAGAACATAAGCCAGACATAATGTATGGTACAACAATTATTACGGTACGAAAAGGTGGAAAAGTCGTGATGGCCGGTGATGGTCAGGTCTCTCTTGGACAGACAATTATGAAAGGCAATGCACGTAAAGTGCGTCGTCTTGGAAAGAACGGAGTGGTTATTGCTGGTTTTGCAGGTGCTACGGCAGATGCTTTTACATTACTGGAGAGATTGGAAACAAAGCTTGAACAATATCCTGATCAGCTTATGCGTGCCTGTGTAGAACTTGCAAAAGATTGGCGAACAGATCGCTATTTGCGTCGTCTCGAAGCAATGATGCTCGTGGCTGATAAGAAAGTAACTTTGGCTTTAACAGGGCTTGGTGATGTCTTAGAACCAGAAGATGGGGTTATGGCAATTGGCTCTGGAGGAAATTTTGCTCTTTCAGCAGCGCGTGCACTCATGGATTTGGATTTGGATGCAGAAACTATTGCTCGTAAAGCTATGGCTATTGCCGCTAAAATTTGTGTTTACACCAATGATCATTTTACGATTGAAACATTGGATGCAGAATTATCTTCTTTAGAGAAAGCTATTTAAATGTGTGTTGTATTTTCCCCTCGTGAGACTGTTTCTGAACTTGATCGTTTTATTATTGGCCAAAATGATGCCAAACGCTCTGTAGCTATTGCATTGCGCAATCGGTGGCGTAGGCAACAGCTTGATGAGCCGATGCGTGAAGAAGTTATGCCAAAAAATATTTTAATGATAGGGCCAACAGGTGTTGGTAAAACAGGAATCGCACGTCGATTAGCAAAACTTTCTGGAGCACCCTTCGTTAAAGTAGAAGCGACGAAATTTACTGAAGTTGGTTATGTGGGACGTGATGTTGAGCAAATTATTCGAGATCTTGTTGAAATTGCCATTTCTCTTGTACGTGAAAAGAAACGAGATGAAATAAAAGAAAAGGCTCACGTGAATGCTGAAGAGCGCGTTTTAGACGCCCTTGTTGGTAAAACAGCAAGTCCTGCTACCCGTGATAGTTTTCGTAAAAAATTGCGTGAAGGTGAGCTGGATGAGAAAGAGATTGAAATTGAAGTCGCCGATAATAATAGCAATAGTGCTTCAACCTTTGATATTCCTGGTATGCCTGGGGCACAAATGGGTATTATGAATTTATCAGATATTTTGGGCAAAATGGGCAGTCGTACAAAAGTCCGTAAGACGACAGTAAAGGATTCTTTTAAACCGCTCATTGATGATGAATCTGAAAAACTCCTTGATCAGGAGCAAATTATTCAAGAGGCGCTTCGTGTTGCTGAAAATGATGGTATTGTTTTTATTGATGAGATTGATAAAATTGCAACTCGAGACGGTGGAGCCAGTGCTGCGATTTCGCGTGAGGGCGTTCAACGTGATCTTTTGCCTTTGGTTGAAGGAACAACAATTGCTACAAAATATGGGCAAATCAAAACAGATCATATTCTTTTTATTGCCTCAGGTGCATTTCATGTTTCCAAGCCATCTGATTTATTACCGGAACTTCAAGGACGTTTGCCCATCCGTGTGGAGCTCAATCCTTTAACAAGGGAAGATTTACGACGCATTCTAACAGAACCAGAAGCCAGTTTGATTAAACAATATATTGCTCTTATGGCAACGGAAGAGGTTCATTTGGAAATTACCGATGATGCAATTGATGCTTTAGCAGATATTGCTGTAGATTTAAATGCAAGGATTGAAAATATAGGGGCACGTCGTTTGCAAACAGTGATGGAGCGCGTTTTGGATGAGATTTCTTTTACGGCGCCAGATAAAGCTGGAACATCGTTTAAAATTGATGCTGCTTACGTAAGAAAATCTATTGGCGAGCTTGCTGCTGATATCGATCTTTCCCGTTTTATTCTTTGAAAGTTATTGCTTGTTTTGTTTATCTGCGCGCTTCGATAATTTTGAAACCATGGGCTTGTTCATGTATCAACACTGTGCGGAAAATATTTTTTAATAATGTTTCATAAGGCAGGTGGCGGTTTGCAACAAAAAGCAGACTGCCGCTTGGTTTTAAGCACTTTGCAGCATTTATAATAAAATTTTTTCCTAATGAAACATCTGTCGTTTGTTGTGTGTGAAACGGTGGATTTGAAATGATTGTGTCATATAGATTTGTGATAGGTTCATGTACAAGGTCATGCCAATAAAAATGAATTGGAAAAGGAGCTGTTATGGATTTAAGGTGCCGTTTTGCTGCTCTCAAAGCGTTGTAGTCGGCTTCATAAAGGTCTAGAGCGGTGAGTTTTTCACTTCTTTCAAGTGCAACGTGAGAAAGATAGCCCCATCCAGCACCAAAATCAGCCGTTTTTCCAGAAATAACTTTGAACATATAAGACGCAAGCGCAGCAGATCCTGGATCAATACGTCCGTGTGAGAACATACCAGAAGCGGTTTGAAATTTACCAAAAGTGAGCGGTGGTGAGCGCAATTGCGCAATGTTATGTCTCTCAATTTGTTGAGGAACTTGCAACCAAAATACAAGACCATGATTTTTAGATAATTTATTGGTGATGGGAACAATTGTTTTGACCCATTTCATCATTGAAGCAGCACCAGCAGTTTTATTCCCACTGATTACAATCCATCCATTGGGTTTAACGCATTCTAATAAATCAAGAAAACAATTTTGGTTCAAACCACGATATTTGCTCAAATGTAAAAATGCACCATCATAGCTGAAGGTTTTATCTATTTGAGGAGAGCAGTGAAATTGAGTATCGACAAATTTTAAAAAATCTGGTCGCCAAGGCGTAATAACTCTTAAATTTTGTGCCCATTCTTGAGCTGGGATTTCTGTTAAACCAAAACTTAGCCAACACTGGTTTGGATCAGGATACGGGAGTTCATGATTTTCAAAAGGCAAAAATAATAACACATATGACTCTTTCAAAGAAAAATGCCACTCCAATGTTGGGATGGCATTTCATGATACGATAAGAGGAAAAACTTACTCTTCTTTCTTACGGCGGCGCTTATTTTCAGGTTGTTTTTTTTCATCCACGCACTTTTCTTCATTCATCGCTTTATCACCGGTGATTTCCTTTCCGGTTGTTTGATCAACGACCTTCATTGATAACCGAACTTTTCCACGCTCATCAAAGCCCATTAATTTAACCCAAACTTTGTCACCTTCTTTTACAATATCTGTTGTTTTGGTGACGCGTTCTGATGCAAGCTGAGAGATATGAACGAGTCCATCACGAGAACCAAAGAAGTTTATAAATGCACCAAATTCTGCAGTTTTTACAACTGTTCCTTGGTAGATAGCACCAACTTCAGGCTCATCGACAATAGAATGGATCCAACGTTTTGCTGCTTCAATGGTTTTAGCATCAGCAGAAGCAATTTTAATGGTACCATCATCTTCAATATTAATTTTTGCTCCAGTTTGTTCCACGATTTCCCGAATAACTTTACCACCAGAGCCGATAACATCACGGATTTTATCGACAGAAATATTCATAACTTCGATTCGTGGAGAAAATTCACTCAGCTCAGCACGTGCACTGGTTAAAGCTTTCGCCATCTCATTAAGGATATGGATTCGTCCACCTTTGGCTTGTTCAAGCGCGATTTTCATAATCTCTTCGGTAATACCATCAATTTTGATATCCATTTGCAAGGCAGTAATACCATTTTCTGTTCCTGCGACTTTAAAATCCATATCTCCAAGATGATCTTCATCCCCTAAAATATCAGAAAGAACAGCAAAGCGTTCTCCTTCTTTAATCAAGCCCATAGCAATACCAGCAACAGGGCGTGCTAGAGGAACACCAGCATCCATAAGAGCAAGTGAGGTTCCACAAACCGTTGCCATAGAAGAAGAGCCATTGGATTCAGTGATTTCTGAGACAGCACGAATGGTATAAGGAAAAGATTCTTTCGTTGGTAACATGGGGTGAATTGCCCGCCATGCCAATTTGCCATGTCCAATTTCACGACGACCTGGAGAACCAAGGCGTCCCGTTTCACCCACTGAAAATGGTGGAAAATTGTAATGGAGAAGGAATGTTTCCTTATACATTCCTGTCAAAGAATCAACATATTGTTCATCTTCACCAGTTCCCAATGTTGCAACGACAATCGCTTGTGTTTCTCCGCGGGTAAAGAGTGCTGATCCATGTGTGCGGGGTAAAATACTTACTTCTGATTGGATAGGGCGTACGGTAGAAAGATTGCGTCCATCAATCCGCTTTTGGGTATCAAGAATGTTTCCGCGAACAATTTTTGCTTGCAACTGTTTAAATACGGTTGCAATTTGATCTGCACTAAATTGACAGTCTTTTTCTGGTTCTGGCATAAATTTATTGAGGATTTCTGTCTTTAGTGCATCAATTGCAGCATAACGTTCTTGCTTATCAGTAATTGTGTAAGCCTTTCGTATATCCTGTTCTGCCATTTTCTGCATCGCTTTTTCAAGCTCAGAAAGATCTTCAGGAACAAAATCACGAGGATCTTTTGCAGCAACTTCAGCAAGCTTTATAATGGCATCAAGGACAGGTTGAAGGCCTTGGTGACCAAACATTACGGCCCCCAACATGATATCTTCCGGTAATTCTTGTGCTTCTGATTCAACCATCAAAACAGCACTTTCTGTTCCAGCAACAACAAGATCAAGTTTTGATTCAGGCATTTCATCGATATGAGGATTAAGAACATATTGTCCATTACAATAGCCAACGCGTGCACCAGCTATAGGTCCCATGAAAGGAACACCTGACAGGGTCAATGCGGCAGAAGATGCAATCATCGCAAGGATATCGGGATTGTTTTCGAGATCATGCTGTATAACGGAAACAATAACTTGTGTATCATTTTTATATCCCTCAACGAAAAGGGGACGAATTGGGCGATCAATCAAACGTGAAACCAAAGTTTCATTTTCACTTGGTCGACTTTCACGTTTTAAATAGCCTCCAGGTATTCTACCAACAGCATAGAATTTTTCTTGATAATTAACAGTGAGTGGAAAAAAGTCCTGGTCTGGTTTTGGGTTTTTGGCCGATACAACGGTTGCTAAGACAATAGTTTCTCCATAGGTAGCAATCACTGCACCATCAGCTTGACGCGCTATTTTCCCTGTCTCAAGGGTGAGAGGACGCCCAGCCCATTCAATTTCTATCTTGTGCGTTTTGAACATTTTTTATCCTTAATGACCAGTGTTTAAATCTTTGATTGCTTACATTCTGGTTGTGCGCAGCATATTTGCAAGTTTTGGGGTGGACAACAAATTACTTCCTTTGTTGCGAGAAGAGAGAAGTAAATCGCATTAAATGTGAAACGATGAGCAGTCCTATCCCATAATAACTTATCAGTTTTTAAAATTTTTAATTAAAAGCAACACATTGAAAAAATGGGTGGTTTTTTTAAATACCACCTCCATTTTTCTTTTAGCGACGTAAACCTAACTTCTTTATAAGTGTCTGATAACGATTTTGGTCAACTCCTTTAAGATAATCAAGAAGACGCCGGCGTTGAGACACCATCTTCAAAAGACCTCGACGAGAATGATTATCCTTTTTGTGAGATTTAAAGTGGTTTGTTAAATTAGAAATACGTTCAGAAAGTACAGCAATCTGTACTTCTGGTGATCCTGTATCACCAACTTTGTTTGCGTATTCTGCGACAAGAGCTTGTTTACGTTCAGCTGTAATCGACATCGTATTATCCTTTCCAAAAACGAAGAAACATAAAGTCACCCATAGCCGAGATGTCGTTCAGCTAGGGTCTGTGAGAAAACAGGAAAAGTCGAAGACTCTTACCTAATTTCGTTCTTATATAGGAAAGAAGGTTAAAATACTAGTCCTTGACAGCATTTTGAAGTCTTTCTTTAAATAAAAGCTTTTGTTTTGAAATATTGATTTAAATAGAGTTTTATGAGAAGTTTTTTAAACAATTATGCATCCTTTTGATACAAAGATTATGAGTGTGTGTGAGTGGTAACAAAAGTGATAAATACCGTTGGAGGAAAAAGATGCAGAGCATTTCAACATTAAAACTTTTTCGTAATTCGGTATTTCGAAATTTATGGTCATCTACTCTTATTTCTAATTTAGGGGGGCTGATACAAGCTGTTGGAGCAGGGTGGTTAATGGCGTTGATTAGTTCTTCGCATTCCATGGTTGGGCTCGTTCAAAGTGCCACAACATTACCACTTGTTATGTTTTCTTTGATGGCAGGGGCATTAGCTGATAATTTTAATCGGCGTCAAATTATGTTGTGTGCACAGATTATGATGATGGTCATATCGATGAGTTTATCTGTTTTAGCCTATATGGGATTTCTAACACCTTGGCTTTTGTTATGTTTTACGTTTTTGATTGGATGTGGCACAGCTTTTTATAATCCTTCTTGGCAAGCAACGATAGGAGATATTGTGAGCAGGGAAAATATTCCTGCTGCTGTTAGTTTGAATAGTGTTGGCTTTAATTTGATGCGGAGTGTTGGTCCTGCTATTGGGGGTGCCATCATTGCAACTTTAGGGGCATCGGCTGCTTTTTTGTTTAATGCTATAAGCTATATTCCTCTTATTGGTGCGTTGTTTTTCTGGAAGTCGAATTATGAAAACAACTCATTGCCACGAGAAAGGCTGTTAGGAGCTGTCTCAGATGGTTTGCGTTATGTTGCGATGTCACCTAATCTCCTGAGCATTATGGTTCGAGCGTTCCTTTTTGGTATAGGAGCAATTTCTATTTTAGCACTTTTGCCAATTGTTGCGCATAAAGTTCTTGGAGGAAGTGCCCTTCTTTATGGTACATTGCTCGGTTGTTTTGGGTTAGGAGCCATGACAGCAGGTATTATTAATGCAGTTGTACGGCATCATTTTCGTTCAGAAACAATTATTGCAAGTGCATTTATTGGTTTCGCCTTTTCTTGCTTTTTATTGGGAATCAGCCGTTCACTGATTATAAGCCATATTGCTTTATTTCCTGCAGGGTTATGTTGGGTTTTGGCCTTATCATTGTTTAATACATCTGTACAACTCTCTACACCACGCTGGGTTGTTGCACGTTCTTTAGCTCTTTATCAAACGGCATCTTATGGGGGGATGGCTATTGGAAGTGCAATCTGGGGAGGTTTAGCTGATGGTTATTCTCCAACAATTGCTTTGAGCGTTTGTTCTTTATTCTTGATTTTTGGTGCTCTTGCAGGGGTAAAATTTAGAATTCAAGAAATTCCTCAGATAGATTTAAATCCTCTTGATCATTTTAGAGAGCCGGAACTATTACTCGACCTCAAAGCAAGAAGTGGCCCGATCATGATAATGATTGATTACCAAATTCATGAAAATGAACTCGAAGAGTTTCTCAAAGTGATGACGCGTCGACGCCATATTCGATTACGTGATGGTGCGCGTCAGTGGGTCCTTTTACGAGATCTTGAAAGACCTGAATATTGGACAGAGGCTTATCATATGCCAACATGGGTAGATTATTTACGCCATAATCATCGTCGTACAAAAGCAGATGCAGAAGTCAATAAGCGTCTGCGTCATTTAAATTGTGCTCCTAACGGTATAAGAGTGCACCGCATGATTGAACGCCAAACAATACCCCAAGCCAATGAGATGCTTTTAAAATCCTCCTCTGATCATCTCCCTTAGGGTTAAAACAGTTTTTTTGTAAAATATTAAATTATGTTAATATTATTTCGATCAATTTGTTAGCATAATCATAAAAAATTGCTATTTCAATATTTAATGAATTGATTTATAATGGTTATTTGTCATTTTTCATGTTGAGTGATAGTTCTGAAAATCTTAAGCTTTTCTCGTTTCAAATCTATTTAGAGTAAATCAGTCCATATCTTTGCTTGTACATTATAAACGAGGACTAAAGTATGAGTAAAAAACGATTGAAAAAGAAATAAAAAGCCTCTTATGAATCCTTTAAATGCAAGGATTGTTGCGACATTAAGAGGAAAAAGTGTGTGGTGGTGTTAGCTTATAGCACTGACTTAAATTTTGATATGAATACGGTAAATATAGACAATGAAAAGCACCATATTTTTCTTAATTGATAGAGAAAAATATCTTTCCGCAAAAGGTGGTTGGGAAAAGAATCGATTAAATTGTGAAAATCCGCTTTGGTTTAAATAGACCTTTGTCGAGAGTGCCAATAGCAAGAAGTTGTTCCTTATAGAGGACACAAATTTCCTCTTCATCAAGAGGTGCTTTGTGATGATTCAAGAGGATAGAATGGCCTCTTATAATTCTCTGTGCTTGAGTTTCATTAAGGATATAGTGAGGGAGGCAATCCAATGCGGCGCTTGTGTCAATTAAGAGCCCATCGAGTGTTGAGAAGTTTTTTTCAAAAGAACGATTATTCTCATCTGTAGTGTTTTTATTTGGCGGAATGGCCGCTTTTAGTTCCTCCCATGTAATGAGATCTTCTTCATCAAAAGGTGCGACGGCAATACGTCTTAAATCAGCAATATGCCCATAGCAACCGAGATCACGTCCCATATCGCGTGCTAAAGAGCGCACATAAGTTCCTTTTCCGCAGGTTATTTCAAAGATAGAATGCTCTTTGGTAGGCATTTCTAATAACTTGAAAGTTTCTATTTCCACTTCACGGGGCGGAATGTCAACAACTTCCCCTTCACGCGCTAAATCATAGGCACGATTTCCAGCAATTTTGATTGCTGAAAATTGTGGAGGTGTTTGCAAAATAACACCTGTATATTGAGGAAGAAGAGCAAGTATTTCTTCTTGTGTTGGACGTATGAGAGAAGTTTTCGTTATTTCTCCTTCTAAATCATCTGTTGAGCGCTCTTGCCCCCAAGCAATATGAAAACGGTAAGTTTTTTTGCCTTGCATCACGTAAGGGACGGTTTTGGTTGCTTCGCCCAATGCAATGGGAAGGAGACCAGAAGCAAGAGGATCAAGTGTACCCGCATGTCCTGCCTTTTGAGCATGGAAGAGCCATTTGATTTGTGAGACAGCTTCTGTTGATTTCATTCCTTTTGGTTTATCAAATATGACCCAGCCAGAAACAGGACGCCCTTTTTTCTTGTGTTGCCGCGCCATATCTTTAATCCTCATCTGTATCACTATGGTGAAGATCGCGTGCAACCTCAGGCGAGCGAAGGAGGGCATCAATTTTTGAAAAATTATCAAAGCTATTATCAAGTCGGAAACGCAGTTCTGGCATATATTTCATTTGTCGCAACGCATGACTGATTTCTCCACGGAGAAAACGACTATGTTTATTGAGGGTATCAACAACATCGGTATGAGAAGCATTTTTAAGAGTACTGAGAGGTGATACAAAGCAAGTAGCAATTTTTAAATCTGGTGACATGCGTACTTCAGAGACAGAAATAACAATATCTTTCAAGACATCATCAAGCAAAATATCACGCTGTAATATATGCGCTATTGCATGACGTACTTGCTCTGCTACTCTAAGTTGCCGTTGTGATGGCCCTGCATTTTTCATCAAAGTTTTATCCCTGCTACAAGATCTCTTTTTTAATCATCAAGATAAGGAAAAAAGAGACATTGTTTATAAAATCCAATCACTTTAACTCTGTCGTGAAATGAGGAAAGTTATTGGATTATTTTATAATGTGCGGTTAATATGTTCGATACGGAAGGTCTCAATGATGTCTCCTGCGCGCATGTCTTCATAATTTTCAAAGGCTATTCCACATTCTTGACCACTTTGCACTTCATTGACTTCATCCTTAAAGCGTTTGAGTGTTTTCAGCTTTCCTTCGTGAATAACGATATTATCGCGGATAAGGCGAACACCGGCTCCTCGTTCTATTTTACCTTCTGTAACACGACATCCTGCAACTTTTCCAATTTTTGTAATGTTAAAGACTTCTAGAATTTCAGCATTACCAAGGAAAGTTTCACGCTGTTCTGGTGAGAGTAATCCAGACATAGCAGCCTTGATATCGTCAACAAGATCATAAATGATGTTGTAATAACGAATTTCAATTCCTTGTGTTTTAGCAAAATCACGTGCCTGCTTATTGGCTCGAACATTAAAGCCAATTACAGCAGAGTTAGAAGCTTCTGCAAGAGAAATATCACTTTCGGTAATTCCTCCAGCACCAGAATGTACAATACGCGCACGAACCTCGTCATTTCCGAGTTTTTCCAATGCTGAAGCGATTGCTTCAATTGATCCTTGCACATCTCCTTTTATAATAAGAGAAAATTCCTTAACACCAGTCGTTTGCAATTTTGTCATCATCTGTTCAAGAGAACCACGCGAACCAGTTTGCCGCGCAACAGCTTTATCACGTGCTAATCGTTGCCGATATTCAGAAATTTCACGTGCTTTTGCTTCATGTGTGACAACAGCAAAACGGTCTCCGGCTTGTGGTGTTCCTTGCATGCCTAAAATTTCAATTGGTGTAGAGGGAACGGCCTCTTTGACATGGCGGCCATGGTCGTCAATCAAAGCACGTACACGACCCCATTCATTTCCAGCAACGATAATATCAGAAGGGTGTAATGTACCTTTTTGAACAAGAACTGTTGCAACAGACCCACGTCCGCGATCCAATTTGGCTTCAATGATAACGCCCTCTGCAGTTCGTTGAGGATCTGCTTTCAGATCAAGCATTTCAGCTTGAAGAAGGATAGCTTCGAGAAGTTTATCAAGATTTTGACCAGTTTTAGCAGAAACTTCAACGTCCAAAGTTTCTCCACCCATAGTTTCAACAAACACTTCATGTTGTAGAAGTTCTGTACGCACTTTTTGTGCATTCGCAGCTGGTTTATCAATTTTGTTGATAGCAACAATGATAGGTACACCAGCAGCTTTCGCATGATTGATTGATTCAATCGTTTGAGGCATAACACTATCATCAGCGGCTACAACGAGAACAGCAATATCAGTAACACGAGCTCCGCGTGCACGCATAGCGGTAAATGCAGCATGACCTGGTGTATCAATAAAGGTAATTTTTTGACCATTTTGTTCTACTTGATAGGCACCAATATGCTGCGTAATACCTCCTGCTTCGCCAGAAACAACATTTGCTTTACGAATAGCATCCAAAAGCGAAGTTTTTCCGTGGTCAACATGGCCCATAATGGTTACAACAGGGGCGCGCTGCTGCATGTTTTGAGGATTATCTGTTATATTAAAGATACCTTCTTCTACGTCAGATTCTAAAACACGTTTAACAGTATGGCCAAATTCAACAGCGATGAGTTCGGCAACATCTGCATCAATAACATCGCCAGGTTTCATCATTTGTCCTTGTTTCATCAAGAATTTAATCACATCAACAGAACGCTCAGTCATACGTTGTGCGAGCTCTTGAATAGTAATCGTTTCAGGAAGAACAACTTCGCGAGAAATTTTTTCTCTTGGTTCTTGATTTTGTGCACGCTTAAACTTTTCCTGTCTACGCCGCATTGCAGCCATTGAGCGCCCACGTGCGCTTCCTTCTTCATCCAGTGCACTATTCAGAGTTAACTTTCCGCGTCTCCGCTCATCAGCTCCTTTGACAACTTTGGGTACACGTATTTCTGATTTAGCAGGATTAGCACGTCGACTATGCCGTTCTTCCTCTTTATTGTCATCTATTTTGCGTTTTTCAACCACGGTTGTCTGTTTAGGGGCAATAGGAATATCTGTCTGTTCAATGAGAGGGGGAACAGGTGGAGTCTGTACTGGCGATATTTCTTCTTCTTGTTGGAGATGTATTTCTTTTTCTTTAATTTCTTGCTGTAAAATTTCTTCACGCTCTTTAGCGCGTCTTGCTTCTTCTTCGGCTTGTTCTCGCGTTATTTTTTCTTGGATATGTGCTTCTTCTAACGCGCGAAGTCTCGCTTCCATTTCAGTTGATGAAAGATTGCTTTTGGTCACAGATTCTTGAGGCTTTTTTCCCTCAAAACGCGGTTTAGAACGCTGGGGGGCCACATGCGGCTTTGTAATGGGCTGTAGGGTTTCAGCTTTTTCATCAGGTCGCGTAATTTTACGCCGTTTGGTTTCGACAACGACAGCCTTCGTACGGCCATGACTAAAATTTTGTTTAACCGTACTCGTTTCCAAGACAGACCTCTTGAGAGTTAGTGTCTTCTTGACGGTTGTTTTGTCGTTGTTATTTTCACTCATTGTACTTCCTTCACGGCTTGGGCCGTCATCTCACTAGACTTACTATGCTTGTCGTCACGATAGCTGATCAATTTACATGTTGTTTTGAGAAATCCTTCAGCAGCTTTTGTGTCCAGTAAGGCCGCGTGCATTACAGGATTAGAGCCAAAAGCCACTCGCATTTCATCACTTGTAAATAAAGATATGGTTTTTATAGTCCGATTTGTTTGTTGTTGTATTGAATGGATGGCCTGTGCAATTTTTCGTTTCCCATCTTCTGTTGTTTCTTTAGCATGAAGTACAAGAATAACTTTACCAGAGCGGATAGCAGCGTCAACCTTTGTTGCTCCCATAACAATTGCTCCCGCTTTTCGTGCCATGGAAAGGCTTGAAAGAGCGGCTTTTAGTAAAAGCGTATCAACAACATGCACAAGATTTGGTGCAACCTCAACATCTGTTTTAAAGTTTCTATGAAAAGCTTTCTGTTTGATTGCTTTCTCAATAACAGCGTGATGGGCAGAAATCCAAACGCCACGCCCTGGTAAATTCGCTTTAAGATCAGGAACAATTTGGTTGTTGGGTCCAATAACAAAACGGATCAGCGTTTGTGCTGAAGCATTTTTTCGGGTCACAATGCAAGTCCGTTCATTCATTTAAAGTGTATCCACATCCAAATCATCTATTTTTTCATTTTCTGTAGAATTTCCATCTTCTACAGGATTTTCTGTAACAAGATCAGCTTGGTCTATCCAGCCTGCTTGTACACGTGCGGCTAAAACCATAGCTTCTGCATCTGCGCGTGTAATGTCAAAAGGGGTTAAAATACCAGAAAAATTCTGTGTTTGACCTTCTTTACGTTCTCTCCAACCAGCTAAATCATCAACGGCATAGCCAGCAAAGTCTTCTATTGTTTTTACACCATCCTCACCTACAGCAACCAACATAGCACTTGTCATTCCAGGAAGTGTTCGCAATTCGTCAGAAACTCCGAGCTTTTTGCGTTTTTCATCGAGTTCTTTTTCTTGATGATCAAGATATTCGCGGGCACGACTTTGGATTTCAGCGGCGGTATCATGGTCAAAACCATCAATAGAAGCGATTTCTTCAAGATCAATATAGGCGATTTCTTCAATAGAAGAAAAACCCTCTGATGCCATAACCTGTCCGATCATTTCGTCAACCTCTAAGGCTTCCATAAACAATTTACTTCGTTCAGTAAATTCTTTTTGACGATTTTCAGATTCTTCCTTTTCCGTTAAAATATCAATGTTCCATCCTGTTAGTTGCGAAGCCAAGCGAACATTTTGCCCACGTCGTCCAATAGCAAGGCTAAGTTGATCATCTGGCACAATAACTTCAATCCGTTCAGCATCTTCATCAAGGATGATTTTAGAAACTTCAGCAGGTTGCAGTGCATTAACGACAAATGTTGCCGCATCAGGCGACCAAGGAATAATATCAATTTTTTCGCCTTGTAATTCAGCAACAACAGCTTGTACACGACTTCCTCGCATTCCAACGCATGCTCCAACAGGATCAATGGAACCATCACGTGAAACAACGGCGATTTTAGCCCGTGAACCTGGATCACGAGCAACAGATTTGATTTCTATAATACCATCATAAATTTCTGGTACTTCCATAGTGAAAAGTTTTACCATAAATTGGGGATGTGTGCGTGAAAGGAAAATTTGCGGACCACGCGTTTCACGGTGTACATCATTGACAAAAGCACGAATGCGATCTCCATAGCGGAATGATTCACGAGGAATTAATTCATCACGGCGAACAATAGCTTCACCGCGCCCTAGATCAACGATGACGTTACCATATTCCACACGCTTAACTGTACCAGAAATAATTTCACCAACTTTATTTTTGAATTCTTCATATTGCTGATCGCGCTCTGCATCGCGTACTTTTTGTACAATAACCTGTTTAGCAGATTGTGCTGCGATACGTCCAAAATCCATAGGAGGTAAAAGATCAGCAAAAAAATCACCAATTTTTGCTTCTGCTTGACGTTTGAGAGCATCAGACAAAGTAATTTCCGTTGTATAGTCTTCAACGACATCAACGATTTTAAGCAGGCGCTGTAATTTAATTTCACCTGTTTTAGAATTGATTTCAGCACGAATATTGGTTTCTTGACCATAACGAGAACGTGCTGCTTTTTGAATAGCATCAGCCATCGCAGAAATGACAATTTCACGGTCGATTGACTTTTCACGTGCAACAGCATCTGCAATTTGCAGAATCTCAAGCCTGTTAGCGCTTGTAGCCATCAATTTTCTCCTTCTTTGTGCCACACGATGGGTATTTCCCAGTGATATTATTTTTTGAAATTGAGCGTCTGTATAGAGTCGTTAGCGTTCTCTTCGGCAATGAATTGTTGACTTAAATCTTTATTTTGTTTCAATGCATCGCGAATAAGCTCATCGGTAAGCACTAAATGCGCATTTATGATATCACAAAAGGAAATAGGGGTATACATGGCTTCTCCATAAGCAGCTTTATCAGTGTTTAAAATAAATCCATCTTGCGTGATATTTGTAAGTGTCCCACGAAATTTTCGGCGCCCATCAATTGTTATTTTGGTTTCAATTTTTGCAAGATGCCCTTGCCAATGAAAAAAATCAGATTTTCTTACCAATGGACGATCAATTCCAGGTGATGAGATTTCTAAATGATATTTGCGTTCAATAACATTTTGTACATCAAGGAGGGGAGAAACAGTTCGACTAACAGTTTCACAATCTTCTATGGTCATAGAACCATCGGCACGTTCAACCATAATTTGAAGTGTTAAACCATTTTGACCAAGAAGTTTTACACGAACCAAACGAAAACCTAAAGGTTTAAACAATGGTATGACAAGAGCAGCAACCTGTGCTTCGATACCATCTTCTTCAAACAGGCGCGGTTCGTCAAGATTGCTTATTTTTTCAGCTTCGTTCATACATTTTATCCAAGTTGGTTTCATCAGTTTTATGATATTAAAAAAGAGCGGGTCCAACGGCCCACTCTTCATCATAAGACCAAGAATTTAACTATTAATACTCTTAAATTCAAAATTTTTCAAGTTGTTTATGAGAAAAGCGCTTGATCATTTATTTCTTGATAAAGGTAAGATAGGCAGGCGTTCGTCCTTCGCGTAAAGCTTTTGCTTCATAGCGGGTTCCGCTCCATAGTGGATAAGGGAGTTTCCAGTCTTGAGGGCTTTCTGCTTTCCATTCAAAGTGATCATGTTGTGCACAATGGTACAAAGTCCAGTTTACATAACTGTCTATATCGCTAGCAAAGCGAAAAAATTTTCCTATTTTAAGAACACGAGCAAAACGGTTAAGATTTTTTATATTGATGAAGCGTCGTTTCCAGTGTTTTTTTTTCGGCCAAGGATCAGGATAGAAGAGGTCTATTCCATCAAGCGAGTTATCAGGGAGCCAATCAAGAAGGCGTGTAGCATCATCATTATAGAGGCGAAGACGATTTTGATGGTTTTGATGCTGTTCAAGAGACGACAATATTTTTGCCATGCCATTGATAAAGGGCTCGACGCCGATAAAACCGGTTTTTGGAAAATATGCCATTTCATGAAGTAAATGTTCACCTCCACCAAAACCGATTTCAAGTCGAATTTCTCTTACTTTGCTTGAAAATAAGGATGTAAGGTTTAAGGGAGGAGGGACATTTAAATCAATATTCAAACTGGGGAGAAGCATTTGTATACGTGTAAGCTGACTGTCTCGAAGTTGTTTTCCTTGTCGGCGTCCAAAAAATGCTTCACTCTTACGTATATTATGTTTAATCATGGGATTTGGATCATTGTTTGAAGCGTTTTCACGAGATCAGTTTTTTCCCATGAAAACGAACCATCGTGTTTTGGTTTACGACCAAAGTGACCATAGGCAGCTGTTTTCGCATAAATAGGTTTATTGAGGTCAAGATGTTTTCGAATGCCGGTAGGTGAAAGGTCCATTATTTTGCGGATGGCTTCTTCAATAACCTTTTCATCGACTTTTCCTGTTCCATGAAGATTAAGATAAATAGATAAAGGTTGTGCAATACCAATTGCATAGGAGAGTTGAATGGTGCATCTCTCTGCTAAATGAGCAGCAACAATATTCTTAGCCAGATAGCGTGCCGCATAGGCAGCAGAACGATCAACTTTTGTTGTATCTTTTCCTGAAAAAGCACCGCCTCCATGGGGTGCTGCACCTCCGTAAGTATCCACAATAATTTTGCGTCCCGTTAATCCGGCATCGCTTTGAGGGCCTCCAATGACAAATTTTCCTGTTGGGTTAATATACCAACTACATTGAGCTGCAATGGGAATGTCATGTAAAGCTTGGCGAATGTAAGGTTCAACCACTGTACGTACTTTATTGGAATCCCAGCTTTCATCAAGGTGCTGCGTTGAAAGAACAATGGATGTGACCTCTATCGGTTTTCCATTTTTATAACGTATGGTTATTTGGCTTTTAGCATCTGGTCCTAATTTTCCAGTTTCTCCCTCTCCTTTATGACGAGCTGCGGCAAGAAGTTTGAGAATTTTATGCGCATAATAAATTGGCGCAGGCATGAGATCAGGTGTTTCACGGCAAGCATATCCAAACATGATACCTTGATCACCCGCTCCTTCTTCACCATGCCGATCCGTAGCATTATCAACCCCTCTTGCTATATCAGCTGATTGTGGGCGCAAAAGAACATCAATTTTAACAGTTTTCCAATGGAAGCCTGCTTGTTCATAGCCAATGGTACGAATAGCACGGCGCGCTGCTGTACGAAAACGTGTAGGATTAATGAGTGGAAAGCTAGTTTCATCATAGATGAATTCTTTATTTTTATCTTTTTTTAATAGCGTATCGGGAACACGTACTTCACCAGCGATAACAACACGGTTGACACTGACGAGAGTTTCACAGGCAACGCGTACTAACCATGGATCAGTACCAGTCTTTTCAGCTTCTTTATAGATCATATCAACGATTTCATCGGAAATACGATCACAAATTTTATCAGGATGTCCTTCCGATACCGATTCGCTCGTAAAAAGATAATCTTGATGCGGCATAGGAACTCCTTCAAAAAAGAAAACCAACGATTTAATCAATTGCTTACTAAAGTCGTCACCATTTGCTAATTCTACAGCAAATAGTCAATGCAAATGTATATGAATAAAAGAGAAAAGATATAATTTTAATTTATAACTTATTTGTCAAATCTTCCTCAGAAAGTGCTTTTGCCAAGTCAATAATTTTTCGACGCACTTTAGCATCAGATATATTTGTAAAAGCGCGCATGAGCTGAATCCCTTCGCTGCTAGAACAAAAGTCTATAAAATTGTGTTCACTTTCAGCAAAACCCTCTACTTGTTGGGAGGTAATACCTTTATCAAAAAAGTAAGAAACAGGAACATCCATAATTTCCGCTATCGCTTGAAGACGGCTGGCACCAATACGGTTTGTTCCTTTTTCATATTTTTGGATTTGCTGAAAAGTAATTCCTAATTTTTCACCTAGTTTCTCTTGAGTGAGTCCTAAAATATTACGACGTAAACGGATACGAGTTCCAACATAGATATCTATAGGGTCAGGTTTTTTTCTAGTTTCGGTCATAATGCAACTCTTTATTTCCAGCATTTTTCTTCTAAACCAACATCATATTTATGCGCAGTTGATTTATCATATAATTAAAACAATATGTAATATTTTTTCCCAATATCACTGGTACACGCAACACAATACCGTACAAAGGGCACTTGAATCATTTAAGCTGTTTTGTAAAACCAAAACCAATACGACACAATAGCATAAGGATGAATAAGATAAAAGTAGAGAAAGTTCTGTATTCATTGCTTCCTATAGGGGTAATGGATGATGGA
This sequence comes from Bartonella sp. AP4SXKL, assembly GCF_042195845.1. Taxonomy (NCBI): domain Bacteria; kingdom Pseudomonadati; phylum Pseudomonadota; class Alphaproteobacteria; order Hyphomicrobiales; family Bartonellaceae; genus Bartonella; species Bartonella sp. AP4SXKL. The sequence continues at coordinate 82,950 of NZ_JBHIPA010000006.1, forward strand.
ACTTGTGAATCAATAATGCCCACAGCATTTTGTCGAAGAGCTACAACGATTCGTCCATAAGAATCAATAACAGCTGATATGCCATTATTGGCGGCCCGTATGAGGGGGATTCCCAGTTCAACGGCACGAAGCTGTGCTTGTTGAAGATGTTGATAGGGTCCAGGTGTTACACCAAACCATGCATCATTTGTAATATTAATAATTGCTTGAGGCGGGGAGCCTTTGAAAGTCATTTCATGGGGAAATATTGCTTCATAACAAATCAAGGGTAGATAAGAAAATCCGTTTGGCATTGTAACAATTTTGCGCACACTTGCAGCACTATATCCACCAATATTATCAGCAAGGGTACGCAATCCAATTTTTTTCAATAAACTCTGATAAGGAAGATACTCACCAAAAGGAACCAAATGAAGTTTATCGGAAGTATTTAAAATATTACCTTGAGCATTAATGACTGCAATTGTATTAAAATATTGTGTTTGGGAATGAGGTAGATCATTGCTGGCGCGTATTGCTCCAACAATAGCCCATTGTTTAGGTTTTAAAAGAGAGGCAATGCGCATTGTGATAGATGAATTATCATAGAGAAGGTAAGGAACGGAAGCTTCAGGCCATACGATAAAATCGGGTTCTGAATTTTGATCGGTTGTTGGCGTTGCACTTAGCTTCATATGTGCTTCCAACATAGATTCTCGTGTATTATCACGCAATTTTATATTTTGTTGGATGGACGGTTGAACAATGCGCACCCAATAAGCACTTTTTTGATCTTCAGTTGTGTTTTCTATAGTATGAAGACGATAAAACCCAAAACCACAGTGAATGAATATAAGTGATAAGCAAAGAGAAAGTGCCACTTTCTTTTTTTCATCCGTTAATAAAACAGTTGGCAAACTGTAGGCTAAGACAGCAAGAATATTCATTCCGTAAAGTCCTACGATTGCATCAGATTGCATGAACATTGGGGTTGGCATGGCTGTATAGCCAAGAGAATTCCATGGAAATCCTGTGAATAAAAACGCACGCAACCACTCGGATAATCCTAATGCAAAGGCTAAAACAAAAAAGCGTGCTATTCCTTTTGTCCATAATAAACCGACAATGAAACCAGAAAAAAACCAATAAAGAGAAAGGTAGAGTGGAGGGAATAAAATGGCTAATGGGACTGCCCAACCAAAAGAATCTGGATCTGTTAACAAAGCATTGCATAGCCACCAAAGGCCGCAAATAAAATAACTAAAACCAAAGGTTCCACAGCTTAAAGCGTAAGTAAAAAAATGTTTTTTATTGTTTTTGGTGGCCCGTATTGAGTCAAGTAAAACAATAAAGAGAGGGAAAGTTAAAAAGCAAAGAGGCGTTAAATAAAAGGGTGGAAGTGCAAAAGAAGTAAGAGCACCACACAGAAATATCCATGCTTGGCGCTTCCAGCCTGTAACAGAGAACAAAAAAACGATGAAATTGTTTAAAAATACTGGACTATTCTTTAGGGATGGCATTGTTCTCAAGATTCTCATTTTTGGGAATGCGAAAAATGCGCAATCGTTTAATCCGGCGTTTATCAGCTTCTAAAATACGAAATCTATAGCCAGGTACAGCTTCGACAATTTCACCTTTAGCAGGAATGCGATCAAGAATTGAGACGATCAAACCACCAATAGTATCAACTTCATCACCATATTCCCCTACGATAAAATCAGGACCAAGAGCTTTCTCCACATCTTCTAGTTCAGTTCTTGCATCAACGAGCCATTTATTATTTGGTTCACGTACGATAGCATTGTCGACATTATCATGTTCATCTTCGATATCCCCAACGACTAACTCAACAATATCTTCCATTGAAACGAGACCATCTGTTCCTCCATGTTCATCAATAACTAAAGCCATTTGAGTTCGTGTAGTTTGCATCCGTGTTAATAATTTGCTTGCAAGCATAGAACTGGGAACAAAGAGAACTGTTCGGATCAAATCCAATTCACCGATTGGAGTATGCAAGTCTGTATGGTTTAATTGAAGCAAATCAGATTTTTGTTCGGTTTTTGTTGGGTTGATAATAAAGCGAGTGATGTAGTTAAGAATATCGCGGATATGGATCATGCCGCGCGGATCATCTAAAGTTTCAGCATAAACGGGGATACGAGAATGACCAATTTTTGCAAAACATTTAAGGGTTTCTCCAAGAGAGGTGTTTATTTCTAATGCTTCGATTTCAGAACGAGGTATCATAACATCATCCACGCGTGCTTCACGTAAGCGTAAAATGTTATGCAGCATAGTACGTTCTTCAGGTGAGAAGAGGGCGGTATCTTTTTCATTGTTAGTCGTGAGTGCAACGGTAAGATCATCGCGCAGTGACGTAGATGCACAATTACGACCCCGTAAGAATGAAAATAAATGATTCATCAGGGAATATTTCTCTGTATGATTCGTCTGTTGAGAGGGGTCTTTTTCATTATTAGAAGATGCTTGACTATTATTTTGTGCATTTATTTTGTTTGCCATGGTTTTGAAATCTTTTAGACTTTCTTTTTTATAATAGATAAATAAGAGGCTTTAAATGGTATGCTGGTAATATTGATTTTAAAAGTTAAATTTTATCATTGATAGACAATTATGCGTAAGGATCTTTTATGGAAAGCTTTTGAAGAATTTCTCTTTCGAGCTTTTCCATTTTATATGCTTCATCATCAGTTTCATGGTCATAACCAAGCAGATGCAAGATACCATGAACAATCATATGTGTTAAATGGTCTTGAAATGTTTTTCCTTCTTTCTCTGCTTCGAAAACAACAGTTTCTCGGGCAATAATAATATCACCGAGTATGGGACCAGGTCGATTTCCAGCTTTAAGTGGAAAAGCAGGAAAGGATAATACATTAGTAGATTTGTTTTTGTTGCGCCATTGTGCATTGATTTGTGCCATATGTTCATCATCCGTAAAAAGCAGGCTAATCTCGCTTACAACATTTGCCAATGAAACATGATGCATAGTTGCCATTAATGCTTTTTCAGTGATATTATAAAGCATTTTCTCATCATTCCACCCTGCGCTTTTAATCATTATATCAATAATAATCATGATGAATCAAATTCATTTTTTAATGCATCGCATGCGAATGATTTTTTTTTATTTTGTATTTCGGAATCACGATCATAAGCACGAACGATAGCAGCAACAAGTGGGTGGCGTACAACATCTTTTTCATCAAAATGCACAATTGCAATATTTTCTACATTTGAAAGAATGCGAATTGCTTCAATGAGACCTGATTTTTGCCCTGTAGGCAAATCAATTTGGCTTACGTCACCGGTAACAATCATACGTGTTCCTTCTCCAAGACGTGTGAGGAACATTTTCATTTGCATGGGCGTAGTATTTTGTGCCTCATCAAGAATAACAGCAGCATGGGCAAGTGTTCGTCCGCGCATAAAGGCGAGAGGAGCAATTTCTATGACACCAGAGGCTAAAATGCGTTCTATTTTTTCAGCGGGCATCATATCATAAAGAGCATCATAAAGTGGTCGTAAATATGGGTCGACTTTTTCTTTGAGATCACCGGGAAGAAAACCAAGATGTTCTCCAGCTTCAACAGCCGGACGTGAGAGAATAATTCGCTCAATGATACCACGTTCTAGAAGCATTGCAGCATGAGCAACAGCAAGATACGTTTTTCCTGTTCCTGCTGGTCCTACACCAAACACAAGTTCAGTATGCTCCATAGCACTTATGTAAGCGTCTTGTGTTGGAGTTCTTGCATGAATTATTTTTTTATGGGTACTCAACCGAGCTGCTATACGTTTCGTTGCAGATTTGTGTGTTATTGTGTCTTCTTTCTGCTTCTTTGGTATATTTGCCATAGCAATCGCTCCTTTTATATCTGATAAAGTGAGCTCTTGATGTGTTTTGGCACGTTCATAAAGCTGCTGCAATGCATATTGCGCACGTTTTATAACAGAAATATTTCCACGGATTAAGACTTCATTACCACGCGGATGAATACTAAGTTCGAGTTTTTTTTCGATATAAGCGAGATTTTCGTCAAATTTACCAAAAACTGCTTTTGCATATTTATTATTTTCGAAAATCAAAACAACTTGGCTCACATCTGAAGCGCTTGTTTGTTTCAAGGTATCAGCCTTTTCAAGGGACATATTTACTTTTTCTTTAATACGCTTTATTTTTTCGGTTGAAGCTTTCAGCCTATTCTCCATATTTACATAAATATTGCACATTTTGTTAAGTAAACTTTATAAAAGACAATTTTTACAAAAAGTGCACGCTTTAGATGTAATCATTTGCTTTTAAAATAAAAGAGTTTTCCAAAATATTTATTTTTGAACAAGGTATTAGAGGCATGCTTATCTATTTGTCACTTCACCAACAAAACTGTTTGAGCTTGCATTTTTAATATGAATTTCTATCACGCTACCTGTAGAGGCTTCTGTATCGACAACAACAGGTAAAAGCCAAGGGGAACGCCCTACCATTTGCCCTGAGTGACGTCCAGGTTTTTCGATGAGAACGTTCGTTTTTTGATCAATTTTAGAACGCAAAAACGCATTTTGTTGCTCAAGGAGAAGGGCTTGTAAATGTTGAAGTCGGGCATCTTTTACAGATTCATCAACATGATTTTTCATTGTGGCTCCCACTGTTCCAGGACGGGGGGAATATTTAAAAGAATAAGCTGAACTGTACTGTACTTGTTGAATAAGTTTAATGGTTTCTTCAAAGTCTTCATCTGTTTCTCCTGGAAACCCTACAATAAAATCGCCTGAAAAGGCGATATCTGGCCGTGCGGTTCGAATTTTTTCGATAAGATGAAGATAATGAGAGCTTTTGTGTTGTCGGTTCATGGCTTTTAAGATGCGATCTGAACCTGATTGAACAGGAAGATGGAGGTAAGGCATTAACATATCAAGATCTCGATGCGCGGCAATAAGGCTATCATCCATATCACGTGGGTGGCTGGTTGTGTAACGCAAACGCTTTAAACCATCGAGTTTTGCGAGATGATAAAGAAGATCGCCAAGACGCCAAGTTTTGCCATCAGCACTTTGTCCATGCCAACCATTGACATTTTGTCCAAGCAGCGTAATTTCTTTGACACCCGCTTCGATGAGTTGAAGGGCTTCCTCGGTAATTTGCTCGACAGACCGTGATATTTCAGCACCGCGTGTGTAAGGAACAACACAAAAAGTGCAAAATTTATCGCAACCTTCCTGTACTGTTAAAAATGCGCTAACACCTCGTTTTCTTACTGCATGTTTATTATGGGGCGGCAAATGAGCAAATTTATCTTCAACAGCATAGTCTGTTTCGATAATTTTTTTCCCTTGTTTGGCTTTTTCTAACAATTCTGGCAAGCGATGATACATTTGCGGACCAATAACAAGATCCACTGTTGGAGCACGGCGCAAGATTTCACTTCCCTCAGCTTGTGCAACACAACCTGTTACACCAACCATCAGGGGTTTATCAGGTGTGCGCTCTTGACGCATAACGCGCAAACGACCAAGATCAGAATAAAGTTTTTCTGCTGCTTTTTCACGAATATGACAGGTATTAACAAGAATAAGATCGGCATCATTGGGAATTTGTGTTGTCACATAGCCTTGCGAACTGAGGCTATCAGTCATCCGTTGGCTATCATAAACGTTCATTTGACATCCATAGGTTTTGATAAAAACCTTTTTAGGAGCAACAGGAGGCGTATTTTTAGGATTTACTTTATTCATAGCGCATGTGTAAATGTTTTTTACACAAATCTCAATCTATTTGCTTAAAAGTTTTTTGCATGATAATTGCATCACCACGACCATTTTTTGACACGTAGTAGGCAAGACGTTCAGAAATTTTTTGAAATTCAAAGCGTTGATAAAGGTTCAAAGCAGAAAGATTTGTGGCTTCTACTTCCAAGAATAATTTTATAGCGCCCTTGTCGTGAAGATGGTGAACTGTACGATCGATAAGAAAGGTACCAATTCCTTTTTGACGATAATGAGGATGAACAGCAATTGTGATGATTTCTGCTTCATCAAGGATGAGACGGCATAGGCAAAAGCCTAAAATTTGATCAGAGTGATCAATGAGAAAAGCTTTGTATCCGAAGATAGAGTGATCTGTTAAGAAATTATCAAAAGCTTGTTTTTCCCAAGAAGGGGTAAAACAATGCTGATGAATTTGATGAAGAGAAGCACTATCATTAACTTGTAGCGGAGCAATTCCAAAATTCTTTTTTGTCAATGAAAATTTGGGCATTATTTTTTTTGTGGTAAAGAAAAATTGGTTTGTTGTTTTGCATCAGCGCTGCGTAGATAGAGTGGGCGAGGTGAATTTTTTGATTGTTTGTTTGCAGCAAGATAAGCATAGTTTACAATATCGGCCGCTTCGCAGGGGATTTTTTCTAGGACAATTTTTTCGTGTATTTTATGGTTTTTAATATGCTCCACAACGACATCAGCAGCTGGGCCAGTCAGTCGGGTTTTTTTTGGCAAATCTTCGAGGATATTTTCAATTGTTTTTAATCCCGGCTCTCCCAAAGGTGTGAGATCATTATGAAAATTTTGATGGTAGAACATCCCTCTCCCTGCTTCAATGACAACAGTAATTGCCGATGCTGTACTTTTATTGTTTATAACTTGTGCTGCTAACGCTTCAAGAGCACTCACTCCAACAGCTGGTATTTCAAGTGCTAATGCCAAAGCGCGCGCTGTTGCAACACCGACACGTACACCAGTAAATGATCCAGGTCCAATATTGACAGCAATACGCTCAACTTGATCAAGCGTCATATTGGCTTGTTTCATTATTTGTGTAATCTGCCCAATAATTTTTTCGGCATGTCCTTTGTTCATGCGTTCATTGATACGCGCAATAACAGATTTATGACGAATAAGCGCAACAGCACAATAAATTGAAGCAGTATCTATAGCAAGGATAAGCATAAAAATATTTTAGTTGAATAAAACGATAAATAAAAGTCCTGCTGTATTTTTAATCTTTTCATTATCGTATATTTCATTTGTAAGAAAGTTACTAGTGCCAATAAGCAACAATATCTTTTTATGGGATAGAACGAGATGTTGATTTAATCCTTATTTTTATCACTTTTTGAATGAGTACCTTGAGTATTGTAAGATTCTCTTATTTTAAGTCTACTTATGGTGAAACAATTAAAGTTATTAGCTTGTATATTACAAGCGGAGTTAGCGTATGAATCAAAACTGTTGAAGAAAAGAATAAAAACTCCTTCACGAATCGTTTAAATGTAAGGGTTGTCACAACTTGTAAGCTATCAAATAGTACTTTGATGCCACTTGTATTACATAGTAAGTAAAAGTAATTTAAAAGAGGAAAAGTTATGACCCCACATTTTTTCCAAATAAGAACATATTCTATCCGTCTTTATATAAAAAACTCAGTGTAATGAGAGCAGATGAAAGAAATGGCATTGTTTTGCATGAGTTACGTATTTTGATACTACCCTGTTGCAAATCATTATGGACTGAAAAGCACATTTGACAGTTTTCACTTAAATATCAGCTCTTTCAATTTTTTGTATAGAATAATGAGCAGTATTTTAGAACTTTTTCTGGTTTATGAAAGAACTGATTTTAATAATAATGAGGACTTTGGGTTGATTGTATACTACGTTGAAAAAATAATAATCAATGCACATTTAAAATGTTATATGATTTAAATCATTCAATTGTATCATAAGAAGGCTACAAATACCGAGAATAATGATGGAGCAGGTTGAAGCCAAAATGACGCGCCATCCTGCTTTTTTTAGTGATCGGATATCAACACCTAATCCTAGTGCAGCCATTGAGATAACAGTAAACAACTGGGCAATAAATTTGATGGGATTGATAGCCTTTTCAGGGATAAGACCACTTGAGCGAACAAGCATCATGATAATAAAGCCAATGATAAACCATGGGACGAGGGTATGTAAACGCAAGCGTGTTTCTGCTGATCGGCGATAAATGATTGATAGAGTAAAAATAACAGGGCCTAACATGAGAACCCGTACTAATTTGACAATTGTTGCAATTTGAACACTTAGAAAAGAGATAGGTGCTGTTGCTGCTAAAACCTGTGGTACAGCATACACAACCATGCCAGCAAGCACACCATATTGGCTAAATGACAAATTCAGAGATGGATGTAAAAAGGGTAGAAATAAAATAATAAGAATTCCTAAAAGAGCAGTGAAGGCAATTGATGCGGCTACATCGTCATGTTTTGCTTTTATAACAGGTGCAACGGCGACAATAGCTGAATTGCCACAAATAGCATTCCCACAAGCGACCAGCATTGCCAAATGTGTAGAAAGCCCGAAAAGTCGGCCGATGGCAAAGCTCAGGATAATTGTTACGAATATCACGAATATGATACTAGCAAGCAAATTCCAACCAGCTGAAAGGACTGCGTTAATGCTAATGCTTGCTCCTAGAAGAACGATAGCAATTTCGAGAAGTGTTTTTGCACAAAAGGTGATACCTTTTTGAAAATATGTTGGCAAAGAAAAACAACTACGGATAATTGATCCTAGAAGAATTGCCAAAACAAGGCTTTCAAGCCACGCTTCCGTGAAAAGCTGTTTTTCTACAACTTCTAAGCCATAAGCTAAGGCTGATATGAGTAAACATACTAAAACACCAGGACCAAAGTCGTTTAAAAGTGAGAGATTTTTCTTTATCATTTTAATATTCCCCCGTCATTAAAGAGCTAAAGGTTAAGAAGAAAAAGCTTTAAAGATTTGTTCTTGCTTGTACAGCTGCTGCTAAAGTTCCGTCATCAAGATAATCAAGCTCGCCTCCTACAGGGACACCATGAGCAAGTCGCGTAATTTTAACTGGAAAATTGGAAAGCTGATCGGTGATATAGTGAGCAGTTGTTTGACCTTCGACAGTCGCATTGACAGCAAGAATAATTTCCGTAATAGGGTTTTGTACAACACGCTGTATTAAGGTGGCAATGTTGAGTTCGTCAGGACCTATTCCATCTAAGGGGGAGAGTCGTCCACCCAACACATGATAACGTGCGGCTAAAGTTTTTGCGCGCTCAAGGGCCCACAGATCAGCAATATCCTCAACAACGATGATTGTTGTATCATCGCGGCGCAAATCTGTACAAATTGAACAAGGATCAATGGTATCGACATTTCCACAAACAGAACAAATACCGACTTTTTCGATAGCTGCTTGTATAGCCGCTCCCAAAGGCTCCAGCAATGTCTCCTTTTTTTTGATAAGATGAAGCGCAGCACGACGTGCTGAACGTGGACCAAGACCTGGTAACCGTGATAAAATCTGAATGAGACGTTCAATCTCAGGTCCTGCAATGTATTTAGACATATTTTTGTCTCACGGGAAAAAACCGTTTCATTAAAATGGAAGTTTGAAACCTGATGGGAGTGGTAGCCCTGCGGTCATACTTTTGGTTTTTTCTTCTATTGCAACTTCAATTTTTGTTCTTGCTTCATTATAAGCTGCCATAATGAGATCTTCAAGAATTTCACCTTCCTCAGGTTTGAGTAATGAAGGATCAATTTGAATTGCTGTTATAATATTTTTGCCATTTAAAGTGATATTGACGAGACCACCCCCTGCAGTGCCCACAGCTTGCAGATTAGCTATTTCCTCCTGAATCTTCTGCATTTTTTCTTGCATTTCTTTGGCTTTTTTCATCATGCTCATCATTTCACGCATAGGAATAGGTATCCTTATTCATCATTGATATCATTTTTATTTTTAAAAATATCAGCATTTTTAAAGGTATTGGAGAGTAAATCAAGATCATTTTCTTCTTTATTGAGTCGAATATCGACAATTTTTGCTTCTGGGAAATGATTGAGGATTTTCGCAATATCAGGATCTGTTTCTGCATTGGAAAAAAGAGTCTTTTGAATCGCTATACTTTCCTCCTGTAAGGTTGGGCCACCTCCTTCATTAACAAAAGTTATTGTCCAGCGTTTTTCAGTCCATTGAGATATCTTTTTTTCTATATCATGAGCAAGAAATTGTGGGGTATTTTCAGAAAGTCTCAAGGTAATATGCCCAGCTTCAAAAGAAACAGGATGAACAAATTCTTTAACAAGGAGTTTGAAAGGAACGTCATTATGCTGTTCGGCTAATTGAACAATATCGTGCAAAGAATTAATCACGAGAGTTTTAGGTTCAGTAATCTTTTCTGTTGTTTGCGTGACAGAATGCGATAAATTTGCAATCTTTTCAGAAAGATCAGTAGATTGAGAAGTTTCTAGAATTTCTGTTACTTCTTGGGCGCTGATTTTGTCATGGTTTTGATTTTTAACTAAATTTTCTGGTTGTAAGGAATGATCTAATTGGTTTTTCAAAGATGTTTTTAAATCTGATTGATCGGCTAATGTATTTGAAATGCTCGAGGAAGCATGGGCTCCGACCATTGTTTCTTTTGTTATATTATTTGCATTTGTAGATTCTTGATGAGAAGAGTTTTTAACCAGTGTGAGAGGCGTTTTTTCTTGCGTAAGCTTTTTTAAAGCCTCATCAAGAGTTGGTAAGTCAGCCGTGTGAGCAAGACGAATTAAAAGCATTTCAGCGGCTTGAAGAGGACGTGCAGTTTGATTAACTTCCTGTAAACCTTTGAGTAACATTTGCCAGTTTCGGGATAAAATAGGAACGGAAAGTTTTTTTGAAAAGTCTAAACTTCTTAAACGTTGTTCTTCAGTCAGAGAGAAATCTTCCACTATTTCTGGTGTAAAACGTAAACGTGTGACCAGATGATTAAAATCGGCTAGTTCTGTCAATATAGTAAGAGGATCAGCACCTGCTTCATATTGACTGCGTAATTCATGTAACGCATTGACAACATCGCCCTTCATGATAAATTCAAAAAGATCAATAATACGTGCTTGATCCGCTAATCCTAACATTGTACGCACCGCAATAGCATTAACATTGCCATTGCTATGGGCGATTGCTTGATCAAAAATGGATAATGCATCACGTGCAGATCCTTCTGCAGCACGGGCAATCATAGAGAGTGCTTGATCTTCTACTTCTACCTTTTCATATTTCGCAATTTGACGCAAATGTGCACTCAAAGCTTTTGAGTCAATACGTCGTAAATCAAAACGTTGGCAACGCGAAAGAATTGTAATAGGAACTTTGCGAATTTCTGTTGTGGCAAAAATAAATTTCACATGGGAAGGTGGTTCTTCAAGAGTTTTCAATAAACCATTAAAGGCTTGTGTTGAGAGCATATGTACTTCATCGATAATATAAACCTTATAGCGTGCAGAAACAGGACGATAGCGTATTTGTTCAATAATTTCACGAATATCATCAATGCCCGTATGAGAAGCGGCATCCATTTCTATAACATCAATATGGCGTCCTTCGATAATTTGTGTGCAATGTTCACCAAGAGAGTCCAATACAGTTGTTGGTTGATCAATATCTTTTGTTTTATAATTAAGCGCACGTGCCAAAATACGTGCTGTTGTGGTTTTACCTACGCCACGAATCCCTGTTAACATCCACGCTTGTGCAATACGACCTTTTTCAAAGGCGTTGGTGAGAGTACGCACCATAGCTTCCTGACCAATGAGGTCAGAGAAGTTTTGGGGTCGATATTTACGAGCAAGAACACGATAGGCTGTTTCTACCGGTAAATTTTCCATGAGTATTTCCAACTTCGAAGTTCTTTATGCGTACATTTTGATAATACAAAAGCATAGATCAATACTGTAGTCTCATATAAAAGGATTTTTTCTTAATCAAATTATTTATGGGACAATTTGTTTAAAAATAACAAAACCCCTTTATTTGCTGCATACAAATGCTGCTCTGAAGATTAAAAATACCTCGCTAAAAGACAGCATAAAAAATAATTTCTTCAGCAAAATAGGAGGTTGGAACGATGACCCGTACCAGAACTCGTTGGGGCTGCTTCTTTCCAGACCTGACCCAGTTGGCGAGTAGTCCGTCCACCACCAACCTCCCAAGCTCATATTGTCGATTTGGAATGAAAAATCAAGATCAGAAACGAAAAATATCCTAAGAACGACGAAGAATTTTCCTTTGCGTTTAATTTATTGACATATAAACAACAAAGAGATTGTGGATTTACCAGTTTTTATAGCAGTAGCTCTTCATATTTATTTGGTATGAAAATATTTTTTCGCTTAAGATAGTCTGAATGTATAATTATTCTCATTCGCTGAAACATGTAAGAGTTTTAGGATAGACACGTCTGTTCTAAAACTACGAAATTGAATCATCAAAAATTTACAACAGTCAAAGAAGCAAATAAAGCAGATAGATCATGTAATTGGCTAACATTCGAAAGTCAGGGGGAAGAGTGCTATTTAAATAATTATAAAATATTGCTTTAATGGTGTTGCTCCTCTATACAAAAAATCCCAAACAGAATACATTTAATGTTGTACATTCACAGGCTTTTTAAAGAGCGATTGCTCAATACTCTTAACTATATTTCAAACTCTACTCGTAAATAGTATACATACTCTCCTTGAGATATAAGTCCATTGTGCACTATCCTTTTTATGCTTAATAAAAGTATAAATTTTAGCCCTCATACTACTTAACAACTCCCAATGTTGCGATCCCTTGCACTTGAAAGGCTTTATAAGAAGCATTTTTATTCCTTTTTTAATCGTTTTTACTCACACACCACTCTCATTTGTAACTTTCAAGGAAACGATTTTAATGGATTCAATATGAGATTTAAGATGGGAGGATCTTACTTTATTTGTGGTTGTAATTCAGTGTAAGAAAATCAAAGTCTTATAATGATAAGTCAATATATTAAATATCTTATAAGAGAACCACCTCATTTCTATAGTGAATGAGAATATCAAATATGTAATATTTTTTCTTTTAACGTATATAAATACTGAGTAGATGTTATCGCTCTTTTTTTGCGTGCTTGTTCTTTTAATTAAAAAACATTGATGTTTATCACAAGATGGATCAATATATGAATTTTCATTATTTGAGAAAAGGTTTCATATATTTTTAAGGGACTGTACTCATGCAAGAGAAGATGCAACATTAAACGCTATAGAAATAAGGGGGTACTGATTTTATAAGCATAAAAATGGTTCTTATTCGATATAAGCGACATTTTATAGTTTCAAATAATTATATCCTTTAATAAGGAGGGAAAAGCGAGATGAATTTTTACAAAAGCTGAATGAGTATGATTTAAAATGCAGCGAGGAATGCATCTGTAGAGCAAATTTTACTTTTCTGTTTATCTAAGTGATTTGGGTACGATGTGCTTTATAGTACTTAAAATAAAGCAGTTGCAAAGATAGAAGTTATATTCTTATTAAAAAAATAGCTCTGATAGTAGAAAATACAGAACAATTTAAGTTTAGTCATTTAGTTTTCGCAAAAGTTCTTTAATATCTAACCTTATAAGCAGCTTAAGGTTTGCCATATTAGGATAAAAATAAGCTTTTCAGCGATTAGTTTTAATGGCTCATTATGCCCTATTTTGAAAAAAATACCTAAAAAAAGAATAACTCTACTCAAATTTAGATGTTATAGAAATATTGTTAATCATAATCTCCTGTGTCACAATTTGTTCCAACAACTTTTTTCTTCGTAATATTTTTAAAAATATAATGTCCTGACGAAGGAAAACTTATATGAAGAGATTTTATATTTTTTAGGATAAAGATCTTCTTTTCTTTATCATGGGTTATTTTCTTTTCATCATCAACAGCAATTCTCAATTTGTTTAAATCAGAAGGGGTAGAGTATGATAAAGTAAAGGATACTTTCTTCGGTTCAAAGATACTACAAGAGTATTCAGCTCCTTGATGGATTGTATCGGATGGGATGATCACAACACTTTCATCCAGCCCAAAATTCCATTTTCTCTCACCAAAGCCAGCAAACGCACCACTAGAGTAGGCGAGAATATTTGTGGCTAATAATCCTTGCATGAAGATTTTTTTCATTATCCTCTCCTTTTTCTAAAGTGAGGTGAATCATAAATCAATTTTTATAAAGATAAAAGCTCAAACTTAACGCTAAAATCAGGGCTAAGTTGCATTTTCTAGTTTTAAACCATGTTTAGAATGACATTAATCTAAGAGATTTGAATGCTCTATTATGTATAATAATTTGAATTGTTTTGAGAGCTAATTTAGAAGTTCGTTATCTTTATTGGAATATTGTCAGAGGAAATGACTTTTCTCAAGAAGCTCTCTTTGAATATATAAAAGGAAATAGATGGTACAAGCGTTTTTATTTTTGGTTACTGTGTTTTTTTACACTGGTTTTTATACAAGTTGAAGTGCTTTTTATCATGATATAATTTGTGAGAAAATATTATGCAAATAATTTATATATTCTGTTACGAGCTGTTTTTTCTTCTTCAGTTTTTATGAAGGGTGTTGAGTAGAAAAAAACGAGCTCTTTCAGGATACGTTGCATTATGAAATTTTTACGATGCTTTTTGATATCAACAAAAAATGATAGCAGCTTAATTGCTTTTATATATACGATGTTCGATCGTTTTGTGCTGGATAAGTACCGATAATACGCAGTTCTGCAGAAAAGAAAGATAATTCTTCTAAGGCAAGTTTCATCATCGGGTCTTCAGGATGTCCTTCAATATCAACAAAGAACTGTGTTGCATTGAAATTTCCACCAATTTGATAGCTTTCTAATTTTGTCATATTGATACCATTCGTTGCAAATCCTCCCATAGCTTTATAGAGAGCAGCGGGGACATTGCGCACTCGAAAAAGAAGACTGGTGATGATTTTTTCGCCATTTTGAGGTTTGGGGACATGTCGTTTGGAGCGTGAAAGGATGACAAAACGGGTAATATTATGAGGGTTATCTTCAACATCTCTTTCAAGAATATCAAGTCCATAGAGTTCTGCTGCGATTAAAGGTGCTAAGGCAGCCTGTGAACGTTTAGCATTTTTTTTAATAAATTTTGCAGCTCCAGCGGTGTCAGCAGAAACAACAGGTTTCCAACCGTTGTTTCGTATGATTTTTCGGCATTGTGCAAGGGCATGCGTATGGCTGTGGACGGTTTTAATTTCGTCATGTGTAACGCCGGGCAAAACCATGAGTTGAAAATGGATAGGTAAAAAATATTCATCAATAATATAAAGAGATGACTGTGGTAAAAGATGATGAATGTCTGCAACGCGTCCCGCAAGGGTATTTTCAATAGGGATCATAGCAAGATCAGCTTTCCCGCTTTCCACTAAATTAAGGGCGTCTTCGAAAGTAGCAGAGGGAACAGCATCCATATTGGGGAACATATTGGAGCAAGCAATATGGGAATTAGCGCCGTATTCTCCTTGGAAAGAAATTTTATTGGTTTTTTTAAGTATTTTCATGCTAAAATCTCACAAACTCTATCGAGATCATGTTGTGTGTCTACACCTAAGGGAATTGTATCGACTATTTCCACATCGATACGCATATTGTTTTCTAATGCACGTAATTGTTCAAGTTTTTCACGTTTCTCAAGTGGTGAGGGTTTGAATGATACAAATTTCTCAAGTGCTTCGCGCCTATAGGCGTATATTCCAATATGGTGATAAAGAGGACCCTCTCCATAAGGTGCTTTGGCGCGCGTAAAATAAAGAGCACGAAGGCGATTTTGAGAAAGCGGTGTACCAATGATTTTGACAACATTGGGATCTCTTGTTTCATTTTCTTCAATGATTTTGGCACCCAAGGTTGCAATATCAGTAAAGCTATTTTCTAAAGGGCGTAGCGCACGAATGATTTCACGAGGCATGATTGTTGGTAAGTCACCTTGTATATTTAAAATGGCGTTGTAGCGTTGTTCAGGATCAATGCGCACTAAAGCTTCATAAATACGATCAGATCCAGACTTATGATCACCTCGTGTTATGATATATTCATGCCCATAATCTGCAACAGCTTTAGCGATATCATTATGATCTGTTGCAACGATTGTACGTCCTATTCCAGCTTTTTTGGCTTGTTCTACGACATGAACAATCATCGGTTTTCCGCCAATTTCAGCGAGAGCTTTTTGAGGAAGACGGGTTGAGCCCATACGGGCAGGAATAAGAATAATTGGTTCAAGAGCCATTGTAAGATTCCCAATGTCATCTGTGATGCATTTATGATGTTGTGTGTTATAAAGAAAAAGCTTAAACTAAAAATGGTAATAAAACCGTGAACATTTGAGTTTTTATGAATCGCTCGAGATTTATTTATTTTATTTGTGCTTGTTTATGTGTGCTGGTCGCTGTTGTGGGGATTTCCACACTCAGCAATATAATTTACGATCATCCTACATCAGTCCAATATCATCATACAGTTGCCAAGAATGATATATTTCAAGAAAAACAAAAAGCACCTGATGTTTCCCTATCACTAAATAGCCGCCTTCAACAAGGCAATTTTGAAAATGGCCGTAAAGTTTTTCGCCAATGTGCCATATGCCACACATCTGGACGCAATGAAGCAGGGCGTGTTGGTCCAGTTCTCTGGGAGATTGTTAACCGCCCTTTGGCATCAGCAGCAGGTTTTGCTTATTCACGGGCATTACGTGCTCATTCTGATCAAAAATGGGATTTTGTAACGTTAGATCGTTATTTACATTCTCCACGTGAAGCTTTTCCTGGGACCATTATGTCTTTTCGTGGAATTAAAAATGACCAAGATCGTGCCGATCTTTTGCTTTATTTACGCAGTTTATCCGATCATCCTGTTCCTTTACCAATGGATAATAATAAAGCGAATGAGCCAAATTAACTTATACCATAGATGTTAATTTTAGAAAGAAGTCTGATTTTTTTGTAATTTTAGTTTCACAGTTTTATAAAAAGAGCTCTTATTGATGTTTTGTTAGGGGGGAACGCCCCTCACGCAAAACAGAACATATTTAACATTGCATATTTACTCGCTTATTTTAAAGAGATCTTTTATAAAAATACACTCTTTACGCTGTCGTCTGTGGATTGGTTTTCAAGATTTGTGTGCTTCACTTTTTCTACATATACTTGTCTGTGAAATTATTGCTGAAGGATTATCAATTCATGAGCCGCAGCTTTCTGCTTCTGAATGCAATAATTATGTAATTAAAGCTCTCCATGAGGTTTATCTCAATCCTTCTATACACATCAATCCCTATGTACTTTTACATCAAGTCCCATGTATTTTTCTTATGAACAGAGACAATTGATTGTTCTTATACGTGCAATAATCCTAAGCTGCATTTTATGATGCTCGATGAATAGACGTTTTCTCTTGAGGTTAGAGATGTACGGACAGATCATTGACCTTTTATAGTATCGATCACTAAAATATGACTTAAATTATTTATTTATAGGTTATGGTTTGAAGTAAGCACTTTCATGTGAAACAATTTTTATGTGTGAATAGTAAAATAGTTGAATAGAGTTCTGCTGATTGTATTTTTATCTACGTCGAAAATTTTTTACACAAGAATACTGATAGCAGCTGCGTTCCCACGAGTCTCTGTCCATTTATAGACGATGACATGAAATTATGCTGATAATCCATTATAGAGAATTATTTTTTCACAAAAGGTTTGCCATATTTGTGATAAATTTAATAGGTTTCATTGGTTACAATGTTTCGATGACTTGCGATAAAATTAATTAGTATTTCAATACATATTGCGAGAGTGCTAAAAATTAGTGGAAGAGAGGACATAATCATGATTCTCCAAGCTTCTTAATAACTATGGTATTTTCTTTATAATTTGAGCGTTTATAAGTAATAATATTAAATTGCGCTAATAATCCATTATAGAGAAGAATCTTTCCTACTAATGGCTCTCCGATGTTTGTGATCATTTTAATAACTTCCATTGCTTGTAGGGTCCCAATAACGCCAGGTAAAACACCGATGATTCCAGTTTCAGCGCATGTTGGGATAGTCCCGTGAGCTGGAGGGGTGGGAAATAAATCGCGATAGTGAGGATTATTGTCTTTATACGGCATAAGGACCGTTAATGAGCCATTAAAACGTTCTACAGCACCGCTTATTAGAGGTTTTTTGCATTGGGCAGCGTGATCAGCGAGAAGATAGCGTGTGGTAAAATTATCACTTCCATCAACAATGATGTGGTAAGCATTGAGCAGTTTATCCACATTACTTTTATCTAAGCGTAGGGTGTGTTTTTTAACTACAACATGGGGATTTATTGCTTTTATAGTGGTTTCAGCACTGTCTGTTTTGCTTTTGTTGATTGCATTTGTTTTATGAATAACTTGGCGTTGTAAATTGGAAAGTGAAACGATGTCGTTATCGACAATTCCAAGGGTTCCAACACCTGCGGCAGCCAAATAGGTTAAGACAGGAGCACCAAGACCACCCGCGCCTACAACAAGAACACGTGCTGTTTTTAGCTTTTGTTGCCCTGCACCACCAATCTCAGGCAAAATGATGTGGCGTGCATAGCGTTCGATTTCTTTGTTGTTTAATTTTATATCTGTTTCTTGTGTCATAAATTTTCTCTTGTCATAGTTCTTTTATTGTTTACTAAGTTTATGATGCATAGACCAGTCTGCTTTTAGGATAGAGAGGATTTATTTATGAAAATTGCCATTCAGATGGATCATATTTCAACAGTTCGGATTCAAGGAGATACGACATTTGCACTCGCTTTAGCAGCCCAAGAACGTGGACACTCTCTCTTCCATTATACACCAGATCGTTTATCTCTATACGATGGTTGTGTGATTGCACGACTAGAGCCATTGATTGTACATGATAAAGAGGGAAGCCACTATCGATTAGAAAAGCCTGTTCGTACGGAATTAACAGATATGGATGTGGTTCTTTTACGCCAAGATCCACCTTTTAATCTCAATTATATCACAACAACTCATTTGTTAGAGCGTATTCATCCTAAAACACTCGTTGTGAATGATCCTGCATGGGTACGCAACAGTCCAGAAAAAATTTTTGTTACTGAATTTTCTGATCTGATGCCAGAAACATTAATTACCAAAGATATTGAAGAAATAACAGCTTTTAGAGAGACATTTGGCGATATTATTGTTAAACCACTTTATGGGAATGGGGGCGCTGGTATTTTTTATTTAAGACAAGATGATCGCAATTTAGCATCATTGTTAGAAATGTTTGCAGAAATTTATCACGAACCTTTTATTGTTCAGCGCTATTTAGAGGCAGTACGAAAAGGAGATAAAAGGATTATTTTGCTTGATGGTACACCTGTTGGAGCTATTAATCGAATTCCGACAGAAACAGATGTGCGCTCTAATATGCATGTTGGAGGTCGCGCGGAAAATGTGGAGTTAACAAAACGTGATTATGAAATTTGTGAACGCATTGGTCCAGCCTTAAAGGAACGCGGTCTTCTTTTTGTGGGGATTGATGTGATCGGAGATTATATAACAGAAATTAATGTGACGTCTCCTACGGGAATTCGTGAAATTAAACGCTTCTGCGGTACGGATGTTGCTCATTTGTTTTGGGATGTTATTGAGTTCAAGCGTTCAAATGAATTTATTTGACAGAGGACAAAAACATGGTTTTAAAAAAATGATCCATGTTGTTTTTTATATTTGTTATGTTGCAAATGTGAACTAGAATGACCGTATAGTATAAATTAAGAGGCTTTGTTTTCAATTTTTAGGGAGTTTATAGATGAACAAAGTATTATCAATTGGAGTGGGATTGATTTTTGCGCTACTGCTGTCAGCAAATGGAGGCAATGCGCGCGATCAAATACAGATTACTGGTTCATCTACAGTTTTACCTTATCAAAAGATTGTTGCTGAAACATTTGGAGAAATTTATCCCCATTTTAAGGTTCCTGTTATCGAATCGGGAGGAACAGGAGCTGGTATTAAGGAATTCTGCCGTGGTATTGGGGAGAACACTGTTGATATTGTTAATGCTTCGCGAGCAATGAAACCGAGTGAATTACAGTCTTGTTTTGATGCTGGTGTAAAAGATGTTGAGGAAATACGTATTGGGTATGATGGCATTGTTTTTGCAACTGATATTAAGGGACCTGATTGGAAATTACAGCCAGTAGATGTTTATAAAGCCCTTGCTGCTCGAATTATTATAGACGGAAAGTTGCAACCGAATAATGTTTTGAAATGGAGTGCAGTCAATAGTGCTCTTCCTGATTGGACGATAGCAGCGTATATTCCTGGAGAGAAGCATGGGACACGTGAAGTTTTTGAGGAAAAATTACTTACTGAGGGGTGTAAAGAGAGTGGGGCAGTTGAGGTGATGAAGTCTTTAGGAATGGATGATAAGGAGATACACACTGCTTGTATTGCGGTACGTAAGGATGGAAAAGCGGTTGATATTGATGGTGATTATTCTGAAACATTTGCGCGTCTAACTTCTAATAAAACAGGGGTTGGTATTTTTGGTTTGTCTTTTTATCAAAATAATGCTGATAAACTAAAGGTTGCCGATATTAACGGTTTTGCGCCAACAGTTGAGACGATTTCTAGTGGACAATATCCGGTTTCTCGTCCGCTTTTTTTCTATATTAAGAAAGCACATTTAGGTATTATTTCAGGTTTGCGAGAGTATGTTGATTTTTTTCTTTCTGATCAAATGATTGGTCCAGAGGGTCCTTTGGCTGAATATGGTTTGATTGTTTCTCCTGAAAAGGAACGTCAAGCACAGCGTTCTGATTTTTCTGCTGGTCGAGTAATGACATTGAAATAATTTGCAGGGAAAATTTGTTGGATTTCTGAGATAGGAAATTTGGGTGCTATTTTTTATAAAAACTGAAAGATAAAATGCGCATTTCCTTCATTGTTTTGCTATTATTGATTTTTGGATTTTGTGGCTTTTGTATTTCTTATATGCGAGCACGCATTCTTGAATACAGACAACATAAAATGCATTCTCGTGCGTATTATTATGGCTGGTGGACATTTTTGATTACTGTTATTCCAGCTTTTATTTTTTTAATTGTTTGGGATGCTGGGAGTACAATTTATTTAGAATATAATGCCTCTCGAGAGCTGGGGGCGTATAGTGCGCATGTAACAGAGCCTGTAAATCACGATCTACTTTGGGAGACACTTCGAAGTCTCGTCAAAAAGATTCATCGCTTTGAGGGGAATCTTTCTACCGCTTCCTATAAGGAAGTGCAGGCACAATTACTCGCGAAGGGATTGATTTTATCCGATGAAGCATCGGATGATGTGTTCAAAATAGCACAGTCGTGGGTATTCTCTTCTGAAAAGCTTAAGTTTATAGGTTATGTTTTTCTTTTTGCTATTGCGTCCTTTGGTTTTATCTGTGGAATGATGCAAATTGCGCCTCATCAACGTGCCCGTAATAAGGTTGAATCTTTTATTATTATTGGATTGATTTGTGCATCTATTGTTGCAGTCTTGACAACAATAGCCATTGCGCTTTCTATGCTTTTTCAGACAGTAAGCTTTTTTCAGTCTGTATCCTTTTCAAATTTCTTTTTAGGAACAGTTTGGGATCCGCGTTTTTCCGCGAGCGGTTCCAGCGATGAAGTAGGACAATTTGGTCTAATACCGCTTCTTGCTGGTACGCTTTATATTGCATTTGTTGCCATGCTTTTTGCTGTACCTATAGGACTATTTTCAGCTCTTTATATGGCGGAGTATGCTTCTGCGCGATTGCGAGCAATTGTGAAGCCATTGTTAGAAGTTCTTGCTGGCATTCCAACGATTGTTTATGGCTTTTTTGCTTTGAAGGTTGTGGGACCATTTTTACGAGATCTCTCTGCTTCTCTCTCAGACGGGGTTAGTTTTATTATGGCACAAAGTGTTTTGACTGCTGGAGTTGTGATGGGAATTATGTTGATACCTTTTGTTTCCTCTTTATCGGATGATGTTATTACGGCTGTTCCACGCATTTTACGTGAAGGTTCTTATGGTTTAGGCGCAACGCAATCTGAAACAATTAAAAAAGTTGTTATACCAGCAGCGCTTCCAGGGATTATGGGGGCTATTTTGTTGACGGCATCGCGTGCAATTGGAGAAACAATGATTGTGGTTTTGGCGGCAGGTGTTGCAGCAAATTTAACACTCAATCCTTTCGAAGCAATGACTACGATGACTGTTAAGATTGTTAATCAATTGACCGGTGATTTTGAGTTTAATTCTCCACAAACTCTGGTGGCTTTTGCCTTAGGGATGACGCTCTTTGTTATGACACTTTTGATGAATATTCTAGCTCTTTATATTGTGCGTAAATATCGGGAACAATATGAATGAATGAAGATTTTTTTCCTCGTCGCAATATTAGTCTCAAGCGTCGGTATTGGGCTGAACGTCGTTTTCGTGCCTATGGTTTGATTGCCATTTTTATTGGTTTATTTTTTTTATTTACGCTTTTATGGTCTATCATTAGTCAGGGTTATACAGCTTTTTTTCAAAGTGAAATGACATTATCGATTTATTTGGATGAAAAGATCATTGATCCAAGTGGTCAACGTAAAACAAAACCACAAGTGCTCATGACGGCGAATTATCCACTTCTTGTACGCAATGCTTTAGCGAAGAAACTTAATATCAATCAAAATGATCGAGCCTCTCTTTTGGACGTTAACCGTATGTTTTCAAATGGTGTCCGTGTTCAACTGCGTAAAATGGTGACAAAAAATCCAAAACTGATTGGCACAATGCAAAAAGTTAAAGTTTTGGCATCTGCGGATATTGATTCTGCTTATAAGGGACAGATTGATCTGCGTGTAGCAGAAAAAAAACGTAAAGTTTCTAATCGACAAATAGAATGGATAAAGCGTTTAGCGCATGATGGTACGCTTTATAAAACATTTAATATTGGTTTTTTTACATTTGGCGCTTCAAGTCGTCCTGAGACTGCGGGATTAGGTGTTGCGATCATTGGTTCTCTTTATATGATAGGCATCGTTTTATTAGTTTCCCTTCCGATAGGCATAGCAACGGCTCTTTATTTAGAAGAATATGCACGCAAAAATAAATTTACAGATTTTATAGAGGTTAATATCAATAATCTTGCAGCTGTTCCTTCAATTGTGTTTGGTCTTTTAGGACTCTCTTTTTTTGTTAATTTTTTAGGATTACCACGTTCAGCCTCTTTTGTTGGTGGTCTTGTTTTAGCGCTCATGACTCTTCCCACGATCATTATTGCAACACGTTCTGCTCTGCGTGCTGTTCCTCTCTCTATTCGTTCTGCAGCTTTGGGGTTGGGAGCATCAAAAACACAAATGATTTTTCATCATGTTGTTCCTTTAGCTGCGCCTGGCATTTTAACAGGCACAATTATTGGAGTCGCTCAGGCTTTGGGTGAAACAGCTCCTTTGCTTTTGATTGGAATGGTTGCTTTTGTTGTTAATATTCCTACGACCCCCATGGATCCAGCAACGGCTTTGCCTGTTCAAATTTTTATGTGGGCGGGTGAAGCAGAGCGTGCTTTTGTTGAAAAGACATCAGGTGCTATTATTGTATTGATGATTTTTCTTGCGATCATGAATATTTCTGCGGTTTTTTTACGTCGACGATTTGAACGCCGCCAGTAATTTTAATAAAACAACAGCTTTGATAAGATTTTTGTAAGGTGAATTTTTGTAATGAAGATTAAAATGCGCGGTCAGGATGTGAAGGTTTCTTACGGAGATAAAGAAGCACTCCACGGTATTACACTTGATATTCCTGAACATCAAGTAACTGCTTTGATTGGTCCATCAGGATGCGGAAAGTCAACTTTTTTGCGTTGTTTTAACCGTATGAATGATACAATTGAAGGCGCTAAAACAACTGGTCTTATTACCTTAGATGGGGAGAATATTTATGACACACGGATTGATGTTGTAGAATTGCGCGCTCGTGTTGGAATGGTTTTTCAAAAGCCCAGCCCTTTTCCAAAATCTATATTTGAGAATGTTGCGTATGGTCCACGCATTCATGGTTTAGTTAAAACACGCTCTGAATTGCATGATGTCGTTGAAAAGAGTTTGAGGCAGGCAGGTTTGTTTGAAGAAGTAAAAGACCGCCTTCATGATCTTGGAACAAGTTTATCAGGGGGACAACAACAGCGTTTGTGTATTGCACGTGCTATTGCGGTTAGTCCTGAAGTTATTTTGATGGATGAGCCCTGTTCAGCTCTTGATCCCATTGCAACAGCACGGATTGAAGAGCTTATCGATGCGTTACGGCAAAATTATACAATTGTTATCGTAACGCATTCCATGCAACAGGCCGCACGTGTTTCTCAATATACGGCTATGTTTCATTTAGGGCATTTGGTAGAAGTTGGTGCGACTGAAATGATCTTTACCTCACCAAAAGAGCAACGGACACAAGATTATATTACGGGGCGTTTTGGATAGGTGAATTGAGGAGTGTAAGATATGTCTATGAAACATACTGTCCGTTCTTATGATGCAGAACTAAAATATTTAAGAGTAAGGATTACAGAAATGGGGAGCCATGCAGAAAGGATGATTGAACGTTCTGTCGCATCGGTTGTGAGTAGTGATCTTCAACTTGCAACGACAGTGATTGCCGATGATGTGTTTTTAGATGAAGCAGAACGTGACATTGATGAAAAAGCGGTTGCTATTATTTGCAAACGCCAACCGATGGCTGTCGATTTGCGTGAAATTATTGGAGCCATTCGTATTTCTTCTGATCTTGAACGGATTGGGGATATGGCAAAAAACATTGCTAAAAGGACTGTTGCACTTTCAGAAATACGTCAATCTGCTTCTGTTTATCATGGGCTTGAAACAATTACAGCTTTAGCACTCAATCAATTAAAAGAAGTCTTAAATGCTTATACGAGTCGCCTATTAGAGCGTGTTGACGCGGTGCGTGAGCGTGATGAGAAGATTGATGCTTTGTATACTTTTCTTTTTCGTGAACTTTTGACGTATATGATGGAAGATATGCGCAATATTACGGTTTGTACGCACTTACTGTTTTGTTTAAAGAATATTGAACGAATTGGTGATCATGTTACTAATATTGCTGAAATGCTGCATTATATCATAACGGGTTACCATATGTCCTCTGATCGTCCTCGTGATGACCTTACTTATAAAGTTGGGGTAGGTGAGAAGAAAATAGATTAAAATTTTTCTTATATGTATAAAATAAGTTTGTAGATATATGAGTATTTTCTTACAGTGCAGCTATAAGAAGAATAAGATAACCATTTTATGGCAAAGCACAAAGAAGCAACAAAGAGTTTTTTCAGAGAAGCATGGCAGATTGTTAACTCTTGGTTTGACATATTTGTATATTGGATGATATCATCACTCGTATTGTGGCAGGAGGGGAGTTTTCTAGGGGAATTTCCTTTCAGATCATTTTGTTAAAATTTTATATTAAAGGGGATATCTGTATTATTTTTTCGTATGTAGAAGAAGTGGATAGTGTTACTTTATTGTAATTGAAACGTGTGGGTTATTATAGCCTATATTGAACCATGAAGAATAACAATATCGATCTGTAAATTAAGAGTTTTTTATTTTTTATTTTGCATAGATACTTTTTGATTACCTCTTGTATTAAAATTTTACTGAGTGGTAACAATTAGCTATGTACTTTATTGAGAGATACATTTAAAGCTCATTTCAAGACTTGAATATCTCAGAGATTATAGGAATGTGTTGCATAAGATGAAAAAAAATCGTTGGAATGTTTTTGTTACCTGTTGTGTAGCGCCGTTAGTTGTTGTGGGATGTGCTTCAAGTCATTTAGATGCTGGAAAAATAAATAATAATAAGACAAAAGCGGTTACATATCCATTGACAGAGCGTCAATGTCTTATGCGAGCGATGTATTTTGAATCAAATCGCACAAGCCGTGAAGGAATGATTGCCGTTGGAACGGTTGTTATGAATCGTGTTAATTCAACCGCCTATCCTAAGACGATTTGTGGTGTTGTTGGTCAATATAGGCAATTTGCTCCTGGTGTTTTAACGCGTCCTATGACGGAGAAAGCATCTGTTGCTCGTGTAAGAGAGGCGGCTGATGCCGTTTTACGGGGTGAACGAGATAAGAAAGTTAAACACGCTAAGTTTTTTCATACCGCTGGTTTGTCTTTTCCGTATAAAAACATGCATTATGTTCAGGTTGCAGGGGGAAATGCTTTTTATGAAAAACGATCACGTGATGGAGAGCTTCAAGTTCCTACAAATAATCGCCCTTATGATGTTGCTTATGCTTTTGCTCAAGAACGTTCTGGTCATGCGCCAAGCTTTATAGATGAAGGCTTAGAGAGTAGGGGCGTAAAGGCAGAGAAAAGTACATCTCCTTCGACAGAAGTAGCACAGTCCAAGATGGCACATCCTGCGCCTTTTGCTATGGTACAGCTTGATAAAGTTCCTATCCCTGCCTATGCACCTCAACATCTAGCTAGGAAAGAGGAAAATAAAACGATTATGGTTTTACCTTCATCTGATCAGTTAAATGCAATTGTTGCAATGTTAGAAAAACGACACAGGAACTAGTAAGTTTTTCATGACCAAAGAAGGATGATATACCCATTGCGGTTTATGAATTAAGTGAATTTTAGCGATAATGATACGCATAAATATACGTAGAGAAAGCGAACTCAAAGGATCTGAAAAACAATTTATAATATGACGACATAAAGAACGCATTCTATTTAAAGAAGGGTATTGGTAATGTACTTTGATATTCATGAGACAATTTTGCCTGAAATGCTTAATCGTCTTGCAGAAATTACAGTGAAAGTGGGGTTGAATTTACAAGAGGGGCAGGATCTTGTTTTAACTGCTCCAGTTTCAGCGTTACCTTTTGTTCGGCGTATTGCATATCATGCTTATAAGGTTGGTGCTGGTGTCATTACACCAATTTTTAGTGATGATATGTTATCGCTTACACGGTTTGAAAATGCCCATACAGCTAGTTTTGATTGTGCCCCTTCTTGGCTTTATGAGGGAATGGCAAAGGCTTTTGAAAATGGGGCAGCGCGTTTAGCGATTGTTGGTGATAATCCTTTGCTCCTTTCCAATCAGGATTTTGATAAGGTTTCACGTTTAAATAAAGCCACTTCAATAGCTTACCAGCCGGCACTCAAGCAAATATCAAATTTTGCTATGAATTGGTCGATTGTTGCTTATCCAACAGCAGGATGGGCTGAGGCAATGTTTCCTTCTTTACCACTTAATGAGGCGATTAAAAAATTAGCCGATGCAATTTTTTCTGCTTCACGTGTTACAGGAGAAGATCCGGTGCAGGCGTGGACTGTTCATAATGCACATTTGAAGAAACGGTCATCTTGGCTTAATGAGCAGCGTTTTTCTGCCTTACACTTTACAGGGCCAGGGACTGATTTAACTGTTGGTTTGGCAGATGATCATGAATGGCATGGTGGTGCATCCGTTGCTCAAAATGGTGTTATTTGCAATCCGAATATTCCGACAGAAGAAGTTTTCACGACTCCTCATGCTCATAAGGTTGAAGGTTTCGTTCGCTCAACAAAGCCCCTTTCCTATCAAGGAACTCTGATTGATAATATTGAAGTACGTTTTGAAGCCGGGCGTATTGTTGAGGCTCGTGCATCAACAGGCCAAGAAGTTTTACAGCAGGTTTTGCAAAGTGATGAGGGTGCAAGCCGGTTGGGCGAAGTTGCCCTTGTGCCCCATTCTTCACCAATTTC
Source organism: Bartonella sp. AP4SXKL (assembly GCF_042195845.1). Lineage (NCBI taxonomy): Bacteria > Pseudomonadati > Pseudomonadota > Alphaproteobacteria > Hyphomicrobiales > Bartonellaceae > Bartonella > Bartonella sp. AP4SXKL. The sequence continues at coordinate 110,601 of NZ_JBHIPA010000006.1, forward strand.
TAAGAGTGGCCTCCTTTTTTATAATACCTTATTTGATGAAAATGCTGCATGTCATATTGCTTTAGGGCAGTGTTATTCCAAATGCTTTTTAGATGGGGCATCATTGACGTCAGAAGAGATTGCAGCACGTGGTGGGAATAAAAGTGTCATTCATATTGACTGGATGATTGGTTCTGGTGAAATTGACATAGATGGCATTACCCAAGATGGTGTAAGAGTTCCTGTATTTCGTAAGGGTGAATGGGCTTAATTTTGTTACCATAAAACGCGGTCATTTGAGGTGGGGTGGGATGTAAGCTTTATTGATACGTTAAGTATTTTAGAGTGTGTGGTATATATTCAAGGCAGGGTTTGTCCATAAAGCCTTTAGTTAAATGATTCACATGAGTAGGAATCCAAGTAAAATCGACTCATCAAGAATTTGTTTAGTAGATGTAGAGGAAGTCTTCGTTTTTTGAGGGGGGAAGAAGTCAATTTATCAGTGATACGATTGGAAAGTGTATAATTATTAAAGAAGAGTAATGCCTGAGCTTCCTGAAGTAGAGACAGTTCGTCGTGGACTTGAGTCCGTTGTAACTGATGCAAAGATAGTATCTGTCAAACTTAATCGTAGAGATTTGCGCTTTCCTTTTCCTGAGGCTTTTTCTGAGCGCCTTATTGGCAGAACAATTATAGAACTTGGTCGGCGTGCGAAATATTTATTATTTCATCTTTCTCAGGATGAAACGATTTTAAGCCATTTAGGAATGTCTGGTTCATGGCGTATAGAGAATGATTTTTTAAGAAAAGCTTGTTCAGCGTCAAGTAAATTAGTTAAACATGATCATTTTGTCATGGATATTCAGACAAAGAATGGTGACGTTTATCGTCTTATTTATAATGATGTGCGTCGCTTTGGGTTTATGCTTTTAGTCGATACGGATAAGCTTTATGAACATCCACTTTTAAATAAGCTAGGTCTTGAACCTATAAGTAATTCGTTTTCTGGTCGTTATTTACAAAAGGCTTTTGTTAATAAAAAAATGTCTCTCAAGGGTGTTTTACTTGATCAGTCTATTGTTGCAGGTCTTGGGAATATTTATGTTTGTGAAGCACTTTGGCGGAGTCGTTTGTCTCCACAACGTGGTGCATTTACATTAGCATCAAAAACGGCACGTGCACGTGAATTTGCAGATTCTTTAGCACAAAATATACGCAATGTGATTTCTGAAGCCATTTTGTCTGGTGGCTCTTCTTTACGTGATTATATGCATATAGATGGTTCGCTTGGTTATTTTCAGCATGCTTTTTCAGTTTATGGACGAGAAGGCAAGCAATGTTTGGAATGTGGAGCGCCTATTATGCGCATTTTACAGGCTGGACGTTCAAGTTTTTACTGCTCACAATGTCAAAAATGAATAAGGTGTCTTGCAAAATCTTACAAGAGGCTTAAAGTCATCGCATCTATAATATAATTACACAAGGCTTGAAAGGTTTTTTTTATGCTGAATAAAGTACTAACACATCTTGATGGAAATATAGAGAAGAGCCTTGAACGCCTTTTTTCTCTTTTACGTTTTCAATCGATTTCTACAGACTCGGCTTACAAGGATGCATGTCGTAAAGCAGCTGATTGGTTAGTGGAGGATTTAAAAAGCATCGGTTTTGAGGCTTCACGCCGTGATACGCCGGGGCATCCAATGGTTGTTGGGCATCATCCTGGACCTTCAGATGATTGTTTGCATGTGCTGTTTTACGGACATTATGATGTTCAACCTGTTGATCCATTGAGTTTATGGGAGGATGATCCATTTACACCTTCTTTAAAAGAGAGAGATGGAGAGAAAGTTATTTGTGCTCGTGGAGCTTCAGATGACAAAGGTCAGTTGATGACTTTTATTGAAGCATGTCGTGCATTTAAGAAAGAAACAGGGCAGCTTCCTATTAAAGTTACTGTTTTATTTGAGGGAGAAGAAGAATGTGCTTCTCCTTCCCTTATTCCTTTTTTAAAAGCAAATACAGATGAACTTAAGGCAGATTATGCATTGGTTTGTGACACGTCAATGTGGGATGCGGATACACCATCTATTGCTCTTTCTCTTCGGGGAATTATGGCAGAAGAGATTATTATCACAGCAGCGAATCGTGATTTACATTCTGGTTATTTTGGAGGAGTAGCAGCTAATCCCATTCGTATTTTAACGAAAATCTTAGCAGGACTTCACGATGAAAATAATAGGGCAACACTTCCTGGTTTTTATGATGGCGTAGAAGAAACACCTCCACAGATTTTACAATCATGGAATGCACTTAATTGTACTGCTGAAAATTTTCTTGGTCCTATAGGACTTTCCGTTCCAGCTGGTGAAAAAGGGCGGAGCATTTTAGAGCTTGTATGGGCACGTCCTACCATGGAAATTAATGGTATTAGTGGCGGCTATGAAGGGGAAGGGATGAAAACAGTTATTGCTTCTCAAGCGAGTGCAAAAGTATCGTGTCGTTTGGTGCATAAGCAAGATCCAGAGAAAATACGCCAAGCGTTGCGTGATTATGTACGTAGCTCAATTCCTGCTGATTGTAAGGTTGAATTTAAGAATCACGGTTCTTCTCCGGCACTTCAGATTTCTGATGATTCATCTTTTATCAAGGAGGCGAAGGATGCCTTATCACAAGAGTGGGAAGTGCCCGCTGTCTTGACAGCCATGGGGGGCTCGATCCCAATTGTAGCAGATTTTCGGTCAATTCTTGGTATGGAAACTCTTTTGGTTGGTTTTGGATTGGCTGATGACCGTATTCATTCTCCTAATGAAAAGTATAATTTAAAATCGTTTCATAAGGGGCAGCGGTCTTGGGCGCGTATTCTTGCTGCTTTAGCAAGTAGGAGGGTAAATGGCTGAGATTCGCGTTCATCAAGGTGATTTACCAAACTTAGACAATTATAAAACTGATGCCATTGCGATTGATACCGAGACTTTAGGATTACAACCCTATCGTGATCGTTTATGCGTTGTTCAGCTTTCTTCTGGAGATGGTACTGCTGACGTTATTCAGATTGCTAAAGAACAAAAGAGTGCACCAAATTTGATAAAATTGCTTGAGGATAACGCAATAACCAAAATATTTCATTTTGGGCGTTTTGATCTTGCTATTTTAGCGCATACATTTGGTGTTATGCCAGAGGCTATTTTTTGTACAAAGATTGCTTCGAAACTCACGCGCACTTATACGGATCGTCATGGCTTGAAAGAAATTTGTAATGAATTGCTGAATGTGAATATTTCTAAACAGCAACAATCTTCGGATTGGGCGGCAGAAACGTTATCACAGGCACAAATTGAATATGCTGCGTCGGATGTGTTATATTTACATCGTTTAAAGGTTATATTTGAAGAACGTTTAAGACGTGAAGAGCGAGAAAATGTTGCCAAGGCATGCTTTCAATTTTTGCCTATGAGAGCTAGGCTTGATCTTTTAGGATGGGCGGAAGTTGATATTTTTGCGCATAGCTAACTTTAAAATTGGCTTTTAAATAGAGTTAATTATTGATGTGAGAGGACAAAATGCTTGTACATTATGGGCGTTTTATCCTCTCATCTTTTCTGATAAGAATTATAATAAATTCTTAAGTGCTATTTCATTTGAAGTTTAGGCAATAAAAATACTTTTGCGAATCCATATTTTTTATTTTTGTAACAGCTTTTATTTGAAACAAAGCAATTTTGAGGAGAGGCTGGAAACATACGGTAGGTTGGAAGACTTAAATCTCTGAAACCGGTATACAGCCTAATTGGGGGAGAATATGAATGTGTAAATGTAAAAACCAAATCTCATCTTTACCATCATTTTTAATTCTGCTTTACGACTTTCAAAAGTATTTAAAGCAATGTCTGTTAAATAATAGAGATTACGCATTGCCTCATGTTTTTAATGGATTTACGTTCTTCGTGTAAAACAGAACGCCCTAAACGGAATATATTTGTGTTGCTAATTCATGTGCTTTTTGTAAAGAAACCGACACCCAAGTTCATTTTACGGTGGCGCTCATAAAAGATATAACAATAAAGCTTCCAATACCAATATAAAATCTATTGAACACTACCATCTTTATGCTTATGGAGTAACAAGCCGCTACCATCCACACAACTGTACCAATTCCCAATGTTGTGTAAGTCCTTAGCACTTGAGACGGTTCATAAGAGGCATTTTTAGTCTTTTTTTAGTGTTTTTTATCCACACAGCTCTCTCAACTTGTAACGTGCAAACAAATGGTTTTGATTGATTCAACATGAAAAAGATTTGGAATGAGAGAATCTTATGGTATTTAGGATTCTCAGTCAATATGGATAACGCTATATTATCATTATAAATCAGTATATTATATGAAGTTCGTATAGTTTATTATTTTCAGACGATACTTCGTGCCTTTATTTATTACTCAATAAGTAATTTCTATGTTGGCAGAGCAGGGCAATTTTCTTTTATTTTAAAATTAAAATGCTCCAAAGCTTTATTTTTAAGGATTCTCACTTTTTATCTATAAACATGCTATTTTTTCTGGAAATTTGCAATGAAGGCACTAGATAAAATCCATTATGAATATTTGATGAGGTTAAATTTATGAACATAAAATATTTTATTACAGCTTTTGCTACTTTTGCTTCAATCTCTATGGCTCAAGGTGCAAGTTTTTTAGCGTCTCAAAACCTTATACAGAGAGCATCTTCGGCTGTTCCTCCAATAGGTTTTTTTACTGGTGAACAGCTTCGCAAGTTATTATCTGAAGTTTTTCAGATAGAACTTTCTTGCACAAATAACAGCGAAAGCATAACAGCAGCTAAGTTAGTACCTGTGTTACATTCTGGTAAAAAAAGAGATCATTATCCTAAAAGAAGACTAGGGAAAAAAGGACGGCCAAACCTATTTGCACGAGGTCCAATAAGTTTTTAAAAAGTGAAAAAACAACATCAAGAAGTATAATATATGCTTTGAAGTTGAAAAAGAGGGATATTTTTTCTGCCAAATTCATGATTTTTAAAGCAAGGGGTGGGTTGAAAACTTTCAGAAAGATTTCTCATTTTTTCAGCTTTAAGGAGATTTCTATATAAGTTTTAATGTTTATCATACCGGTTGTCTGTCTTTAGGTATTTTTTTCAATTTCGTCTTGTAAAGGAGTATGAAATGATAGCCTACAAATAAGGCTGAATCTCTGAAAAAGACTTTACTATAAGGTTGAGAGAAGAAAAAAATGGTAAATATGTCAAAAAGGAATAAATGCCTAAATAAAAACAAAGAGCAAGCGTGATGAAATTGCATGTAATCTTGTTGCAGTCCATAGGGTAGTGGAGATCTTTTTCATGTGCGCTACAAGCGTTCTTTACAATGATGAAAAAATAATCAAAGTGCTATTCACATTTGGTTATGCGAAGGATGAAGCTAAAAACGTTGTTTGTATGAATTTAAATGGAACAGTTAGATTTAGCTGCCCTCAATATTGTAACGGTCTTCACTATTACAATATTGAGAGTATTAATAGGAAGCATTTTAGCTTTTAAATAGTTTTATTTATTCACACACTTGCTTGTTTGTGAGGTGCAGAGGGATGGTTTTGGTTTCTTTAATATAAAAAAGCTTAAGATAAGAGCATCGTCAATATTGCAGACGAATTAATATAAAAGATATTTTTTCATTATAAATCAATATATTATATTTTTATGTCAATAGCACACGCTTTACACGGAGGGTACTGTGACGCAGTTTTTTTATCAAAATGATAAAGGAGAGAAAACGTGAGGAAAAGAGACCATTTGTGCATGGGCATAGTTTTATTCTCATTTATTACAGATCAAGCAATTAAGGGTACTTTGATTGGCTTTTTGTTTTTTTTATAAGTGTATCATTTTTGCTACAGATATCTGAAGATGGTGCTCTATATGAAACGGTGTGTTCAAATAAATATTCAGCTATGGAGAGAAAATATGAATATGAAATGGTTAATAACAGCTTCTGCTTTCGCTTTTGTTTCAGCTTCAGCAGCACAAGCAGCAGATGTTATTGTTCCCCCAAGACCAACACCTGTTGCTCCCGTTATTGTTGCTCCAACTTTTTCTTGGACAGGTTTTTATGTTGGGGGCCAGATTGGTGGTTTTTCGGGTAAAACGAAAATGGATATTCTCAGTAATGGAAACAAGATTCCAGCGCCTGATGACCTTTTGCCTAAACTATCTGGTTTCATGGGGGGGCTTTATGCAGGTTCCAACGTTGATCTTGGTAATGGCCTTATTCTAGGTGTTGATACAGATATCATGTGGTCTAATAAAGATGACACGAAGACAGGAAAAACATATGTCATTGCCCCAGAACACATCAATTATATTAACAAGGTATTAAAAGACGCTGCAATTAATATTGGTAAAGATGCGCTTAAACCTGGTGCTAAACGAACCCACAGTTTCACTTTTAAAGAAAAGTGGGCTGGTGCAACGCGCGTGCGTATTGGTTTTGCAGCTGAACGCATTATGCCTTATGTTGCTGGTGGTATCGCTTATACACAGCTTCAAGATAGTGCGTTGATTTCAATAACAGATAAAGATTCAGACAAAGTAATCGCTTCTGGTACTCTGTCTGATGAAACAAAGACCCTTGTTGGTTACACCCTTGGTGCTGGTGTTGATTTAGCAATGACCAATAATATTATTGTACGTGCGGAATATCGTTACTCAGATTTTGGGAAAAAGAAATTCTCAAATGATAAATATGAGACTTCTTACAAAACCAATGATTTCCGTGTTGGTGTTGCTTACAAATTTTAACAGATGATAAGTTAAATAACAGAGGCTCTGTCTTTGACAGAGCCTCTGTTATTTTCTGTTGCCATATTATCACACAATACATAATTTATTGTGGATGTGAAAAGATATTATTCAGGTTTTCTTAAAAAAATCATAGACAATAAACAAGAATTACATTTAAAAACCAATAAGTTATTTATATATATATCTTTAGGTTTCTCGTACAAAATCAAGCTATGAAGCGATTTTGTCTGGGATGTGCCCTCCATTTTCTGTGACTGTATCATTTTTACTACAGCTTTTCTTTCTGTAATCTTGTAGCACTGTGCTCATAAATAAATTAGGAGCAAAGTTTATGAATATAAAATCTTTAGTAACAACTTCTGTTATCGCTATAGCAGCAGCTTCTGCAGCGCAAGCTGCTGATGTTATCATCCCTCGTGAAACAGCCCCAGCAGTCATCGCAGCAGCCCCTTCATTTTCTTGGACAGGCTTTTATATCGGTGGTCAAGTTGGTAACTTTTCAGGTAAAGTTGATGTAGTTGATTCAGAAACAAAAAAGAAAATTACAGATAAAGACTGGACACCTAAGCCTTCCGGTTTCATGGGTGGTATTTATGTAGGTTCCAACGTAGATCTTGGTAATGGCCTCATTCTAGGTGTTGAAACCGATGCAGTCTGGGCTGACCGCGAAGATTCAAAAGCGCATTCAGCAGTCATTGGAGCAATTGGCCTTGATGCTTTCAAAGATGAGCTTATAGCAGCGAAAGCTACACCTGCTACAGGAAAAACTATTGCTGGTATCGTGGCGACTGACAAACGTGTAGAGGGCACCTCTATAAAAGAAAAATGGTCTGGTGCAACACGCGTTCGTGTTGGTTTTGCAGCCGTTGATCGCATTATGCCTTATGTTGCTGGTGGTATTGCTTATACGCAGCTGCAAGTGGTTGATTCTCTTAAGGCAGCGACAGCTGATGGTGCCGAAATTGCTTCTGCTAAAGTGTTTGATGAAACGAAAACGATGGTTGGTTTCACTGTAGGTGGTGGTATTGATTTTGCAATGACAGACAATGTTTTATTGCGTGCAGAATATCGTTACTCAGACTATGGTAAAAAAGCATTTGTAAAGGACGGGGATAAATTAGCATACAAAACCAATGATTTCCGTGTAGGTGTTGCTTACAAATTCTAATTTCGTAAACAACGAAATAAACTTCCAAGAGGCTCTGTCAAAGACAGGGCCTCTATTCTTTTCTGTTGTTATATTATCACATACCCTATATTTATTAGGGGAGTAAAAGATATTATTTAGATTTTCTTAAAAAGATTTTTATAAATGACAGATAACAATTATGCCATAAAATCAATAATTTACACATACTTGTAACTTACAATTTCTTATGAAAATTCTTATGAAACGTGAAGTTATGAAATGACTTTATCTTGCGTCAACTTTCGTTTCCTATGATTGTATCATTTTACTACAGCGTTTTTTTAGTCGTATAATACTGTGCTCGTAAATAAATGAGGAGCAAAGTTTACGAATATAAAATCTTTAGTAACAACTTTTGTTATCGCTATGGCAGCAGCTTCTGTGGCAAAATCTTCTGATTTTATCATTCTTCGTGAAAAAGCTCCAGCAGTTATCACAGCCCCTTCATTTTCTTGTATAGATTTTTATCTTGGTAGTCAAGTTGGCAACTTTTCAAGTCAAAGTTGATGTATTTGATTTAGAGACAAAAGAAAAAACTTTAGATAAAGATGCACTACCTAAGTCTTCCGGTTTCATAGGTGGTATTTATTTTAGGTTCCAACATAGATCTTGAAAATGTCCTCATTCTAGGTGTTGAAACCGATGCAGTCTGGGCAGACCGAGGAGAGACGAAGACGGTCTCAAAGATTCTTGTGATTGATGATTTTAATGATAAATTTAAAGATGCTGGTGTCACATTAGATGAAGATGAAAAGTTTCAAAAGGGTGACACAGCAGTGTATTGCATTGGTTTCAAAGAAAATGGTCTGGTGCAACACGGGTTCGTGTTGGTTTTTCCATCGCTGACAGTATTATGCCTTATGTGGCTGATGGTATTGCTTATGCGCAAATACAGGGTGTTGGTAAAGTTTCAGGAACAAAAAAATTGGCAAATGGGTAAGCCAAGTAAAGAAGTTTCTGCTACAGTATTTGATAAAATAAAAACGATGGAGGGTTTCACCCTTGGTGGTGGTATAGATTTCGCGATGACAGATCATGTTCTGCTTCGTGCGGAGTACCGGTACTCAGACTTTGGTAAGAAGGAATATAAAAAGGATTACCTTAAACTAGGCTACACAACCAATGACTTTCGTGTAAGTATCGCTTACAAGTTCTAATTTCATCAAAAGTGCAATTATGAATAAAAAGTATTAATAAAAAGTTAAATTTTCAAGAGATCTTGACTTTTACAAAACCGCTGTTTTCTGGGGTTTATTTGTGTGATTGTGACATTTTTACTACAGCTTTTCTATTTATAATCTTGTAAGGTCGTTTTATAGTTAATTTAGGAGCAAAATTATGAATACAAAATCTTTAATAGCAACTTCTATTGCCGCTTTAATTTCAGTTTCTGCAGCACAAGCTGCTGATATTATCATCTCTCGTGAAACAGCCCCAGCAGTTATCGCAGCAGCCCCTTCGTTTTCTTGGACAGGTTTTTATCTTGGTGGTCAAGTTGGCAACTTTTCGAGTAAAACTAAAGTAACTATTCCAGGAGCAGACAAAGAACTTTTCAAAAAAGATAACACACCTAGTCCTTCTGGTTTTATGGGTGGCATTTATGCCGGATCTAACGTAGACCTCGGAAATGGTCTCGTTCTCGGTGTTGAAACCGATGCAGTTTGGGCAGACCGTGAAGAATCAAAAAAAGCCCGTGAATTGACTCTTACTGAAAAAGATGCAGCAAATTTTAATGATGCCCTTGAAAAAGCTAAGGTTGAATTAAAAGGTCAGCAACGGTTTGAAAACGGTGACAAGGTAACAGAAACGCACAGTTACAAAGAAAAATGGTCTGGTGCGACACGTGTCCGTATCGGTTTTGCTGCTGTTGACCGTATTATGCCTTATGTTGCTGGTGGTATTGCCTATGCGCAGGTGCAGGGCATTCAATCCGTTGCAGGAAAAGGAGAGAGAGCTAAAGTTGAGCAGAAAGCTGACGGGGATGGAAAAGTGCCAGAGGCAGGGGCTAAGCAAGCCATAGATTTGACTGGTGGCACTTGGGCTGATGACACGAAGACAATGCTTGGTTTCACTATTGGTGGTGGAGTTGACTTTGCAATGACAGACAACGTTCTTTTACGTGCTGAATACCGTTACTCCGATTTTGGTAAAAAGAAATTCGCCAACGATACACGTGAATTCAACTACAAAACCAATGACTTCCGTGTAGGTGTCGCTTACAAATTCTAATTTCGTAAAAATGAAATTATCAGCACAAAAAATACTAAGGCCTCGTTTAACGGGGCCTTTATTTTATTAGCTCTCTATTTTATTTCTCTTAATCTCTTTTATTTTTTATTGGTATCATTTTGTATTATAAGGCTTAAAAAAGTTTTATATTATAAAAGGCGAATTAGTAGTATGCAGCGATTTTATAACTACTTATTACATAAAATCTTATATTACGGCTATCATTTTACACTTAAGTGAAAAGTATTTAATTAATCTCAGAAATAGGACAATATCATAACCAGTGGCGAACTTTAGTCTACTTTTATATGCTAGATTAGAGCGAGCATACTACATATATCTGTTAGAGTAAGTTCTGAAACGGGAATACAGCCTCATTGGGGAAGAATATAAAGTTACAAAGAGAAAAACTAGTTTCCAACTTTATCATCTTCTTTTAATTTAGCTTTACGTTTTTGTTTATTGCATTTCTTAATGAGATCATGTTCCTCATGCAAAACAGAACGCCCTAAACGGAATACACTTGTTGTTGTGTATTCACACATTTGTTTTAAATAAATATTTTTCAAAGTACATCAAGCCCACTTCTCTCTGGACAAGATTTGAATATTCTAGGCTCTGATGTTCAAGCAACGGATAAACTTCTCTTGCAAGCTGAGGGCAATGTTTCTATTGATGCCACACGCAACAGCATGGACAATCAGAGTGGGAGTGAAACATCTCATGTTGCTTTACACAATGGCTCTCATCTAAGTTCTGGAAAAGAGACCACTGTTCTATCGGGTGGCGATATCCATATTGCTGCTTCCGATATAGATGCCAAGGGCAATGTTGGACTTGGCGCCCAAGGGGAGATAACAATAGGGGTGAGAAACGATGAGATGGAGTATCATCTTCGCACCAAAAACACGAAAGTGGATATGCAAGCCTCTCATGCCGTTGGCTCTTCGATAAAATCGGGAGG
>NZ_JBHIPA010000007.1:0-120932 GCF_042195845.1 Bartonella sp. AP4SXKL
ATAATATCACCCTATCAGAAAGCTATGATACCTCTAACGCAAAAGAAAAGCATGAAAAGTCTTTTGCTGGTGTGACAGGCTCTGTCAATGTGGGCATTCTTGGTACAGTAAAAGATGTAAAGGATGCAGTCAAACGTTTTGGTCATGGGGATACAAAACACAAAATCGGCAATGGTCTTATTGCTGGTCTAAAAGGCTATGATCTCTATAGCAAAGGCAAAGGTCTTTATAATGAGATGAAGGGTGGAAACCTTAAACAGTCTATTCGTGATATTGCTGATGTTTCTGCTAGCGTAACCGTGGGCTTTAAGACAGAGAAGGCAGAAGCCTCTGTTCAGACTTCTACCGCGGTAACAGGTACAATAGAAGCAGGACGCGCTGTTAATATGCAAGCCCACAAAGGCAGCATCCATGGTGTTGGAGCCGATATTATCGCTGGTACAAACCCGATGCAAAGCAATGATGAACAGAGCGGGAATATCACCATGGGAGCAGGTAAAGATATCATCTTTGAAAGTGCGCAAAACACGCAAAGCACACAAAACCACACGCAAAGCGCTTCAATGAATGTTGGGTATAGTTATGGTACCGGTGGTACAGGGTGGATGGGGAATGCTTCTTTTGGTAAAGGCAAGGGTTCCAGTGAGGAGGTTCACCAGAAGAACAGCCATATTATTGGCACCGGCACAGTTCACACAACGAGTGGTGCAAACACCACATTGGCAGGCGCCGTGGTTTCTGGAGAGCGTGTAGAAATGGAAGTAGGGGGTGATTTTGCCATTACCAGCCGCAGTGATACGGGACACAGTTCCAGCAAGCAAAACTCTGTTTCCATTGGTTATAATAGCCGAGAAAAGGAAGGTACAGCCACAACCAATATTTCATTGAACAAGGATAAATCCTCTAGTGATTATCATAGTGTTGTGGAGCAATCAGGCATCAAAGCGGGTGATGGTGGTTTTAAGATCAACGTTAAAGATAAAACAACGCTGACCGGAGGTATTATTGAAAGCACCGCGCCGGCAGAAAAAAACAGCCTGACCACAGGAAGCATTAGTACCAATGATATCAGCAACAGTGCGCATGCGCAAGCTAGCAGCCAAGGTTTAAGCATTTCGGCGGGTGGTCCGATGTATCAGGGCAAATATGGTGTCGGGAAAAACATTGCTAAAAATGTCTTAGATCATTCAAAAGCTAAAGATTCAGAGGAAGGATATACCAAATCTGCTATCAGCAATGGCACTATCGTCATTACTGATGAAGCAGGGCAGAAGGCATTAACAGGGCAAGATGTTGAGCAAGCCATAGCCTCCCTTAATCGTGATACTGCCACCGCCCATAAAGGTGTACAACAGCTCGATGCAGGCAAGCTGGAACAAATCGTCCATGAAAACCGTGAAATGGCAACCCAACTTTTAGAAGAAGGATTTAAATACAGTGATGACTCCTATAAAACCATGTTTATCAAAGAGCACCCCATCGCCGTGGTCGACCGTGATGAAAAGGGCAATATAATCTATAAAAAAGATGAAAATGGACAGTATATCAAAGACGCTCGTGGACAACCAATACCTCACGCACATTATTTAACGGATGAAGAAAAGCAGCATTTACAAGAGGGTGCTGATGGCAAGGTGCATGTGTCCTTTAATGGCATCTTTACTCCACCAGAGGAAGCCGCTGTTTATGCGGTTCAACATGCGGAGAATAAAAATGAACCGCTTTATTTTGTTGTGTTCCCAGAAGCCGATTCTGCTATCTCAGAACTTCTAGTCGCGGGCTATCAGAAGTTTATGGAAAATAACTTTTGGGGTCTGACTAATTCCACACAAGAAGCAAAAGACTTGATGTATAGCTATGGTCTTACAGGATTAGAACTTTATGGACATAGTCGCGGGACAATGACATTGGGAAATATGCTGAATTCTTTCAAACAAGAAGGTGTTCACGGTATAGCCGACAACACGAATATCAATTTCTATGGACCAGCCTTTAATGTTTTAGTTGCATCCGGTCTGTTAGGTTATGTGAGTGATGGCAAACAAACCACTGTTGGCTTTGATGGGCATAGATATGACTTTGTAAGCAGAATTATTGGCGGCAATGGCTATACTTATGAGACAATACCTGCTGGTAGTAACGTTTTGACAGAATGGTGGAGAGTGATCATGAATCCCATAAGTCCCCATACTTGTCTTGGAGATGCGAGCGATAAGTGTACATGGCGCTATGGCACATCTCATCGTGAACAAAATAAGAAAAAAATCTTGCTATTAGTTTTCAGGAAGATATTGTTAATTGTGATGACAACGATGCTGTTAAGCAGCGTATAGGATTGATCAATGGTTATTTGAAGTCAGTAGTGAAAGAAGGTTGGGTGGATATTACTGAAGGGAAGAGCCTTTTTGATGATTGTATAATAGAAAAATCTAATAGTGGTTTTGTAGATTATTGTTTACAAATTAAAGTAAATAACCTCTTTTTTATTTACATGAGAGAAGTAAAGGGTTTCGTTGGTTTTTTTGTTTTAAAGTCCTTACAGAAGTTCGCAGGCATAGAAGCAAAAATGGAATAATTTTTTTATTGAATGAGCCAGCAAATAATTTACATATTCATCCACAGAGAAAAATATTAAGCTCCTTACAAACTTTATCGAGCATAAAGGGCAATAAAGTAATTTATTCGACGCATTCCCCTTATCTTATTAACGACGATAATTTGGATAATTTGTTTACCGTACGTAATGAAGCAAATGATTTTGAAGCGCCTCGAATTGTTTGTGAAAGATTTCTGGAATTAACTATATCTCCTGAAGAAACTGTGAGGGCTGTTGAGCCTATTGTTCAAAAAACATGGATTACACACCTTGGAACAGGAGCTGATTGGATTATAAAAAAATTTAATGGAGTTGCTGCTAATGCAAAGAAAGTAAATCACATTGCTGATTGCGTGAAACATATTATTGGTGGATAATTTTCTCAGTTTATGCCGTAAAGCTTATACCCTTACGCGTTTTATTTAAATGCTAACACCCTTTGGTAAAATTTTACGGAAACTTCGCATTGATCACTCCGAACGCCTCTTAGATATGGCTAAGAAATTAGACATATCTGTAGGATTTTTATCTTCTGTCGAGATTAGCAAAAAATCTGTTCCTGTAGGACTGGAGGAAAAGATCATAGAGCTTTATGGTTTAGATCAAGAGGCAGCAGAAATTTTGAGAAGAGAATCGGATGCTTGTTGTAAAAGTTTCACTATAAAGTCTTCTGATACATTTAGATGTGAAGCTGTTGGTATGTTTGCTAGACTGATAAACATTATTTCACAAGAAAAGATTTAGAACTATTAAAAAATTGTTAGAGAAAGCTGGCAAAAAGAATACGCTTTGTAAAGGAAATAGTGAAAACCCTATTCCCCTAACTTTATTAAGGCATCCCTCGCAGCAAAAAAGATATGAATTTCAAAAACTTAATAGGAATATAAAGCTATATGGTGGGCGATGAGAGACTCGAACTCCCGACATCCTCGGTGTAAACGAGGCGCTCTACCAGCTGAGCTAATCGCCCAATGCAATGATCAGCAATTGAATGGAGACTATTTAAGGAAGAATTTTTCTAAACGCAAGAATAAAGATGGGATTTGATAATTTTTTTTAAAAATGCATAATCCTTCTTGACATGAACGCATGAACCCCTTACACGACCGCTTGTACCAAATTAAATTGGTTCGAAAAAAATGCGCGGGTGTAGCTCAGTTGGTTAGAGTGCTGGCCTGTCACGCCGGAGGTCGCGGGTTCGAGCCCCGTCACTCGCGCCATTTCGTGATTCCTTATGAAATTTCCTTTTTAAAATATCCATATGCTATGAGTAATGTGGTGGAGTGTTTGATCGGGGAATAAATATGTTTTTTCTTTCTTTTTATATGGTTTATAAGAATAGGGCTTGCGTCTTTCTTTGCTCTGCGTTACCTATGCCGATAAGAAAAGTATCGCTCTGTATGCCTTAGAAGCAGTATGAATAGAGTTAATAGAGCGATTGTTAAATTTGTCTGTTTGGTCTCGCAATATTGAATCATTGTGTTAAACTCAGGCATTTCGTTACGATGGAAGAGGGTTATGGCTTATTTATTGAGCTCTTATTTGCCAGTCTTGATTTTCATTATTGTGTCAGCGGTTATTGCTGGAGTTTTGTTGATTACACCTTACATTGTAGCATATCGTTCCCCCGATCCTGAAAAATTATCGGCTTATGAATGTGGGTTTAATTCATTTAGTGATGCACGCATGAAGTTTGATATTCGTTTCTATTTGGTATCAATTTTATTTATTATTTTTGATCTTGAAGTTGCATTTCTTTTTCCTTGGGCTGTTTCATTCGAATCAATAGGTATGTTTGGCTTTTGGTCGATGATTGTGTTTTTAGCGATTTTGACTATTGGATTTATATATGAATGGAAAAAAGGAGCCCTTGAATGGAATTAAGATCTAATAATTCAACGATTGAGGCTCCAAAACCAAAAGGAATCATTGATCCAAATACTGGTGGGCTGATAGGATCTGACAATAAGTTTTTTCGTGATATCAATGCTGAATTATCAGATAAGGGTTTTTTAGTTACCTCGGCAGATGCTTTGATTACTTGGGCACGTACCGGTTCTTTAATGTGGATGAGTTTTGGTTTGGCTTGTTGTGCTATCGAAATGATGCAATGCTCAATGCCTCATTATGATAATGAGCGTTTTGGATATGCACCACGAGCTTCACCCCGCCAGTCAGATGTGATGGTGGTGGCAGGTACTCTGACAAATAAGATGGCTCCTGCTTTAAGAAAAGTGTACGATCAGATGCCAGAGCCACGTTATGTGATTTCTATGGGATCATGTGCAAACGGTGGGGGATATTATCATTATTCCTATTCAGTAGTGCGGGGATGTGATCGTATCGTGCCTGTCGATATATATGTCCCAGGGTGTCCACCTACAGCAGAGGCATTATTATACGGCATATTGTTGCTACAGAAAAAAATCCGTCGTACCGGATCCATAGAGCGATAGAGAGTTTTTTTGTCATGGTGGATGAAACATTGGTTGAGCTTGCTGCTTATTTGGAAAACAAATTAAAAAATAAGCTTGAAGAGACTGTTCTTGCTTTTGGTGAATTGACCATTGTGGCACGTCTTGATGCAATTATCGATGTCTTAATGTTTGTTCGTGATGATTCTCGCTGTCAATTTATTAATCTTACAGACATTAGTGGTGTGGATTATCCTTCTCGCGATAAGCGCTTTGATGTTTCTTACCAATTGTTATCTCCTCGTGAGAATTTACGCTTACGTGTAAAGGTTCGTACTGATGAAAATACTCCTGTTGCTTCAGCTTGTACGGTTTATCCTGGTGCAGAGTGGTATGAACGAGAAACGTATGATATGTATGGGATTTTATTTTCAGGACATCCGGATTTGAGACGGATTTTAACAGATTATGGGTTTGAAGGATATCCTTTACGCAAAGACTTTCCTGTGACAGGATTTGTTGAATGCCGTTATGATAATGAAGCAAAGAGGGTGATTTATGAGCCTGTTGTTTTGCGCCAAGAGATGCGTAATTTTGATTTTCTTTCTCCTTGGGAAGGAGGACAGTATACTTTGCCATGTGATGGGAAAGCAGATGAAAAAAAATAATATTGGTTTTGATAAGGCATTATATTAGGGTACTGTATTTCTTAAATAATTAAATATTTTTTAGCGTGATAGATTTTTTTGATATTTGATATGAAGTTTTTTAAAAAGCAAGGGGTTGATTGTGGCTGAGGTCAATGTTCGAAACTTTAATATCAATTTTGGTCCGCAGCATCCTGCCGCGCATGGGGTTTTGCGCATGGTTCTGGAGCTGGACGGTGAAGTTGTTGAGCGTGTAGATCCACATATTGGGTTGTTGCATCGCGGTACTGAAAAATTAATGGAAACAAAGACTTATCTCCAAGCTGGTCCTTATCTAGATCGTTTGGATTATGTTGCTCCTATGAATCAGGAACATGCTTTTGTTCTTGCTATTGAAAAGTTATTAGATATAAAAGTTCCTAAAAGAGGGCAATTAATACGTGTTTTGTTTTCTGAAATTGGGCGTATTCTTAATCATTTGCTTAATGTAACGACACAGGCAATGGATGTTGGTGCTTTAACACCACCGCTTTGGGGATTTGAGCAACGTGAAAGATTGATGATTTTTTATGAGCGTGCCTGTGGTGCTCGTCTTCATGCAAATTATTTTCGTCCTGGTGGCGTGCATCAAGATTTACCAGAATCTTTAGTTGAGGATATTGGTGATTTTATTGATCCATTTCTTGTTTCTCTCGGAAAACTTGACGCGCTTGTGACCCCAAATCGGATTTTTAAGCAGCGTAATGTGGATATTGGCGTTGTAAGTATTGATGAAGCTTGGGCACGCGGTTTTTCTGGGGTTATGATTCGTGGAGCTGGTGTTCCATGGGATTTGCGTAAAAGTCAGCCTTATGAATGTTACGATGAAATGGAATTCGATATTCCTATAGGTAAAAATAGCGATTGTTATGATCGCTATCTTATTCGTATGGAAGAAATGCGTCAATCAGCGAAAATTATGCGCCAATGTGTGGAACGTTTACTGAGTACTGAAAAAAATGGACCAGTTTCGAGCTTGGATCGCAAAATTGTACCACCGACGCGGAGTGAAATGAAAAGCTCGATGGAAGCACTGATTCATCACTTTAAACTCTATACGGAAGGTTTTCATACACCTCCTGGAGAAGTATATGTTGCTGTGGAAGCTCCGAAGGGTGAGTTTGGTGTTTATCTTGTTTCTGATGGAACCAATAAGCCTTATCGTGTCAAGTTGCGTGCTCCTGGGTTTGCTCATCTCCAAGCTATGGATTTTTTAACCAGAGGTCATATGTTAGCAGATGCTACAGCTATTTTGGGTTCGATTGATATTGTTTTTGGGGAGGTTGATCGCTAATGTCCGTACGCCGTCTTGCAGATGATGTTTATCAGCCCGCTGAGTTTTCTTTTACAAAAGAAAATCAGATATGGGTAAAAAATACCATAAAAAAATATCCTGCAGGGCGTCAGCAGTCTGCTGTAATTCCATTATTAATGCGTGCTCAAGAGCAAGATGGTTGGGTGACACGTGCTGCGATTGAGCATATTGCTCAGATTCTTTCCATGGCTTATATCCGTGTCTTAGAAGTTGCTACTTTTTATACTCAGTTTCAGCTTAAGCCTGTTGGAACAAAAGCGCATATTCAAGTTTGTGGTACAACGCCTTGTATGTTACGTGGTTCTGATGAATTGATTAAAGTTTGTCAGAAAAAAATTCATCATGAACCTTTTGCGACCAATCAGGATGGAACCTTATCATGGGAAGAGGTGGAGTGTCTTGGTGCTTGTGTGAATGCTCCGATGGTTATGATTTTTAAAGATACTTATGAAGATCTTACAGCTGAACGCCTTGAAGAAATTATTGATGCATTTGAAGCAGGTAAGGGTTCTGAGATAGAGGTTGGTCCGCAAAATAGTCGTAAATCGTCGGAACCGATTAGTGGTTTAACTTCTCTTATTGATGATGAGAAAGAAAAAAAGATCTCTCAAGTCTTCACCAAAAAAGGATAAGGAAAGAATGGGGAACATAATTAAGTATTTTTCTTGAGAAAATATTTTATTATTCTACCCATGATGGCAACATTTAACGAAAAGTAAGAAATCTTGAAAAGATATTTAAAAATTGCATTTGAGGAAAAGCGGAAAATGCTATGGGTGATAGAAAAAAAGGTGGGGTATGCTAGCTGATAAAGATCGTATCTTCACCAATATTTATGGTTTAAAAGACAAATCATTAAAGGCTGCGATGTTGCGTGGGCATTGGAATGGTCTGAAAGAAATGATTGACAAAGGTCGTGATTGGATCATTGATGAAGTGAAGGCATCGGGTTTACGCGGTCGTGGTGGTGCTGGTTTTCCTACTGGAATGAAGTGGTCCTTTATGCCAAAGCAGAATGATGGACGTCCTCATTATTTGGTTGTCAATGCCGATGAATCTGAACCTGGAACTTGTAAAGACCGTGATATTTTACGTCATGACCCCCACACTTTGATTGAAGGATGTGCAATCGCTACTTTTGCTATGGGAGCCAATGTTGCTTTTATTTATATTCGTGGTGAATATATTCGTGAACGTGAAGCGCTTCAAGCTGCCGTTGATGAATGCTATGATGCGGGTTTACTTGGCAAAAAAACGAAATATGGGCATGCTTGTGATATTGTTATTCATCATGGAGCGGGTGCTTATATTTGTGGTGAAGAAACAGCTCTTCTTGAAAGTCTTGAGGGAAAAAAGGGACAACCTCGGCTTAAACCACCATTTCCTGCCAATATGGGGATTTATGGCTGTCCAACAACAGTAAATAATGTAGAGTCTATTGCCGTTGTTCCAACGATTTTGCGGCGGGGTGCTTCGTGGTTTTCATCAATCGGACGAGCAAATAATGTTGGAACGAAATTATTTATGGTTTCAGGGCATGTTAATGCACCTTGTACATTTGAAGACGCTCTTGGTGTTTCATTCCGTGAATTAATTGAAAAACATACGGGTGGTGTTCGTGGTGGATGGAATAATCTTTTAGCAGTTATTCCAGGGGGGGCTTCTTGTCCAGTCGTTCGTGGTGAGGATATGATCGATGCGATCATGGATTTTGATGGGATGCGAGATGTCGGGTCTTCTTTTGGCACAGGGGGAATGATTGTTATGGATAAATCAACCGATATTATCAAGGCAATTTGGCGTATAGCTGCTTTTTTCAAGCACGAGAGTTGTGGTCAGTGTACACCGTGTCGTGAGGGGACGGGATGGATGATGCGTCTTTTAGGGCGTATGGTTGAGGGAAGAGCGCAAAAACGCGAGATTGATCTTTTGTTTGAAGTGTCTAAACAGGTTGAAGGACACACTATTTGTGCGCTTGGTGATGCTGCCGCATGGCCTGTACAGGGGTTGATACGTAATTTTCGTCCAGAAATCGAGCGTAGAATTGATGAATACACGCGAAATGTAGTCCAAAGCAAAAATATTGCTTTAGAAGCGGTTTAATAAAGGATTTTGTTTTAAGAGCGACCGAATGCAAATTTTAAGTGGGTTATCCGCAGGTTGGATGGGTGATGATAAATATCAAAGTTGATGGCAAAGAGATTGAAGTTCCTGATTACTACACGTTGCTTCAGGCTGCTGAGGCGGCTGGGGCAGAAATTCCACGTTTTTGTTTTCATGAATCTTTGTCAATTGCTGGAAATTGTCGTATGTGTTTAGTTGAGGTTAAGGGTGGTCCACCAAAACCTCAGGCTTCTTGTGCTATGGGGGTTCGTGATTTACGATTAGGGCCTAACGGTGAGGCACCTGAGATTTTTACCAATACACCGATGGTAAAAAAAGCACGTGAAGGTGTTATGGAATTTCTTCTCATTAATCATCCTTTGGATTGTCCAGTGTGTGATCAAGGGGGAGAGTGTGATCTTCAAGATCAAGCAATGCTTTATGGACGAGATTGTTCTCGTTATACAGAAAATAAACGTGCTGTAGAAGATAAATATATTGGACCTCTTGTCAAAACTGTTATGACACGGTGTATTCATTGTACACGGTGTGTTCGTTTTACAACGGAAGTTGCAGGTATTTCTGAGCTTGGTTTGATCGGTCGTGGTGAAGATGCTGAAATTACGACGTATCTTGAAAAAGCTATGACATCTGAATTACAGGGAAATGTTATTGATCTTTGTCCAGTGGGAGCTCTAACTTCAAAACCTTATGCGTTTCATGCCCGTCCGTGGGAATTGGTAAAAACGGAATCGATTGATGTGATGGATGCGCTTGGTAGTGCTATCCGTATTGATAGCCGCGGCCGTGAAGTTATGCGGATTATGCCGCGTACGAATGAAGATGTAAATGAGGAATGGATCTCTGATAAAACGCGTTTTATTTGGGATGGATTACGGACTCAGCGGCTTGATAAGCCATATGTACGCAAAGATGGAAAGCTTCAACCTGTCAGTTGGACAGAAGCTTTTGCAAAAATTAAAATGGTAATCTCTAAAATTTTTCCAGAAAAAATTGGAGCCATTGCGGGGGATCTTGCTTCTGTTGAAGAAATGTATGCCCTTAAAGCATTATTGAGTTCTTTGGGCTCAACGCTTTTTGATTGTCGTCAAAGAGGGGGGGCTTTATCGCCAGAGTTTGGGCGCTCGAGTTATATTTTTAATCCTACAATTGTAGGTATTGAACAGGCTGATGCACTGCTTATTGTGGGATCTAATCCACGTCATGAAGCAGCTGTTTTAAATGCGCGTATTTTAAAGCGCCAACGGATGGGCAATTTTCCTATTGCATTAATTGGAGAGAAAGTCGATTTACGTTATCCTTATTCTTACCTTGGATCTGGGAGTGATACATTAACGACACTTATTCGTGGAGAGGATGTTTTTTTTAATGTCTTAAAAGAAGCGAAGAGGCCCCTTATTCTTATCGGAGAGGGAGCGGTTTCAGGAAGTGAAGGTTTATCTGTTTTAAAAAGTCTTGCTAAATTAGCTGATAATATAGGTGCTCTTAGTGAGACATGGAATGGGTTTGGGGTTCTTCATAATGCAGCTTCGATTGTTGGAGGGTTGGACATAGGCTTTACTTCTAAGCTTGGGGTTGCAAATATACTTAAAACCTGTGAAGTTCTATTTTTGCTTGGTGCTGATGAAGTAGAATTAGCCAATACAAAAGCTTTTACAGTTTATATTGGGAGCCATGGTGATAATGGTGCACATGCTGCTGACGTTATTTTGCCTGCATCTGCTTACACTGAAAAATCAGGGCTTTATGTGAATACAGAAGGACGTGTTCAAATGACAAATCGGGCTGGTTTTGCTCCAGGTGAAGCAAAAGAAGATTGGGCTATTTTGCGTGCTTTATCGGATATTTTAGGACAAAAGCTCCCTTTTGATTCTCTTTCTCAATTAAGGCAATGCTTGTTTAATGATTATCCACACCTTTGTGCTGTTGATGATATAGTGCCTTCTGATATAAGTGGTCTTAAGGCGCTTGGTTCAAAAATGGTTTCTCTCGAGAGTCAAGCATTTACTTCTATGGTTAAAGATTTTTATTTAACAAATCCGATAGCACGTGCTTCTGCTGTTATGGCTGAATGTTCATCTCTTGCAAAAAACCGTGCTACACAAACAGTAAAGTAAGGCAAAGGAAAAGGAATAATGATGTATGATTTCTTTATGACTTGGCTGTTGCCATTACTCATTATAATCGGAAAAACACTTCTTCTTTTGGTCGTTCTTTTGGTCTTAGTTGCTTATCTTCTTTATGCAGATAGAAAAATTTGGGCAGCGGTACAATTGCGTCGTGGACCAAACGTTGTTGGACCATGGGGTTTGTTACAGTCTTTTGCAGATTTAATTAAATTTGTTGTTAAGGAGCCTATTATCCCTGCAGGTGCAAATAAGGGTGTTTTTCTTTTGGCTCCTTTTGTTTCAGCGACACTTGCTTTATCAACTTGGGCTGTTATTCCTGTCAATGAGGGTTGGGAGATTGCAAAGATTAATGTTGGCTTGCTTTATATTTTAGCCATTTCATCTCTTGAAGTTTATGGTGTTATTATGGGGGGATGGGCATCAAATTCAAAATATCCTTTCTTAGGAGCTCTTCGTTCGGCGGCACAAATGGTTTCTTATGAAGTTTCCATTGGTTTTGTGCTTGTGACTGTCATTTTAATAAGTGGTTCGTTAGATCTCACAACAATTGTTTTTAAACAAACGCACGGGCTTGGTACAACTCTTGGTCTTCCTTTTAACAGTTTTCTCGATTGGAATTGGTTGGTCCTTTTTCCAATGTTTATTATATTTTTTATTTCTGCGCTTGCAGAGACAAATCGTCCTCCATTCGATTTGGTGGAAGCAGAATCCGAACTTGTTGCTGGTCATATGGTAGAATATTCTTCAACGCCTTACATGCTCTTCTTTCTAGGTGAATATGTTGCGATTGTTTTAATGTGCGCATTAACAACCATTCTATTTTTAGGCGGTTGGCTGCCTCCCTTAGATGTTTGGTGGCTTAATTGGGTTCCTGGTATCATTTGGTTTGTTTTAAAAGTCTGTTTTGTATTTTTTTGGTTTGCTATGGTTAAAGCATTTGTTCCACGTTATCGCTATGATCAGCTCATGCGGCTTGGTTGGAAGGTTTTTCTTCCTCTCTCACTAGCAATGGTTGTGATAACTGCTGCTTTTTTAAAGTTTACGGATTTCGTTTAAGAGGAGATTTTACGATGTCAGGTTTTATTCAGGCGGCAAAGTCACTTCTTCTATTGGAATTTGTGAGTGCTTTTTTCTTAGCTATGCGTCAATTTTTTTCACCAAAACCCACGATTAATTATCCTTATGAAAAAGGTTTTGTATCTCAGCGTTTTCGTGGTGAGCATGCATTGCGTCGCTATCCAAATGGTGAAGAACGGTGTATTGCTTGTAAATTATGTGAAGCGATTTGTCCTGCTCAAGCGATTACAATTGAAGCTGGGCCACGGCGCAATGATGGTACACGTAGAACTGTCCGTTATGATATAGACATGGTTAAATGTATCTACTGTGGTTTTTGTCAAGAAGCCTGTCCGGTTGAGGCTATTGTCGAAGGTCCAAATTTTGAGTTTGCGACGGAAACACGTGAAGAACTTTATTATGATAAAGAAAAACTTTTATTGAATGGAGATCGCTGGGAGCGAGAAATTGCTCGAAATATATTGATGGATGCGCCTTATCGTTAAGTGTATCGTTAAATGAGGTGTCGGATATTTTTCCGATAAATTGTAATCTGGTATGAAGTTTATACCAATTGTTTGAATAATTAAGGAGAAGCCTATGCTAACAGATCTAGCGGCGGCATTTTTCTATTTGTTTGCTTTTATTATGCTAACAAGTGCAGTTATTGTTATTACAGCACGCAATCCAGTGCATTCTGTTTTGTTTTTAATCCTCGCATTTTTTAATGCAGCAGCTTTGTTTTTACTTGCAGGAGCAGAGTTTTTAGGGCTTATTCTGCTTGTTGTGTATGTTGGAGCTGTCGCTGTTTTATTTTTATTTGTCGTTATGATGCTTGACGTTGATTTTGCTGAGTTAAAGAGTGGAACTCTTCGGTATGCTCCTATTGGAGCTCTTATTGGTGTTATTATCGCTGTAGAATTGATTGTTGTTTTTATGAGTAGCTATTTTTCTCCAGTCTTGAGAGCGCATGTTACGCAACCAATGCCAGATTTAGCGCAGCGAACAAATACACAAGCATTAGGTGATATTCTCTATACGGATTATGTTTTCTATTTTCAAATTGCTGGAATGATTTTATTGGTTGCAATGATTGGAGCTATTGTTTTAACACTTCGTCATAAATTAGGAGTAAAGCGGCAATCTATTGCGGAGCAAGTTTCTAGAACGGTAGAAAGTGCCATTGAAATCAAACAAGTTGAATCAGGCAAAGGTATGTAAGGGGGGCTATGCAGATGTATATTGATATTACACATTATCTCACTGTTTCTGCTTTGATGTTTACAATTGGTATTGCTGGAATTTTTCTCAACAGAAAAAATGTGATTATTATCTTGATGTCCATTGAGCTTATATTGCTTTCAGTTAATCTCAATTTTGTTGCATTTTCAGCATTTCTTCATGATCTCGTTGGTCAGGTATTCGCTTTATTTGTCTTAACCGTAGCAGCTGCTGAAGCTGCCATTGGTTTAGCAATTCTGGTCGTTTTTTTCCGTAATCGTGGTTCCATTGCGGTTGAAGATGTTAATGTAATGAAAGGCTAACCAGTGATGTATTATACGATTGTCTTTCTTCCGCTTTTGGGTTTTTTAATTGCTGCACTAGGTGGAAAAACGATAGGAGATCGTGCGAGTGAATTGATAACATGTAGCTTTATGGTTGTTGTTGCCATATTATCGTGGATAGCATTTTTCAGTACTGCACTTGGTCATATTCCAGCGATTGATGTATTGGTATTACATTGGATGACTGTTGGTGACTTAAGCTTTAATTGGGCTTTACATGTTGATGCATTAACAGCTGTCATGCTTATTGTTGTGAATAGTGTTTCGGCATTAGTGCATATTTATTCAATTGGTTATATGCACCATGACCCTTCAAGGTCTCGTTTTTTTTCTTATCTTTCTTTGTTTACATTTATGATGCTTATGTTGGTCACATCCAATAATTTGATTCAGATGTTTTTTGGATGGGAAGGTGTCGGACTTGCTTCTTATTTACTCATTGGTTTTTGGTTTCAGCGCGATTCTGCTAATAAGGCCGCAATGAAAGCTTTTGTAGTTAACCGTGTTGGAGACTTTGGTTTTCTCTTAGGAATCTTTAGTATTTTTGTTTTGTTCCAATCGGTTGATTTTGCCTCTATTTTTGCAAAAGCTGCCGACAAGAGCTTTATACAAAATATGACATTTTTAGATTGGCAATTTGATGGGCAGACGGCAATTACCATTACATGTCTTTTATTATTTATTGGTGCGATGGGAAAATCCGCACAATTTCTTTTACATACTTGGCTGCCTGATGCAATGGAAGGGCCAACCCCTGTATCAGCGCTTATTCATGCCGCTACAATGGTAACGGCTGGTGTTTTTATGATTGCGCGTATGTCGCCAATTTTTGAACTTTCTTCAACTGCTTTGACCGTGATTATTATTGTTGGTGCAACAACAGCGTTTTTTGCAGCAACTGTGGGGTTGGTACAGAATGATATTAAGCGTGTTATTGCTTATTCTACATGCTCTCAACTTGGTTATATGTTTGTGGCATTAGGTGTTGGAGCTTATGGCGCTGCTGTCTTTCATCTTTTTACGCATGCTTTTTTTAAAGCCTTATTGTTTCTTGGTGCAGGTTCTGTGATTCATGCTGTATCTGATGAACAAGATATGCGAAAAATGGGTGGGTTACGCAAACATATAAAGGTCACCTATTGGATGATGATGGTCGGGACCATTGCCTTGACCGGAGTTGGAATTCCAGGAACACTTTTCGGGACTGCAGGTTTTTTCTCAAAAGATGCGATTATAGAGTCTGCTTTTGCATCTCATAATATTGCTTCAGGATATGCTTTTTATCTTCTTGTTTTTGCTGCCTTTTTAACAAGTTTCTATTCATGGCGACTTATCTTTATGACATTCCATGGTAAACCACGGGCAACAGTTGATGTGATGCATCATGTTCATGAATCGCCTCCAGTTATGTTGATTCCACTCTTTCTTTTATCTATTGGAGCAATATTTTCTGGTGTCGTTTTCCAACCTTACTTTTTTGGTGACTTGTATAATGCTTTTTGGAAGGGAGCATTGTTTACAAGCAGCCATAATCATATTCTTCATGATGCTCACCATGTTTTTAATTGGGTAAAATGGTCGCCTTTTATAGCAATGATTCTTGGGTTTATGTTGGCTTATTTATTTTATATTGTGGCTCCCTCTCTTCCCAAGAAAATGGCGCGTATTATGCCAGGAGTGTATCACTTTCTTTACCAAAAGTGGTATTTCGATCAATTATATAACTTTTTATTTGTTCGTCCTACCTTTAGAATTGGTTCTTTTCTTTGGAAAGTGGGAGACGGTAAGATTATTGATGCTCTAGGTCCCAATGGTATTGCAGCGCGTGTTGTTGATATTACAAATAGAGTTGTTCGAATGCAAACAGGCTATCTTTACCACTATGCATTTGCAATGCTTATCGGCGTTGCATTGCTCATTACATGGATGATGATCGGGGGCGTAAACTAATGACCGATTGGCCTATTCTTTCTACGGTTACATTTTTGCCGCTTGTTGGTGTTCTTCTGATTTTGTTTATCAAAGATGATAGTGAAGTAGCACGCCATAATATACGTAATGTCGCATTTTTTACGACTCTATTTGTTTTTATTATTTCTTTAATTATTTGGATAGGATTTGATTCTAGCAACCAAAATTTTCAAATGGTTGAAAAATCCAGTTGGTTAGGGGGTGGTATTAGCTATCATATGGGGGTCGATGGTATTTCTATTCTTTTTGTTGTTCTCTCGGCTTTTCTTTTGCCTTTCTGTATTTTAGCAAGTTGGGAGAATGTTAAAGAGAGATTAAAAGCCTATATGATTGCGTTTCTTCTTCTAGAAGTTGCGATTATTGGTGTTTTTTGTGCTCTTGATGCAATGCTATTCTATGTTTTTTTTGAAGGCAGCCTCATTCCAATGTTTATCATTATAGGTGTATGGGGAGGAGCACGTCGTGTTTATGCAAGTATAAAGTTTTTCTTATATACTTTACTTGGTTCAGTGCTTATGCTGGTTGCTCTTATGGTTATGTATTGGGAGGCTGGGACACTTGATATACCAACTTTACTCAATTATCAGTTTCCTGCTCATATGCAAATATGGCTATGGCTTGCATTTTTTGCTTCTTTCGCAGTTAAAATGCCAATGTGGCCAGTTCATACATGGCTCCCTGATGCTCACGTAGAAGCACCGACAGCGGGTTCTGTTATTTTAGCTGGTGTCTTACTTAAATTAGGTGGGTATGGTTTTCTTCGTTTTTCTTTACCTATGTTTCCTATCGCTTCAGCAGATTTTGCGCCTTTTGTTTTCACATTATCGCTTATCGCTATTATTTATACATCACTGGTTGCACTTGTTCAAAGTGACATCAAAAAACTTATTGCTTATTCTTCAATAGCGCATATGGGGTATGTGACAATGGGTATTTTTGCTGCGAATGAACAGGGGATACAAGGGGCTATTTATCAGATGTTATCCCATGGAATTGTTTCAGCAGCATTGTTTCTTTGTGTTGGGGTTATCTATGATCGCTTGCATACACGTGAAATTTCAGCGTTTGGTGGTTTAGTGAATAATATGCCTAAATATGCTGTTGTTTTCTTAATTTTCACTATGGCAAATGTTGGTTTGCCTGGAAGCTCAGGATTTTTGGGTGAATTTTTAACCTTAATAGGTGTTTTTCAAGTAAATAAATTGGTTGTTGTTTTAGCAACAACAGGTGTTATCTTATCGGCAGCCTATGCCCTTTATCTTTATCGGCGTGTGGTTTTTGGTTCCTTGGATAAAGAGAATTTAAAAGTATTAATAGATCTTTCTTTAAGAGAAAAATTCCTCCTTTATCCAATGGTTATTCTTACAATATTCTTTGGTATCTATCCAACGCCTATTCTTAAGGCAACGGCGTTTTCCGTAGAAACCCTCATCAATAAACTGCACTAGATAAGGGAAGAATGCACATGCAAACTGAAATAATAGCGCAATTAGTCTTAATTCTTCCAGAGCTTTTAATTGCATTAGGAGCTGTCGTGCTGCTTATGATTGGTGTTTATTCCAATACACGTGCTTCTTTAACAGTGACAGGTTTAGCTATGGCACTTCTTGTGGCAACCATTATTATTCTTATAGTTTTTCCGAAAAATGGTTCATTTCAAACCAATGCGCTCGTTATCGATTCCTTTAGTCGTTATATGAAAATTTTAATGCTTATTGGTGCACTCTTTTCTCTTATCATGTCTGTTGGTTTTGCCAATGCACAAAAGTTTAATATATTTGAGTTTCCAGTACTTGTTCTTTTAGCAACCCTTGGAATGATGTTTATGATTTCAGCGGGTAATATGCTGTCGCTTTATATGGGGTTAGAGCTGCAATCTTTAGCTTTATATGTTTTAGCAGCGATTAATCGTAATAATGTAAAATCTTCTGAAGCCGGTATAAAATACTTTGTTTTAGGAGCATTATCTTCAGGGTTGCTTCTTTATGGTATTTCTTTGCTTTATGGTTTTACCGGTCAAATTGGTTTTCACGAAATTGCTCTTGCTTTAAAGGGCAAAAATGTACAATTGGGGGTCATTTTTGGAATTGTCTTTATTTTAGCTGGTTTAGCTTTCAAAATTTCTGCTGTTCCGTTTCATATGTGGACACCTGATGTTTATGAAGGAGCGCCCACACCGATTACAGCATTTTTTGCTGGTGCCCCTAAAGTTGCTGCAATGGCTTTAATCATCCGTATTATTGTGGTGACCTTTATTCCCCTAGGGCGTGTTGATAACGTGATGCCTGCATGGCAACAAATTTTGGTGTTCATGGCGATTGCATCAATGATACTGGGTGCTTTTGCTGCAATCGGTCAGAATAATATTAAGCGCTTAATGGCTTATTCGTCGATCAGTCATATGGGTTATGCACTTGTTGGTTTATCTTCTGGAGATATGCTTGGGATAAAAAGCGTTATCCTTTATATGACTATTTATCTTGGAATGACGCTTGGTTCATTTGCCTTTATTCTTGGAATGCGCTCTCAGAATGGAAATGTTGAAAATATTTATGATCTTTCAGGGTTAGCAAAGACGAATCCGTTTATGGCTGTTGTGATGACAATACAGCTTTTTTCTTTAGCAAGCATACCTCCTATGGCTGGTTTTTTTGGAAAGTGGTATACATTTTCTGCTGCTGTCCACGCTGGACTTACGCCACTTGCTGTCGTTGGGATGATAGCGTCTGTCGTTGGGGCTTTTTACTATTTGAGAGTCATTAAAATTATGTGGTTTGATGATGCAAAAGCGCATTTTGTTGCTTTATCGAAAGAGCTTCAATTTTGTCTTGGTCTTTCTGTATTCTTTATTTTATTTTACGCGCTTTTTGGAGTTTGGTTCGCTGAGCTAGCAGAAAAAGCAGCAACAGCATTGTTTTAATGAATATGGTTTATACTTTATCAGATTTTGCACAAAAACAGGGATACACTGTTGAAGCGTACGATAGTGTTGATTCAACAAATCTTATTGCGCAACGAAAAGCGCAAACTGGTCATCAAGGTAATCTTTGGATTGTTGCACAAGAACAATCACAGGGAAGAGCAAGAAGAGGGAGGACTTGGTCTAGTCCAAAAGGGAACCTTTATTCTAGTCTTTTATTAATTGATGATATTGTTCATCAAACTGCGGCTCAACTTGGTTTTGTTGCTGGAGTAAGTGTGGCAGAGGCAATAAAACAATTGATAAAAGAGGAAAAGCAGACAAACAATATTGTGAGCTTAAAATGGCCAAACGATATTTTGCTCAGAGGAGAAAAAAGCTCTGGAGTTTTGCTTGAGATTTTAAAATTGTCATCACAACAATATGCCTTGGTTATTGGTATTGGAATAAATGTGAAATATAATTATGAAGATGCGCCCTATTCCACTTCAAGCTTAAAGAATATCGGGTTGCGTATTGATGCAGAACAATTATTTACGGTTTTGACGGAGTGTTTTTCTAAAAATTACCTTCTTTGGAAACAACCAAAAGGATGTGAAATAATCCGAAAAAAATGGCTTTTATATTCCGCTCATCTTGGGAAACATGTCAAAGTGGTGAATGATGAAAAAGTCATTGAGGGTATTTTTGATGGTCTTGATAGTGATTTTAACTGCATCATAAAGCGAAAAGACGGTCAGACAGCCATTATAACAGCTGGGGATGTTCATTTTGGTTTGGCTGATTCTGTTAATGCAGGCCGTTATTGAAAAATTATTTTATCATCAGATACCTTAATGATTTGGGAGATGTTTATGGTTGCAGCCAATAGATGTGAATTTGTTTTTTTACCTCTGGGAGGTGTAGGTGAAATAGGGATGAATTTAGCTGCTTACGGATTTGGTCCCCAATATCTTCGTGAATGGCTGCTGGTTGATATGGGGATTAGTTTTGCTGGTTCTGAATTACCAGGTGTCGATCTTGTTTTGCCTGATATTCGTTTTCTAGAAAGTGAAAAACACAATATACGGGGTCTTGTTTTAACACATGCACATGAAGATCATTATGGGGCCGTTCTTGATTTATGTCCAAAGTTACAAGTGCCGATTTACTGTACGCCTTTTACGGCAGGATTATTGGAAACTAAAAAACAATTAGATTTTGAATCTCAAAAAATTTTACTCAATATTTTTCAAGCTGGTGATTGTTTTCAGGTAGGTTCCTTTGCTGTAGAGGCTATAGCCGTTAACCATTCAATACCAGAATCTGTATCTTTAGCAATTACAACCTCTTTGGGGACTGTGATTCATACTGGTGATTGGAAAATTGATCATACCCCTTCACTCGGGGCTGTAACCGATGAAAAAAGATTTCGTGTTTTAGGCAAAAAAGGTATTTTAGCATTACTTTGTGATTCTACAAATGCATGTCGGGATGGTATATCTCCTTCAGAACAGCAAGTTCAAGCCAGTCTTTCAGAGATTATTTCTAAAGCTGAAGGGCGCGTTGCGATAGCAACTTTTTCTTCTAATATTGGTCGGATACGTTCTATTGCTCTTGCAGCTGAAGCTGCTGGACGTAAGGTGCTTGTCATTGGGCGTTCCCTTAAGCGAAGTATTATGGTTGCACAAGAGCTTGGTTATATGAATGGTTTAGCACCATTTGTAACGGAAGATGATTATGGCTACATCTCGCGAAAAGATCTTGTTTTAATTGTCACAGGGAGCCAAGGTGAGCCATGTGCTGCTTTGGCTAAACTGTCACGTGATGGAATGAAAAATATTGCACTTTCCACTGGTGATACCGTTATTTATTCATCACGAAGTATTCCAGGAAACGAAAAAGCGATTATTGAGGTACAAAATCGTTTCATTGATTTGGGTATTAAAATTATTACGAATGAAGATGCACTTGTTCATGTTTCAGGTCATCCCCGTCGTTCAGAACTTTTACAGATGTATGATTGGATAAAGCCACAAATACTTGTCCCTGTACATGGGGAAGCAATGCATCTTAAGGCTCAGGCAACTTTAGCACGTCAAGCGGGTATTAAAACTGTTATGGATATCAGAAATGGCCATATGTTACGTCTTGCACCAGAGCCTGTAGAAGTTATTGATCAAGTTCCTGTTGGCCGCATCTATAAGGATGGTTGCCTAATTGGAGATGAAGATGAATTAGGGATTCGTGAACGCCGCAAACTAAGTTATGCTGGTCATGTTACTATTTCTCTCCATATAAATAGTAAGCATGAATTATTAGGGGATATAGGTCTAACAACATTCGGGTTACCTGAAAGTAATGGAAAGGGGGAAAGTTTAAAAGATATTCTTTTAGATATCGTAGAAAATACAGTTTATAATATCCCACGCATGAAACAGAAAAATAATGAACTTATTCGAGAGGCAACACGACGTGCAGTAAGAGCGGCTGTTCATGAAATTTGGCAAAAAAAACCTATCTGTACAGTTTTTTTACATCGGTCAAAATAAAAGAACTTTCCTATTACGTTATTTAAAAAGAGAAGAGCATTTTTATTTTATTGCTAAATAAGAAAAATAGAGAATAAAGCACAATAAATTTTTAAATGATAAGATCGTTATATTTGCAAGTATTCAGAATGCGGCTATAGATGAATAGAGGGTGTGATAAATTGTTCCGATATGATAGATCTGATTAGGAGTTAATTATTTCAATGCGTCTTTCTCAATATTTCCTTCCACTTTTAAAAGAGAATCCTAAAGAAGCAGAAATTGTTTCTCATCGCTTCATGTTGCGCGCTGGAATGATTCGACAACAAACATCAGGGATTTATTCTTGGCTTCCTTTGGGAAAAAAAGTGCTTGATAAAGTTTGTAAAATTATTCGTGAAGAGCAAGAACGTGCGGGTGCAATAGAAATATTGATGCCTACGATTCAGTCTGCTGATCTTTGGCGTGAAAGCGGTCGTTATGATGATTATGGTTTGGAAATGCTCCGCATTAAAGATCGTCAAAAGCGTGATTTACTTTATGGTCCAACCAATGAAGAGATGGTAACAGATATTTTTCGCTCTTATGTTCGTTCTTATAAAGATCTTCCGCTTAATTTATATCATATTCAATGGAAATTTCGTGATGAAATTCGTCCACGTTTTGGTGTGATGCGAGCACGAGAATTTTTAATGAAAGATGCTTATTCTTTTGATCTTGATTATGAAGGCTCTGAAACATCTTATAATCGTATGTTTGTTGCTTATTTACGCACTTTTTCTCGCCTTGGCTTAAAAGCAATTCCTATGCGTGCAGATACAGGTCCAATAGGGGGGGAACTCAGTCATGAATTTATCATTTTGGCTGAAACAGGAGAGAGTGCTATCTTCTGTGATAAACAATTTCTTGAACTTACCGTTCCTGATAGTTCAATCGATTTTAGTGATAAAGCTGTTTTAGATGATATTGTTAAGCAATGGACATTTTTTTATGCAGCAACGGAAGAAATGCATAATGAAGAGGAGTGGGCTAAAGTTTCTGATCATAATCGTCTTTCAGCGCGTGGTATTGAAGTAGGGCATATTTTCCACTTTGGTACTAAATATTCTGCTCCAATGGGAGCAAAAGTTATGGGACAAGATGGAAAAGAGTATGTGGTCTCTATGGGATCTTATGGTATTGGGCCTTCGCGTCTTGTTGCGGCCGCTATTGAGGCTTCTCATGATGAAAATGGTATTATTTGGCCAAAGTCGATGGCACCGTTTGATTTTGGGATTATCAATATGAAGCCCGATGATGAAAAATGCACACAGGCATGTGAGTTTCTCTATCAGGGATTAAAGAAGGTTGGTTTTGATCCGTTATTAGATGATAGAAATGAACGCCCTGGATCAAAATTTGCAACAATGGATTTGATTGGTTTGCCAACACAAATCATTGTTGGTCCTAACAGTATTGCACAAAATGAAGTTGAAATTAAAGATCGAAAAACAGGAATAAAAAAATCTCTAAAGGTTGAAGATGTGCTCAGCCAACTTTCTATAATTTAATAGGAAATATTATGAAGAGGCTGAAAAACAAATGCTTTTCATCTTATGAGTGGATGATCGCTTTTCGTTATATGATTCCCAATAAAAAACATGTCGTTGCATCTGTTATTTCAATTATTTCTCTTATTGGGATTATGTTGGGCGTATTTGCTCTGGTTGTTGTTATGGCGGTGATGAATGGCTTTCGTACAGAACTTCTCAATCGTATTCTTGGTATGAATGGGCATCTTATTATTCAAACAGTTGATTCTGGTTTTTCTGATTATAAGACTCTTATTTCTTCTTTAGAAACTACAAATGGTGTGAAGTTTGCTTTACCTGTTATTGAAGGTCAAGCGCTTGTTCAAGGTGAAGTTCAAGGTGGCTCTGGCGCGTTAGTTCGTGGTATGCGCAAACAAGATCTAGAAAAGCTTAAAACAGTCTCTCAAAACATTAAATTAGGGTCGATTTCTCGGTTTGATCAAGAAGAAGGTGTTGCAATTGGAAGTGGCTTAGCAGAAAAATTAGGACTGACAGTTGGAAGAGATATTCGTATTATTACTCCAGATGGTGATGAGACTCCTTTTGGCGTTACCCCACGTGTGAAAGCTTATAAAGTCGTTGCTATTTTTGAAGTTGGTATGTCTGAATATGATTCAATATTTATCTTTATGCCTCTCCATGAAGCACAAATGTTTTTTAATTTGGGAGATAAGGTTCAGTCTTTGGAATTATTTCTAAATGATCCTGATGCTGTTGATCAAATAAAACCTGTTGTAGAAAAAGCAGTTGAACAACAGGTCTATTTAATTGATTGGCGTACACGCAATCAGGCTTTTTTTTCAGCCTTACAGATTGAACGAAATGTTATGTTTTTCATTCTTTCTCTGATCGTTCTTGTTGCTGCTTTAAATATTATTTCAGGGCTGATTATGCTTGTAAAAGATAAAAGTCATGATATTGCAATTTTACGCACGATGGGGGCTCAACAGAGTGCGATTTTGCGTATATTTATCATTACAGGAATGATGATTGGTTTTATTGGAACTATATTGGGTTTAGTTTTAGGTGTTATCGCGACCGCGAATATTAATCATATCCAAGATTTTATATCTTGGTTATTTAATGTCGACGTTTTTAATCCTCAACTTTATTTTTTAACAAAATTGCCTGCACAAATTGAGTGGAAACAGACCATCTTGGTTGCTATGATGGCTTTATTCTTGTCGTTTCTTGCTGCTCTCATTCCGGCATGGCGTGCTGCTAAGCTAGATCCCGTACAAGCTTTGAGGTATGAATAATGACAGCTATTTTAGAGCTTGTAGAGATTGAAAGACACTTTTTCGAGAGTCATAAGCCACTCATTGTTTTAGATAAAGCGAATTTTATTCTTAATCGTGGAGAGCTTGTCGCACTTGTTGC
Source organism: Bartonella sp. AP4SXKL (assembly GCF_042195845.1). Lineage (NCBI taxonomy): Bacteria > Pseudomonadati > Pseudomonadota > Alphaproteobacteria > Hyphomicrobiales > Bartonellaceae > Bartonella > Bartonella sp. AP4SXKL. Next base: position 24,238 of record NZ_JBHIPA010000007.1, read on the forward strand.
ACCATCTGGTGCTGGAAAATCAACACTTCTTCATATTGCTGGATTATTAGAAAAACCAACAGCTGGTGATGTGATGTTACGGGGTGTTTCTTGTGCAAAGCGCTCTGATAGTGAGCGAACAGCTATAAGACGAAATGATATTGGTTTTGTTTATCAATTTCATCATTTACTTCCAGAGTTTACGGCGTTAGAAAATGTCATGATACCCCAAATGATAGCAGGATTAAAAAAATCTATAGCAGAAGATCGTGCGCGCAAATTATTGACGTATCTGCGTGTTTCTCATCGTGCGAACCATCGTCCCTCAGAGTTATCGGGAGGAGAACAACAACGTGTTGCTATTGCACGTGCAGTAGCAAATGGCCCTTCGGTTCTTTTGGCTGATGAACCTACAGGAAATCTTGATCCAGTAACTTCAGCTTATGTCTTTCAAGCTTTATCTATCCTTGTTCGTCAGTCTGGTCTTTCTGCTCTTATTGCAACACATAATTACGCTTTGGCTAAGCAAATGCATCGTCGAATTACACTTAAAGAACAAAAGATTATAGAACTTCCTTAAAGCAAGGTAAAAATTTTATACGACTAATTGAATAGTTTATATTACTTTATTCAAGGAGATTTTTTATGACAGTTTTTGTCGTTGACAAAAATCAATTAGATGCTCGTCGTCGTCGATTGATTTTTCGTGCATGGCATCGCGGTATTCGTGAAATGGATCTCATTTTTGGACATTATGTCGATGCTCATATTACTGGGATGAATGATAGAACGCTCTCTGAGCTTGAGTATATTATGTCTTTTGATGATCGTGATTTACTCACATGGATTACTGGAGAAATTTTGCCCCCCTCTGAAGTTGATAGTCCACTTTTCCGTGATATTGCCAATTATCGTACTTGCTTAAGTTATTAATCCCGATGCCTATATTTAAAAAAATTGTTATTCCCAAAAATAATTCTGTTCGTATGATTTTAGATAGCGTTACTGATGGATTTGAAGCCTTTGCGCTTGCTAAATTAAGTTCAGAAATTGCACAAGGTAAACCGCTCATCTATGTTGTCCGTGACGGAACAAAAATTGCGCATTTACAACAAGTTTTAAATTTTATTGAACCCAATTTACCCGTACTTCAATTTCCTGCATGGGATTGTTTGCCTTATGATCGCGTATCACCAGGAATTGCTGTTATGGCACGTCGACTATCAACATTGGCACACATAGCAAATTTACGGAAAGATCCATATTCTGCAATTATATTAACAACAGCAAATGCAATTATGCAAAAGTTGCCTCCTCGTGAAATGATAGAAGCTCAGCTTATTCACGCACGTGTTGGCCAGCGCAATAACATGGGAAATCTTATTCAATTTCTAGAAACCAATGGTTTTGAACGCGTTACGGTTGTCCGTGATGTTGGTGAGTTTGCTGTAAGAGGAGGAATACTTGATATCTTTTCTCCGATGGATGTTGAACCTTTACGCCTTGATTTTTTTGGAGATACCCTAGAAAGTATCCGCGTATTTGATCCAGAAAGTCAAAGGACAACAGGCCAAAAAACTGAACTTTTATTACAGGCAATGAGTGAGGTTGTTCTTACACCAGAACGCATCAGTCGTTTTAAAAGCAATTATACCCGTACATTTGGTGTGTCACAAAAAAATAACATGCTTTATGAAGCAATTTCTCAAGGTCGGCGTTTTGCCGGTATGGAACATTGGCTTCCATTTTTTTATGAAAACCTTGATAGCTTTTTTGATCATTGTGGCAACTTACCGATAGTTTTTGAGCATCTCATAGAAGAAGTCTTCATTGAGCGCTATCGTCTTATTGAAGACTATTATAATGCGCGCAAAGAGCGCGAAAGTGATGAAAAAAATTCTACTTCTTATCATCCAATAGATCCTAGTCTTTTTTATTTAACGCCAGAGCGTGTTTTGGAAGGTGCGCAACAATCTTCACAGCGTATTGATTTTTCTCCTTTTAATGTTCCACAAAGTTTGGAACAAACTGTTATTCACACCAATGTTAAACAAGGATATGATTTTGTAAAAGAGCGTAATGCGCAGGAAAAAAATGTTTTTTCAAGTGTTATTGATCATATCGCATCTTTACGCACTGCTGGTAAAAAAGTGCTTTTAGCGTGTTGGAGTGAAGGATCTCTCAATCGTTTGTTACAAGTTCTCGATGAGCATGGATTGAAAAAAATAGATGTTGCAAAATCTTTGCAAACTGTCAAAGCAACACCTCGGGATCGCATATTAGCAGCTGTTATCATGATAGAACATGGTTTTGTGGCTGAAGATTTGGCTATTATAGCAGAGCAAGATATCCTTGGCGATCGTTTTATAAGATCGCCAAAGCGGCGTAAGAATAATACAAATTTTATTTCTGAAATTTCTGCTTTAAATTCTGGTGATATTATTGTGCATATCGACCACGGTATTGGCCAATTTGTTGGTCTTAAAACCATCAGAACCACTGGAATTTTACGAGACTGCCTTGAAATTAGATATGCTGGAGGTGATTTACTCTTTTTACCTGTTGAAAATATTGAGCTTCTCTCACGTTATGGCTCAGAAGGAACAGAGGTAACTTTAGATAAATTAGGAGGTGTTGCTTGGCAAGCACGTAAAGCTCGGCTTAAAAAACATTTATTGGAAATGGCAGGGCAATTAATCCGTATAGCTGCAGAGCGTATGACTCGTGCTGCGCCTGCTTTACTTCCACCAATTGGACCATTTGATGAGTTTGTTGCTTGCTTTCCCTATGAAGAAACGGAAGATCAAATGAATGCAATTGATGCTGTTTTGGACGATCTAGCCTCAGGCAAGCCGATGGATCGCTTGATATGCGGTGATGTTGGTTTTGGAAAAACTGAAGTAGCCATTCGAAGTGCTTTTGTTGCAGCATTAAATGGATATCAGGTTGCTGTTGTTGTACCGACAACTTTGCTTTCACGTCAACATTACAAAACATTTATTTCGCGTTTTCAAGGATTACCGGTTAAAATTGGACATGCTTCGAGGCTTGTAAAAGCGAAAGAACTTGCACGAGTAAAAAAAGGTGTTTCAGATGGTACAATCGATATTGTCATTGGAACCCATGCATTATTAAGTGGTGCAGTTAATTTTTTACGGTTAGGTCTTCTTATCATTGATGAGGAACAGCATTTTGGTGTCAAACACAAAGAGCGTTTAAAAGAGCTTAAAAGTGATATTCATGTTCTCACACTTTCAGCAACTCCCATACCACGCACTTTAGGGTTAGCTTTATCGGGTGTACGTGAACTTTCATTGATAACAACCCCCCCCATTGATAGAATGGCGGTTCGTACTTTTATTTCACCCTTTGATGCACTTGTTATACGAGAGACCCTGCTTCGAGAATATTATCGTGGTGGACAAAGTTTCTATGTTTGTCCTCGTATTTCTGATCTGGCTTTTGTAGAAGAATATCTCAAAACACATGTGCCAGAACTGAAATTCGTTGTGGCTCATGGACAAATGCCGGCTGGACAACTTGATGATATCATGAATGCATTTTATGATGGACAATATGATGTGCTGCTCTCAACAACCATTATTGAATCAGGTCTTGATATTCCAACAGCCAATACCCTAATTGTGCATCGTGCTGAGATGTTTGGTCTTTCTGCCCTTTATCAGTTACGTGGTAGGGTAGGACGTTCAAAACAACGTGCGTATGCTCTCTTTACATTTCCTGCTGGTAAAGTTTTAACAACTGCTGCTGATCGCCGTCTTAAAGTGTTACAATCTCTTGACACCTTAGGGGCCGGTTTTCAATTGGCAAGCCATGACATGGATATCCGCGGTTCAGGCAATTTTTTAGGTGAAGAGCAATCGGGGCATATCAAAGAAGTTGGATTTGAACTCTATCAAAAAATGCTTGAAGAAGCTGTTGCTGAATTAAAAAATGGAGAGCTAAATGAAGATAAGCAATGGTCACCTCAAATTTCCCTTGGTACAACAGTGATGATACCAGAAAGTTTCGTGCCTGACTTATCATTACGTATGGGACTTTATCGTCGTTTAACAGAACTTGATGGTTTAGAACAAATTGATGAATTTGCAGCGGAGTTAATTGATCGCTTTGGTCCTTTACCCCTTGAGGTTCAACACCTTCTTAAAGTCTTTTATATCAAAACATTGTGTCGAAAAGCGCATGTAGAAAAATTAGATACAGGACCAAAGGGGATTGTCATACAGTTTCGTAATAACTATTTCGCAAATAGTGTTGCTCTTGTTCAGTGGGTGGGAAAACAAGGTTCAATGGCAAAAATCCGACCAGATCAAAGTATTGCTCTTATTCGTGATTGGTCCACAGCGGATGAAAGGCTTGTTGGAGCAGCGAATATTATAACACAGCTTGTCGAAATGGCAGAACAACATTCTGTTTAAAAAATATCTTTATTATTTTAGAATTATTACTCATTTTTATAAAATCATTCTATAAAAACAAACAGTTATTGATTTTGTATAAGAATAAAATTTAAGTTTATAATAAAGAGCCCTTATATATTTATTTGGTTTTTATTATATACGTATTGATATAATGAAGGAAATAGATTAGACGGTTTAACTGCAATAAATAGCACTTTCAATATAATAAGCTAATAAGCTCCTGTAAATTTTTTAGAAAGAATTTAGATAAAGATAGCATGCTTTCTTCATTACAAAAGTGTCTAACTATCGTTTTTTTGTTACTCACTTTAATATATGGCGTAAAAAACGCTTATGCTGAGTTATCTTCTGATGAACAATACCAACATTTAAAAAACAAAAGAAAGAATATTAAAGAGAGCATACAATTTATTGAAGAAAGTATATCTCATTTGGATATTTGGGAAAAAAATATTTCTAAAGCAGAATACTATGAGCGTTTACAGGAACGGAATAAGTTATATAAAAAACTGAAAACTCTGAAGGATGAATATTATAATCTTGGTTCGAAATTACAGGATCTAGCTGAAAAAAAACAAAAAATTATCTCTAGAATACATATAGCGAGAGAGTATGAAGTAGGGGAGTATGAAGAAAAGTTGATTAAAGCAAAAGATTATTTAAAAAAACTCAAACGTTTAATGAATGGGGAATGAATGAGAAAAGTGGAGGTGATGATGAGATAATGAAAAATTATCTCATATTTATTATTGCTTGCAATACGTTAGCGGATATATTGCAAAGTGATATAGGTGCTATTTTGCGCAAAGATTTTGATTGGAAAGATAAAGATTTTAGTTGGGCTAAAGGCGCAAATAATTCAATAAGTCCTAGTTTAGTCAGGGATATTAAAGAATTATTAACAGATGGCTCTTATAGTTATGAAAAACAAATATTTGACGATATAAAAAATAGTCTTACAGAAGATAATTGGTTTGTAAAAAGTGCACCTAAGCTTTGTAATACCATTAAAGAAGTACATAATATAATGCTTCCAAACAAGAAAAAGAATATTATAGATCGTATACGTTTTCATGTTGAAGAATTATTCAATTAAAAATTTACTCATATAAATACAGAGAAATTAAGATTATATACTAAATAATAGTTAAAATATATTTTAATTTTTTGTTTTTAATTATTATTTATAATAAAGTAATTTTATGCACATAAGATATTATCTATTGTTCTTATCATATAAGATTTAATATATATATTAAATAATAAAATCATATATCTTTTTTATGTTTTCTTTTTATGCATAATTTTTTGTGCTTGTAGTTTTTTATTTTTATCTGTTTAATTATTTTAATGACGATACATCTCATATCATAAATCTTGTTTCATTAATATGATAAGAGAGATATTTTATAGCTCTAAGTTGTGTTATATAGAGAAACAAAATGATATTTTTAATTCATTTTTTTCTTAAAACTTAAATCATTAACGATTTATATCTTTGATATTGTGAAAGATGAAAAGAATTTATCATTTTAGTAGATTCTTTATTTAAGAAATAACTTAAAATAAATTGATAAAAGCTACATTTTTTATTCACGTTATAAAGCTGAGAGATGATATTTGTACAGAGATGCAATAATAGATGTATAATATATGAGCATAAATTTATTATGGCTTTGGGCACGTGAGATGATTCATAGGGGGGGTCCTTTGTTCAGTAGTTTTATCTATAAAACTAACTCCGCTTGTGATGTACAAGTGGATAAATTTTATTGATTCAATATAAGAGAGGTTTGCGCTATTAGGATCTTTCATACAATATAGAAATAGAAAAAAGATAAATTATTATTATAAATTAATATGTTATTATATTTTAAGAAAGTTTATTATAAATAAAATATTTTCAGCAGTTATAGATTTTCTCCCTAAGAAAATGTGTTGTTTAATTAAGAAAAAAGCACTTCTTTAGTAGCGTATTTTTAAACTAAACTGTTTAGTTAAACGCTATGGAATATAAAATTTTTATTACAAAAGCGTATCACCATTATTTTGTAAACAAGGGCAGAAAATTGTTCATTAGCAAAAAGCTCTCTTACAATTATGCAGAAATTTTAGACAATCAGTGGTTTTAATTCATTAAATGTTTCAATAATATCGTAGATGATTTTGTTTTTGTGTATCACACGAGGCACATAAGGAAAACAGTAAAATTTATCTGATATTTTGGAGCTTCATGCATTACAACACCTGTTGCTAAGGTTCTATAAGCTTAACATGAAGAGTAATAAATGTAAAAATTTTAATTAGTAAATTTTTTAGAGTAGTATCAGAGTTTATTTTAATTAATATTGCAATATTGATTCGTTTGTGTAATCTTAGTTTAAATGCACAGAGGTGTTTTATGGATAGATTGCATCAAATACCAATGTGATGAAGAGGGGAAATGATATGAGTGTATAAAAATTAGAATGGCTCGTCGTATTTTTTCTCTAAATTTGACTTTTTTTTTTATATTGAAGTAAAAATAGTAAAATTAATTGTTATTTCATTATAATTTAATAAATTAAGTTGGAATTATATTTAATATTTTTTTGAAGTTACTTAAGAGCGCGTTGAAAGGATTAACTTAATCATGTCGCATAAAAATGTTTATTCTGCTGTTTCAGTATTAGTTGGAGCCGCTGCCCTTTTTCTTATAGCTGGTATTTCTGCAAATGCGCAAACTTTATCACAAGGTTGGTACAAAGTTTGCAGTAAGCAGCATGATGTTGATATTTGTAATACAATGAATACTGTATTATCGAATACGGGACAACCTTTAACGGCTTTTAATCTTGTTGAAATAAAAGGGAAGCAAAATGAGAAACGTATAGGTATTCAAGTACCTACAGGTCGTTTTTTGCCAGAAGGTGTTCACATTAAAATTGGTGACGAGTTTTCTAAAAAAATTCCTTATATTATTTGTAATGGACCAAGTTGTATTGCTAATGATGTCTTAGATGATAAGCTTATAGCAGCTATGAAAAGTGGTACAAAAATGGTTGTAACCACAGTTAATTTCCGTGGTTCAGCTAATCCTATTGAATTTTCTCTTAATGGGTTTACAGCAGCCTATACCGGTCCTGGTATGGAGGAAAAAGATTTCCAACAAGAACAAATAAAGCTGCAGCAAGCTATTCAATCAAAGCAAAAAGAAATTGAAGAGCGTATGCGGGCTGAGCAAGAAAAAGCGAAACAAAAGTAATAAAACCACACCATAAAAGTTGGTCAAAACGTTTTCTATAATTGTTTATTTGAACCGCCACAGTTTTCTGTGGCGGTTTTTTTAATCCTTAATTTTTCGAAAGAATTCTGCGTTTCCACCAACCAATACGTTCAGTTTTGGAAGAATCATTAGGCGCTGATGAAATAACAACGGGTTGATTAATTGTTTCTTCAATTTGGGAAGGAGAGGTTTCGATAACTTTCTCCATCTCGATTACAGTTTCTTGCTCTAATATTTTTTGTATTTGCGTTGTCTCTTTAGAAGATGATTTTTTACGTGTTCCACGTGTTGATTTTTTACTCTTTTCAAGAGCTTTATCTTCTACCTCATGAATAGCTTTGTCTGCTTTTTTTGTTTTAGTTTTACGCACCGGACTGGTTGTAGGTTTTTCTTCAAGAGATTTTTGTTCTGCAATATTTTGATCATTCTCTAAAGAAAGTTGATTTTCTACTACTTTTGAAGAACGTGTTTTACGTTTTTTAGGTTTAATACTTGTATCATTTTTTTCAGATTCACTCTGTTGTTGTATATCTAGAGCTTGTGTATTATTTTTTGTTTCTTCAAGTTCAAAAGATTTAACAGGTGAAACACGACGTTTGCGATGCGCTGCTTTAATTTCTGCTAAAGCTTGCTTAGCAAAATCTCCTACTGGTTCTGCATAAGGAACGCGAATCTGATGAAAATTATTATCTTGATTGCGTCGACCACCACGACGTCCTCGACGACGTCCTCGACGATAAGAATCATCATTTAAGGTATCTTCTTTTTTATGAACGTTGGAGAGAGAATGATCAGTAATTTCACCGTGACGATTTTTGCGCCGACGCTTTTGGTTTGTTTCAATGGGAGAAGGATTTTCAATAGATTCACTTTTTATGAAAACAGAATCTTCAATTTCTTGCTTATTGTCATCTTCCAATGAAGATTGAGAAATTCTCTCTGCTATTGAGCCTTTAGAAATAACAAGATGTTGTGTTCCAATACTATCATCTGCTTCAATACTAATATTAAGTTTAAAGCGAGCTTCTAAATTAACAAGAATATTGCGTTTATGATTTAATACATAAAGCGCTGTTGCTACGGGGGTGCGCACGATAATATTATGTTGCGAATTATGAAGAAGATATTCTTCAATTGAGCGCATGACATGTAACGCAATTGATGATTCAGAACGTATATTTCCTGTTCCTGCGCAATGTGGGCAGGGCTGTGTCGTACTTTCTAAAACCGATATGCGAATACGTTGACGACTCATTTCTAAAAGGCCGAAGTGTGAAATATGACCTACTTGAATACGAGCACGATCGTTTTTTAAACAATCTTTTAATTTTTTTTCGACCAGCTTCACATTGCGTTCTTCAAGCATATCAATAAAATCAATCACAATTAAACCAGCAAGGTCACGCAAGCGTAATTGACGCGCTACTTCTTCAGCAGCTTCAAGGTTAGTTTGTAAGGCTGTCTTTTCGACAGAGAATTCTTTCGTAGAGCGGCCAGAATTTACGTCAATAGCAACAAGTGCTTCTGTTTGATTAATAACAAGATAACCACCAGATTTTAAAGAAACCTGTGGTTGCAACATTTTATCAAGTTGAATTTCAATATTATTTCTTGCAAAAATGGGCGTAGGATCACGGTAAGGTTGCACAACTTTTGCATGACTTGGCATGAGCATACGCATAAAGTCTTTCGCTTCACGATATCCTTGGTCTCCAGAGACAAGAATTTCACTAATGTTCTTATTATAAAGATCTCGTATAGAACGCTTGATGAGATTGCTTTCTTCATGGACAAGGCATGGCGCCGTTGACTCGAGTGTCAAAGTGCGAATAGTATCCCATAACCGCATAAGATATTCATAATCACGTTTAATTTCAGCTTTTGTTCTATTGGCACCAGCGGTTCGTAAGATAACGCCCATACCTTTTGGAACGGCTAATTCTTTTACGATTTCTTTAAGACGCTTACGGTCTTGTACGTTCGTAATTTTTCGTGAAATACCACCACCACGTGCTGTGTTGGGCATTAGAACAGAGTAACGACCAGCTAGAGATAGATATGTTGTAAGGGCAGCACCTTTATTACCACGCTCTTCTTTGATAACTTGTACCAACAAAATTTGACGTCGTTTAATGACTTCTTGAATTTTATACTGGCGCCCTTGTTTTCTTTGATAAATCGGGAGCTCTTCACGGATGTCCTCAGCACCGACCATTTCAATCTCATCATAAGAGATATTGGCATTTAATGCTTCTTCTGTATTATCAATTATTATCGCTTCAGATGTGATATCATTTTCAATATCGGCTGCTATAATATTGTTTTTTTCACTTTTTTTTGTTCTTCTGGAGCGTTTTTTATTTTTAGTTGCTTCTTCCGTAAAGGTATCTACAGAATTTTCTCCTACAGCTTCTTTTTCTTCTTCTTCAAGAAGAGCAAGGCGATCAGCAATAGGAATTTGATAATAATCAGGATGAATTTCAGAAAATGTTAAAAAACCATGTCGGTTTCCACCATATTCAACAAAAGCCGCTTGGAGAGACGGTTCTACACGCGTAATACGTGCGAGATAAATATTCCCCTTGAGCTGTTTTCTATGTTCTGATTCAAAATCAAGTTCTTCAATTTTGTTGCCGTGAACAACAACAACACGTGTTTCCTCCGGATGGGAGGCATCTATAAGCATTTTGTTTGACATAAGTTAATATCCTGAAGGCGACATGCACAATTTTATTCAAACGAATGCCATAACTATTCGTAAACATAAAAGGCTGTCTGCCATAAAAGGGAGGTACCAGAAAAACAGGACGAAACACCACGTGCAAAGGCATGACTGCATTTACACCATTTCTCATCATTATTTCCATCTGTTTTTTATGACTCATATTTTCTTAAAAGTCTCCGGTAAAATAATCTTTAAAACAGTTCGGATATCCGAACCAACGAATCTTAAGTAATGCAATCCTAATGTTACAACATAGAAATTTTTCATCCATAAAAAAGTCTCAACGCATAATAGACAAAAAACTTCTAAAGACAACTTAATATGAGTTACAGATAATTTAGATGACTATTATCAGCTAGGAAGCATAAATATTCTTTTATGTTGATATCATGCGTTTGGCAAGTAACAATGTAAATCATGTATAATTATAATATCTTTATGACCTTAATTTCGTTTTGAGGTGTTTATTTAGCTTTTATTGAAAAATAGATAATAAATTGGTGTATCGTTTTATGTAACCAAGATAAATTATTACAAAGGTAATGTAGAGTATTTTGCTTATGATAAGAGTTTTTTTTACCAAAAAGCTGAAAACAGCTTATGGGGATGTTATTGTGCTCGTCACATACTTTTTATTATCTTTTTTGCTACTCCAAACTAGTGTTCAAGCCGCAGATCCTCTGAGACTTATTAATTTTCGAACCATTGGTGATAGTATTCATACGCGTATTATTGCGGTTTTTAATTCAAAACCAAATGTTCGTTTACAGATTTTTGACAGGCCCGCACGTTTGGTTATCAATTTACCTACAATTGACTTTTCGATGCAAAATACGCCTTTAAAGAAACGGAATACATTATCCGTTATGCTTTCAGATGTGCGTTATGCTTTCTCTGACATACAGACTTCACGCATTATTTTGACAAGTAAAACGGCTTTTGTGGTTGAAAAAAATGTCGTAAAAAAATTAAATAATGGTTTATGGCAGTTGCTGATTGATATTCGTAAAAGTACACAAGAAAAATTTGATGAGATATTAAAAAAACAGCAAAGAAGCAATTTTGATACAAAAACACAGTTAATGCCAGCATATAATTTCCGTGTTGTTCTTGATCCTGGTCATGGTGGTATTGATGGCGGTGCACGGGGTGTTACTGGAATTTTAGAAAAAGATGTGACTTTAGACTTTGCGCGTGCATTGCGAGACGAATTACAAAAGGATTCTCATATTACCGTTGCTTTAACACGAGATTCCAATATTTTTTTAAGACTAAGTGAAAGAGTTAAAAAAGCGCAAGAGTTTGATGCTGATCTTTTTATATCTATTCACGCAGATACGATTGATCTACATTCTCTTCGCGGTGCCACAGTGTATACCATATCAGATAAAGCCTCTGATGCCATTGCAAAATCTTTAGCTGAAAATGAAAATAAAGTTGATTTGCTTGATGGTTTGCCTGCAGATGAAACGCTCGAAGTTACAGATATTTTGATGGATCTTACACGACGTGAAACACATACATTTTCGGTTAATTTTGCAAATAGTGTTATTTCAAGTTTATCAAAGAATCATATTAACTTGATTAATAACCCACATCGGTATGCTAATTTTCAAGTTTTAAGAGCTTCAGATATACCCTCAGTCTTGATAGAGATAGGTTATTTATCCAATAAAGAGGATGAAAAGTTATTAAATGATCCTCATTGGAGAAAACAAATGGCAGCCTCTATTGCTCATTCTATTCGTCAATTTGCTGATTATAGGCAGAAAATGATACAGCCTCTTTAAATTTATGAGAAAATAGAGTATCAATATGGGCTTCTAGTGTACCCTGGTATAAATAAAAGATAGAAAACAATTTCTCTTGATCTCAATCTTGTGGTGATATCCACTTGGTGTGTTTGAAGTAACGTATTTTTTCTTTAATTAATTCTTAAGAAAGCGATAGCCGTTTTTATGATGATTTTTTTAAGATATCTTCTTCGTTTTTTTATTGCTATTGGACTTTATGGTGCAATAACGTGGGGTGTTATGACCAGTGGTCAAGCAAATGCACTCCCTGATTATGAAGTTCTTTCACTTTATGAGCCGCCGGTAATGACCCGTGTCCATGCTTCTGATGGCCGTCTTATGGCAGAGTTTGCAACAAAACATCGCCTCTATTTACCGATTCAATCAATACCAAAGCTTGTTATAAATGCTTTCATTTCAGCTGAAGACAAAAACTTTTATCATCATTTTGGTTTAGATCCTGAAGGACTTTCTCGAGCTTTGATCAATAATATTCGTAATATTGGTTCTGGAAGACGTCCAGAGGGGGCATCAACTATAACGCAACAAGTCGCTAAAAACTTCCTTTTAAGTTCAGAAACAACGTTAGAACGTAAATTTAAGGAAGCTATTTTAGCAATGCGTATTGAGAAAACTTATTCAAAAGATCATATTCTCGAACTTTATCTCAATGAAATTTATCTGGGTCGTGGCACTTATGGCATAGCTGCTGCTTCATTGACCTATTTCAATAAATCCGTCAATGACCTGACGCTAGAACAATGTGCTTATTTGGCTGCTCTTCCAAAAGGACCAGCAAATTATGATCCATTTAAGAATACACAACGTGCTATTGATCGGCGTAATTGGGTTATAGACCGGATGATTGCAAATGGATATGTAACGCGTGAACAAGGTGAAAAAGCGAAAGCTAAACCTTTAGGAGCGACAATACGTGGGAGTGATAGCTATGTTTTTGCGGCTGATTATTTTACTGAAGAAGTACGGCGTCGTTTAATACATCGCTATGGGGCTAAAACACTTTATGAAGGTGGGCTTTCCATTCGTACAACGCTTGATCCGCATTTACAACTTATTGCGCGACGTGCTTTGCACGATGGATTAATTAGATTTGATCATGCGCAAGGATGGCGTGGAGCTTATGCGCATATTGATGAGAAAGGTGATTGGGGGACAGAACTTGCAGATATCACAGGGCTAAGTGATGTTCCTGAATGGCGTTTAGCTGTTGTTCTTTCTACTAATCTCAATAAAGTAGAGATTGGTTTACAGCCACAGCGCGAAGCTTCAGGTATATTATCAAAAAAACGGGAAATTGCTGTTTTATCTGAAGCTGATTCAAAATGGGCACTCCATGTTGTAAAAGAAAATGGTTATCGAAAAACTGTTCAGAGCTTATCTCATGTTCTGCAAGTTGGGGATGTCATTTTTGTTGAAAAACTATCTAATACAAACAACACTTATCGTTTACAACAAATTCCAAAGGTTGAAGGTGCAATTGTTGCTATGGAACCTCATACAGGGCGCGTTCTTGCTATGGTGGGAGGATTTTCTTTTGCAGCATCTGAATTCAATCGTGCAACCCAAGCTTATCGCCAACCGGGGTCTGCTTTTAAGCCTTTTGTTTATGCAGCAGCTCTTGATAACGGATATACACCAGCATCCGTTGTTTTAGATGGCCCCATTGAAGTTCGTCAATATAATGGTGAAGTTTGGCAACCCAAAAATTATGGGGGTACCTTTGCAGGACCTTCAACGTTGCGTTATGGTATTGAGCGTTCTCGTAATCTTATGACAATACGGCTTGCCAATGATATGGGAATGCCTCTTGTCGCTGAATATGCAGAACGCTTTGGGATCGTAGATAAATTGCAGCCTTATCTTCCCATGGCTTTAGGGGCTGGCGAAACAACAGTATTACGAATGGTTACAGCTTATTCCGTTATTGCCAATGGCGGACGCTCTATTAAACCTTCTCTGATAGACAGAATTCAAGATCGTTATGGGAAGACAATTTATCGTCATGATGATCGTATTTGCGAAAATTGTAATACGAATTCATGGAATAATCAAAGTGAACCCACATTGATTGATGAGCGAGATCAAGTTCTTGACCCTATGACGGCTTATCAAATTACATCGATGATGGAAGGGGTTGTTCAGCGTGGTACTGCGGCACGTTTACGTTATCTTAATCGACATATTGCCGCTAAAACAGGAACAACCAATGACTCTAAGGATGTCTGGTTTATGGGATTTACTCCTGACATTGTCGTTGGTATTTTTGTCGGTTATGATCAACCAGCTCCGTTAGGATATAATGGAACAGGAAGTTCATTAGCTGCACCTATTTTTGGTGATTTTATGGCAGATGCTCTTAAAGGGAAGCCAGATGTTCCCTTTAAGATGCCAAAAGGTATGATTTTAATGCCAATTAATCGGAAAACAGGAATGCTTGCCGAAAGAGGAGATCAAGATGTCATTATAGAAGCATTTAAACCAGGGACTGGGCCTGCTGATATATATCAAGTTATTGGGAGTACAAATTCTTTTCAAGAAGGTGTTCCTGCAGTAACGACTTCTCCACAAGTCAACAAAGCACTTGAAAGTGGGACAGGTGGGCTGTATTAATCGACAAAATCTCCTTTTGCCATGAGTCATGGTTTTTATCTCTTTTTTACAATGTCGGTTCTATAAATAGAGTGATAGAACTGTACCATTTTCTGATAGCAGCTATTAAATTTGTATAAAATGCTAAGAGACACAACCAAAAAGAGTTTTTAAAAATACGGTGTTAAATTATGCGAGCAGAAATAGAAACATTAGTTGATGAAATCCAGAAAGCAATACAATTGCTAAGGGGGCATCTTTGACTGGGATCAATCACTAAAGCGTCTTGAATATCTTAATCAAAAAGCGGAAGATCCATCATTATGGGATGATGCACAACGAGCACAGGATATGATGCGTGAGCGTCAACGTCTTGATGATTCAATCAATGGTCTTTTATCATTTACAAAAACACTTGAAGAATGCATTGAGCTTATTGCGATGGGCGAAGAAGAAAGTGATGTGGAAATTATCGCTGATGCAGAAAGATCAATACGTAATCTTAAAAATGAGATAGATAAAAGGCAAATTGACGTACTTCTTTCAGGAGAGGCAGATCCGAATGATACCTATTTAGAAGTTCATGCTGGAGCAGGGGGAACAGAAAGCCAAGATTGGGCTTCTATGCTCTTACGTATGTATATGCGATGGGCTGAACAGCATGAAATGAAGGTTGAAATTTTAGAAATTCATGATGGAGAAGAAGCAGGAATAAAGTCAGCGACTATTCTTGTAAAAGGGCATAATGCTTATGGAATGTTAAAAACAGAATCAGGTGTTCATCGCTTAGTGCGGATTTCTCCATTTGATTCGAATGCAAAGCGCCATACCTCTTTTGCAAGCATTTGGGTTTATCCAGTTATTGATGACAATATTGAAGTTGATGTTTCAGAGGCAGATGTGCGTATTGATACATATCGTGCATCTGGAGCAGGAGGACAACATGTTAACACGACAGATTCTGCTGTTCGCATCACACATATAAAAACGGGTATTGTTGTTCAATGTCAAACAGAGCGTTCTCAACATAAAAATCGCGCTACGGCTTGGTCGATGTTGCGTGCACGGCTTTATGAAGAAGAGCTTAAAAAAAGAGAAGAAGAAACCAATGCTGCTGAATCTTCTAAAACAGAAATCGGATGGGGACATCAAATTAGATCTTATGTTCTTCAACCCTATCAGCTTGTCAAAGATTTGCGTACAGGAATTGAAAATACGGATCCACAATCCGTACTTAATGGTAATTTAGATGCATTTATAGAGGCAGCACTCGCACGGCGCATTTATGGAAAAGACAAAAAAATTGAGGATATTCGTTAATTACATATCCTTCCTTCAAGCCATGTAGATTTTTTCTTAAGCTGTTCGTTTTATGGATGCTGTGATGTTATATAGCCTTTGATACTTTAAAGGTTTAAAGGGGGATTTTCTTGTTTCTTTCTTCAATTTTTTCTCACACGCTAATTCTGCTTATGATATTGCAAGTGATAGGAAGAATCTGAAATAAAAAAAATTTGCGATATTCAGGGGACTAATATAAATGTAAAACAATTCATTATCCTTATAAATCAATATATTGTAAAAATTGAATCCATTGAAAAACTAAAATCAATTAGGGGAAATAACTTTTGCTTTTGAAGGTAAATCAAACACTCAATTTACAAGTTACCATTATGATATAAAAGTGTTGCAGTAGCTAAAACATTTTCAGCATGCCCAGATACGCTTACTTTGCGCCATTCTTCTACTATTATTCCATTTGCATCAATTAAAAAAGTGCTCCGTTCAACTCCCATATATTTGCGTCCATACATGCTTTTCTCAACCCAAACACCATAAGCTTCGAGGGTCGTTTTTTCTTCATCAGAAACCAAGATGACATCAAGTTCATGTTTTATTTTAAATTTATCATGTTTTTTTACATTATCTGGAGAGATTCCAATAACAGCAACACCGATTTCATCAAATTTCATCTTTAATTTTGTGAAATCAAGTGCTTCACTTGTGCAACCACTGGTGTCATCTTTTGGATAAAAATATAAAACAACAGGCTTTCCTTTAAAGTCAGAAAGACACACTGTCTCTCCTCCATCGCGCGGCAAAGTAAAATCAGGAGCAAGAGCACCTTTCATTGGTCTTGTCATTGTTTTCATCTTTCTTTTTTGTGTAACAGGTATAAAATATCAGAGTACACAGAAGAAAAGAACTATTCAACTCTCTAGAAATATTATTGTTTTGAAGAGACCTTTATTTTCCTAACAAAACTCGCCCTATCACAACGATTGAATTGAAAGAACAAGCTCGACGTGAACAACATAAACAAAACAGCAAAAGATTATACTGGTTTCATCACAACATGTTTTTTCTTACCAAAAGAAAGTTTAATGGTTCCTTCTGCACTGACATCCCTTTCAATAATAAGATGTGTTTCATCCTCAATAATTTGATCATTTACACGGACACCTCCACCTTGAACGTGTCGGCGTGCCTCACTATTCGATCTAGCGAGTCCTGCTTGTACTAAAAGAGTGAGCAATCCAACACCTTTTTTTAATTCTGAGGCATTAATTTCAACAGTTGGAAGATTTTCTCCCAGAGTTTTTTCTTCAAACGTCTTGCGAGCCGTTTCTGCTGCTGCATCAGCAAGAACACGTCCATGCAACATTGCTGTAATTTCTGTTGCAAGAATTTTTTTTGCTTCGTTAATTTCAGTTCCTTGTAATAGAGAAAGTTTAAGAATCTCATCCATCGGCAATGGAGTATAGAGCTTTAG
This sequence comes from Bartonella sp. AP4SXKL, assembly GCF_042195845.1. Classification (NCBI taxonomy): domain Bacteria; kingdom Pseudomonadati; phylum Pseudomonadota; class Alphaproteobacteria; order Hyphomicrobiales; family Bartonellaceae; genus Bartonella; species Bartonella sp. AP4SXKL. The sequence goes on from NZ_JBHIPA010000007.1 coordinate 41,825, forward strand.
AAATCGTGTTACATCAGCATCTTCTGTATTGCGCCAGTATTGCCAAAATTGATAAGGTGAAAGTTTATCCGCATTTAGCCATACAGCCCCATTCAATGATTTACCCATTTTGGCACCGGAAGAGGTTGTCAGCAATGGTGATGTTAACGCATATAATTGCGGTGTTCCTAAACGATGTCCTAATTCGATTCCGTTAATAATGTTGCCCCACTGATCAGAGCCCCCCATTTGCATACGCAACCCATAACGTTTATAAAGTTCAACAAAGTCATAAGCTTGCAGAATCATATAATTAAACTCTAAGAATGACAAAGAGTGCTCACGCTCAAGTCTGAGTCTGACAGAATCAAATGACAACATACGGTTGACAGAAAAATGCTTTCCTACATCACGCAAAAATTCTAAGTAGTTTAAATTGCATAACCATTCAGCATTATTCACAATACAAGCATCGGTTTCTCGGTCACCGAATGTCAAATAGTTAGCAAATACCTTTTTAATACCATCAATATTTGCAGCAATATCATCTTGTGTCAGAAGGCGTCGCGCTTCGTCTTTGAAAGAAGGATCACCAATCAATCCGGTTCCTCCACCCATTAAAGCAATGGGGCGATGACCCGTTTTTTGTAACCAATAAAGCATCATAATCTGAAGAAGACTTCCAGCATGTAAACTCGATGCTGTTGGGTCAAATCCAGTATAAGCGCTTACAGTTTCTTTTGAAAAAAGATCATCTAAGCCTTTTTCATCTGAAATTTGGTGGATAAAACCACGTTCGCTCATAATGTGTAAAAAATCAGATTTAAAGGCAAACACAGATTTAATTTCCTAATTTAAGAGTGCATTTATTGTATATAATAGGCGATTATATAACGAATTATTAATGCGTTATCTATCATAACTGACGCACACCTCACAAGAGAAAGAGACATATTGGTAGTATAAAGATAATAATACAGGTATTATTTCTTTTTTACGCTAAAAAAGAAACTTCTTAGTAATAGAAAAAAGGTGTTCTGTTATTCTCATTTCTATCCTGAAATAAAATTTAGAAAAATTTTAAATGCAGACTAAAAAAATTACTTTGTTATGATCAGAGACGATTTTTGCTAATTTTTTATAAATCTATCGTATTTTCCTAAGTTAGTGAAAGTATTTCAGGAGGAGGAGCGAGAAGTTCATTGGAGATATGGTTATCCAAATAGTGGGCACATCGTTCAATAAGTTTTTCATGACATCCACTGAAAAAGTGATTAGCCTCTTCCAATATTTCTTGTGTAATGATGATACCTTTTTGTGTTTTTAATTTATCGACAAGTATTTGAACATCTTTTGGAGGGGCAACTTTATCGATACCGCCATGAATGATAAGTCCAGAAGAGGGACAAGGTGCAAGAAATGAAAAGTCATAAACATTAGGCTGAGGGGCAACTGAGATAAATCCCTCAATTTCCGGTCGGCGCATTAAAAGCTGCATACCAATCCATGCTCCAAATGAGTATCCTGCTACCCAACAATTTTTAGAGTCTGGATGTTGTGTCTGCACCCAATCGAGAGCAGCAGCAGCATCTGAAAGTTCTCCTATTCCATAATCAAATTCACCCTGACTACGACCAATACCACGAAAGTTAAAACGTAAAGTTGTAAAGCCACGTTGTTGGAACATATAAAAGAGGTCATAGACAATTTTATGATTCATAGTTCCACCAAATTGGGGATGAGGATGCAAAATGATCGCAATGGGTGCATTTTTTTGTTGTGAAGGTTGATAACGCCCTTCGAGCCGACCCGCGGGACCGTTAAAAATAATTTCTGGCATAAAATGCTCCTTAATGCAATAAAAGGCTCTCTTTGACCCTGGTCGACTTTTACCATAGAATCTCTTAAATAATTATTAGATATTCTTTTTTTAGTGCACTTTTCAAGAAAAATGCGCTATTTTTTCAATCAATTCATAAGATTAATGATTGCGATGTAAAATGGTTATAAAACGCCGATATTTTGATCATAACGCAACAACACCGCTCAAAAAAGTGGCACGGATAGCGTTACTGGAATCTTTAGAGATATTTGGTAATCCATCATCGGTTCATAAGGAAGGGCGTGCCGCTAAAACTTTGTTGCAAAAGTCCCGTCGGCAAATCGCTGAAAATCTTAAAACAGATCCAGATCACGTGGTATTTACCTCTGGTGCGAGTGAAGCCGCAATGACTTTGTTAACACCTTTTTACAATATGGGGAAAGCAAAAGTTAAATTTTCTCATCTTTACCTTGGAGCGACTGAACATCCCTCTGTTGCAGAGGGAGGACGTTTTTCTAAAGAATTGATAAGCGTCATTGATGTTGATCAAGATGGGCTCATACAACAAGATAAATTAACATCACTCTTAACGGTTCACGATAAAACAAAAGGTTTACCTCTTGTTGCTATTCAAGCTGCAAATAGTGAAACGGGTGTTATTCAACCGTTAACAGAAATCGCCGCTATTGTTCGGGATTTAGGAGGCACTCTTATAGTTGATTTGACACAATATGTAGATAAAAATTTTGTGGATATTCATCAGTTAGGAGGAGACTTTTTTATACTGTCTGCCCATAAAATTGGCGGTCCTAAAGGAATTGGTGCTTTTGTTTCATGTGGTAATCTTCTCATGCCACACCCTCTTATTATTGGAGGAGGACAAGAAAAAGGTCTCCGTGGAGGAACAGAAGCATTGCCCCTTATTGCTGCTTTTGGGGCAGCAATGACTGATTGCTTCACACAGGAGGAAATAAAACAGTTAATATATTTACGCAATAAATTAGAAGCTGGACTACAAAAAATAAGTAAAAATGTTGAGATTTTTGGCAAAAGAGTTCAACGTTTGCCAAATACAACTTACTTTACCGTGAAAAATATAAAAGCTGAAACGATGCAAATTGCTTTTGATTTAGAAGGGTTTTCTTTATCATCCGGCTCTGCCTGTTCTTCGGGAAAAGTAAAACAAAGCAAAGTGTTGGAGGCAATGGGGTATCATGTTCCAAATGGTGCCATTCGCATTTCGCTAGGGCGTGGCACAACTTCTGAAGATATTGATGATTTTCTGTCGTTTTTTTCTCAAATTATAAGCAGGAAAAAAGGGGAAGATTTATCATCAGAAAGTTATAAAAATTAGAATTATTTTAAAAATAAAATAAGTTTGATTGAAATTTTTGCGCTTTACCTATAGCCTAGGAGATAACTTGCTTACTTTAATCTTGTAAAAAACAAGACTTTAGTTACCGGTTTTTGACGCCAAAAAATGGAGAAAATTTATGCCGGCAGTACAAGAAACGATACGCCAAGTACGTGAAATAGATGTTGACCAATATAAATATGGTTTTGAAACCAATATTGAAACCGATAAAGCTCCAAAAGGCTTAAATGAGGATATTATCAAATTTATTTCCGCTAAAAAAAATGAGCCTGAATGGATGCTAACATGGCGCTTAAAAGCTTACCGCCGTTGGCTGACAATGCAAGAGCCTCATTGGGCGCGTCTTGAATATCCTAAAATTGATTTTCAGGAGCTTTATTATTATGCTGCTCCAAAAAATCATACAGGACCAAAATCTTTGGATGAAGTGGATCCTGAGTTATTAGCAACGTACGAAAAACTTGGCATTCCCCTTAAAGAACAAGAGATTTTGGCAGGAGTAAGAAAACAGTCTGATCCCTCCACTTTTGATGACAGTATGTCTGTATCGGGGCAGGTGGCTGTTGATGCAGTCTTTGATTCTGTTTCTGTTGTAACAACATTCAAAAAAGAGCTGGCACGTGCTGGTGTGATTTTTTGTTCTATTTCAGAGGCGATTATTGAACATTCTGAGCTTATTAAAGAATATTTAGGAACAGTTGTACCTATAAGTGATAATTATTATGCGGCCTTAAATGCAGCTGTCTTTACAGATGGTTCATTTGTTTATATTCCTAAAGGGGTTCGTTGTCCTATGGAGCTTTCAACTTATTTTAGGATTAATGAACGCAACACTGGCCAATTTGAACGAACATTGATTATCGCCGCTGAAGATTCCTATGTTTCTTATCTTGAAGGGTGTACAGCACCCCAACGTGATGAAAACCAACTTCATGCTGCTGTTGTTGAGCTTATTGCCCTTGAAAATGCAGAGATTAAATATTCTACAGTACAAAACTGGTATCCTGGCGATAAAGATGGAAAGGGCGGTATTTATAATTTTGTGACGAAGCGTGGAGATTGTCGAGGTGATAGCTCTAAAATTTCATGGACACAAGTTGAGACTGGTTCTGCGATTACTTGGAAATATCCATCCTGCTTACTCCGTGGTAATAATGCGCGTGGAGAATTTTATTCTATTGCTGTTGCAAACGGTTATCAACAAATTGATTCTGGTACAAAAATGATTCATTTGGGAGAGAATACATCCAGTCGCATTATTTCCAAAGGTATTTCTGCAGGTTTTTCAAATAACACTTATCGGGGACAAGTCACAGCGCATCGAAAAGCACAAAATGCGCGTAACTTTACGCAATGTGATAGTTTGTTAATCGGAAATGATTGTGGTGCGCATACAGTTCCTTATATTGAAGCAAAAAATGCAACAGCTCAGTTTGAACATGAAGCCACAACATCAAAAATTTCTGATGACCAACTTTTTTATGTTATGCAAAGAGGAATTCCCGAAGAAGAAGCTATCGCATTAATTGTAAATGGTTTTGTAAAAGAGGTCATTCAAAAACTTCCCATGGAATTTGCTGTCGAAGCACAAAAGCTTATTAGTATTAGCCTTGAAGGTAGTGTTGGATAATTTTATTTAATTAGATAAATAGAAGACTTTATGTAAAAAGGCTGTAACGGTAGCACATAATGCTAAAAATGACCTCTATGGTAATTACAAAAGTAGATGGATGCTAAGGTAAAATAATACGCATTGATATCTGAAAAACAGCCAAAACAGGATTAAATTATGTTAGAGATCAAAAATTTGCACGCCCGTATTGCTGAAACCGATACAGAAATTATTCGTGGTTTAAACTTGACAGTTCAAGATGGAGAAGTTGCCGCTATCATGGGACAAAATGGAGCCGGAAAATCAACTTTATCTTATTTGCTTGCTGGTCGTGATGATTATGAAATAACAGAAGGAGATATTCTCTATAATGGACAATCACTTTTAGAAATGGATCCAGCAGAACGTGCTGCATATGGTGTTTTTCTTGCATTTCAATATCCAATGGAAATACCAGGGGTAGCAACAATGGAATTTTTAAAAGTTGCGATGAATTCTCAACGCAAAGCGCGAGGTGACGAAGAACTTAAAATTCCTGAATTTATAAAATGTGTTAAAGAAGTTTCAGCCAAACTTGAAATAGATATGGATATGCTAAAGCGTCCATTAAATGTAGGTTTTTCAGGTGGAGAAAAAAAACGCGCTGAAATTTTACAAATGGCACTTCTTGAACCTACACTTTGCATTTTAGATGAAACGGATTCTGGTTTAGATATTGATGCACTAAAAATTGTTGCAGATGGTGTTAATAAACTTCGGGATTCAAAACGTTCATTTTTGGTGATTACCCATTATCAACGGCTGCTTAATTATATTATTCCTGATACGGTACATGTTCTTTATAAAGGACAAATTATCAAAAGCGGTGATAAATCCTTAGCGCTTTATTTAGAGCAAAATGGGTATGCTGATCTTATTAGGGAAGCGGTTTGAGGTTATTAAATATGAATGCACAGCAAAACTTGTTAGCGGTTGAAGAAAATATACTCAGTAATTTCAATCAGTATGTAAACCACTTACCTGGTGATAAAGCTGTACAGGAAATCCGCAAGAAAACTATTGAGCAGTTTCAAATGACACGGCTTCCTTCCCGTAAAATCGAAAGTTGGCATTATACCAATCTGCGTACCTTACTGAAGTCTATTAGCAATTTTTCAAAAGTTCAAGACAATCAATTGGTTGATGCATTGCTTTCAGAAAGTGCTGTTTTCTCCATAAACAATGGAAAAACATCGATAGAGTCAAAGGTAGACAACATTGCAGTAAAACGCCTTTCAGACGCATTAGAAGATAATTCTGTACAGATAAATCAAAACATTTCTGATGAAGATTTTATTGGACAGTTAAATACAGCTTTTGTTACAGATGGTTGGCTTTTTCACATCCCTGAAAATACAAAGTTAAATATCCCCATTGAATTACAAAATATACAAATGGGGGGACAATCTCATATTTTTTCGGATATAAAAGTTGATAAAAATAGTCAAGTTATGTTTATTGAACATCAGGTTGGCAATGATAAAGATACCTTTGTCAGTTCAATATTTTCATTAAATGTTGCTGCTGATAGTGATGTTACGTGGATTCTCATTCGCAATCGTGATTTTAATTCTACACAATTTGGTCGATTTTGTGCTGTTCTTGATCAAAGAGCGAAGTTATCACTTTATGTCATTAATATAGGGAGTCAATTAAATCGCCAAGAAATCGATATTGAATTACAGGGAGAAGAATCTGATTTTCAATTACGCGTCATAAATTTATTATCAGGACAAACACATAGTGATCTTACAATGACTGTTCGTCACGTGGAAGAAAAATCAACATCAACCGAAATTATACGCAATGTGGTTACAGATAAGGCTGTTGGTGTTTTCCAAGGAATAATACGTGTTTCTCAAAAAGCGCAAAAAACAGATGCACGCATGGCTTGTAATAGCCTTATTCTTTCAGATGATGCAGAATTTAATGCAAAGCCTGAACTGGAGATTTTTGCTGATGATGTTGCATGTGGTCATGGTGCAACAGTTGCTAATATTAATCATGATTATCTTTTTTATCTTATGACACGTGGTATCCCATTTAAAACGGCGCGAGCACTTTTGATTAAAGGATTTATCTCTGAGCTCATTGATGACATCAAGCAAGATAATATTCAAATCGTTTTGGAGAATATCATTAGTAAATGGCTTGAAAAAAATGTTTAAGGTAGAAAAAATGGAAAATAACGTACAAACATTTACTTATAATGTCGAAGAAATTCGGCGTGATTTTCCTATTTTGCACCATCAAGTTTATGGAAAGCGATTAGCATATCTTGATAGTAGTGCTTCTGCCCAAAAACCAATGTCAGTACTCAATGCAATGAATAATTATTATCACTATAGTTATGCTAATGTGCATAGGGGAATGTATTTTTTAGCCAATATAGCAACACAATCCTATGAAAATTCTCGTGAAACCGTTCGTGTTTTTCTAAATGCTCAAAAAGCTGAAGAAATTGTTTTTACGAAAAATGCAACAGAAGCTATTAATACTGTTGCTTATGGTTGGGCTATACCCAAACTCAAGGAAGGTGATGAGGTTGTTCTAACGATCATGGAACATCATTCAAATATTATTCCTTGGCATTTTCTCCGTGAACAAAAAGGTGTTAAACTTATTTTTGTTCCTGTCGATGAAAATGGTGTTCTGCACATTGAAGATTTCCAAAAATCTTTAAGCGAAAAAACGCGGCTTGTTGCTATAACGCATATGTCCAATATATTAGGAACTGTGCCTCCTGTTAAAGAGATTATTAAGCTAGCACATCAAAATTCTATTCCGGTTCTTGTTGATGGTTCTCAAGGAGCAGTACATTTAACCGTTGATGTGCAAGATCTCGATTGTGATTGGTATGTCTTTACAGGTCATAAGCTTTATGGACCCACTGGTATTGGTGTTTTGTACGGTAAAGAAGATAGATTAGAAGAAATGCGTCCTTTTCAAGGGGGAGGGGAAATGATCGAGGAGGTAACAACCGATAAGGTTTTTTATAATGCTCCTCCTTACCGTTTTGAAGCAGGCACTCCTCCTATCGTTGAAGCTATTGGATTAACTGCGGCTATTGATTATATACAAGAGAAAGGTCGTAGCACGATTCATGCCCATGAGAGGTCCCTTTTAGCTTATGCGCAGGAAAAACTTAAAATGGTTGAGTCATTGCGTATTTATGGTCATTCTCCCAATAAAGGAGCTATTATATCATTTACAATTGAAGGGATTCACGCCCATGATATCGCTATGTTTATTGATAGAAAAGGGGTTGCGATACGTGCGGGAACTCATTGTGCACAGCCTTTATTACAGCGCTTTGGTCTAACATCTATTTGCCGCGCATCGTTAGCCATGTATAACACTCAAGAGGATATAGATCAATTAGTAGAAGCATTGCAAGAAACAAGGACATTTTTTAATGGCTGAATCAATTGAAGAGCGTCATTCTACAGAATCCGTTGAAACTGTAAGCGAAAATAAAAAATCTTACATATCAGCAATTCCAGCAGACGAAATTGATCGTATGACAAATGATATTATTGCTGCTCTCAAAACAGTTTATGACCCAGAGATTCCTGCTGATATTTATGAGCTAGGACTGATTTATCGTATTGATATTGAAGATGATCGTTCAGTAAAAATTGAAATGACTCTTACAGCACCGGGATGTCCTGTTGCGGGTGAAATGCCAGGGTGGGTAGAAAATGCAGTCAGTGCAGTTGAAGGGGTTTCGTATGTTGAAGTCACTATGACTTTTGATCCACCATGGACACCTGATTGTATGTCAGAAGAAGCTCAAATTGCTGTCGGATGGTACTAAAAGTATTGTTAAGAGACTCTAATTTAGCCATTCATGAATAAGCTGTTTACTTTTCACAAGCATTTGAATTTAAGGACGATCGCATGAGTTATAATAAACAAAAACTAGAACTCACTTGGATTGGAAAAGAAAAACGCCCAAAACTAGAGCCTCGTATCTTATTAGAAGATCTTGAAAAATCTTATCACGCTTCGCATCGAATATCATCCCAGGATATTTTTGATAATAAACTTATTTTTGGTGACAATTTGCTCGCACTCAAAGCGCTTGAACAAGAATATATGGGGAAGGTAAAATGTATCTATATCGATCCGCCTTATAATACAGGCAATGCCTTTGAACATTATGAAGATGGTTTAGAGCATTCCATATGGCTCAGCCTTATGAGAGATAGGCTAGAATTGTTACATCATTTACTGGCGGATGATGGAAGTATCTGGATTTCCATTGATGATGATGAACAAGCTTATCTTAAAGTGATGATGGATGAAATTTTTGGTCGCCAAAATTTCATCAACAATATTATTTGGCAAAAGAAATATGCTCCACAAAATGATACAAAATGGCTTTCTGATAATCATGATTTTATAATGGTTTATGCTAAAGATAAAACGATTTGGCGCCCTCAATTGCTTCCTCGTTCAAGCGATATGGATGCGCGCTATAAAAATCCTGATAATGATCCTCGCGGTCCTTGGAAATCAGATAATCTTTCAGTTAAGACTATGAATTTAAAAGATGTTTATGAAATTGTTACGCCTTCTGGGCGCAGTGTGATGCCTCCTGCTGGAACGAGTTGGCGCGTTAGTAAACAAAAATTTGCTAAGCTATTAGAAGATAATCGTGTTTGGTTTGGTCCAACAGGAAGTAATGTTCCTTCTATGAAACGTTTTTTATCAGAGGTAAAAAATGGTATGGTTTCAATGACCATTTGGCCTTATCAGGAAGTTGGCCATAATCAAGATGCAAAAAAAGAAGCCAAAGTCTTCAATTCTGATAGTGTCTTTACAACTCCTAAACCGGAACGTTTAATGGAACGCATTATTCAACTTGCCACTAATCCTGGTGATCTTGTTTTAGATTCTTTTGCGGGTTCCGGCACAACCGGTGCTGTTGCTCATAAAATGGGAAGAAAGTGGATTATGATTGAACTTGGTGAACATTGTCACACCCACATTATCCCTCGTTTAAAACAAGTCATTGATGGAACTGATCAAGGGGGAATTTCCAAAAGTGTCAATTGGCAAGGTGGCGGTGGATTCCGTTATTATCGCCTTGCACCTTCTCTGTTGCAAAAGGATCCATGGGGACAATGGATTATTCGTCGCGAATATAATGCTGCGATGCTTTCAGAAGCAATGTGCAAACATATGGGATTTACCTATGCACCTGATGAAAATCATTATTGGATGCAAGGGTATTCAACCGAAACAGATTATATTTATGTCACAACAAGCGCTATGACCCATGAACAACTCCGTATAATGAGTGAAGAGGTAGGCTCTCATCGCACGTTGCTGATTTGTGGTACAGCCTTTGATACAAAATCAGCATCCTTTGAAAATCTGACACTCACTAAAATCCCCCGTGCAATATTAGAAAAATGCGAATGGGGAAGGGACGATTACAGTTTAAATGTAGCCAATCTTGAACCAGTAATTGTGGTAAAAGAAAACAGCAAAAATAAAGATATTGCGCAAGCAGAATTAGATCTATTTGAATAATATATAAAAAGCGGAGTTTTTCATGAACACTGTTGAAAAAAGGATTTCTGCTCGCTTATCGTTGCGTGATCCTCAACGTGAATCTTTAAATATTTTGGTAAAAATCTTAGAAAATATAGAGCTTTCTAAAAATGCTGATTTGGTTGCAGAGTTAGAAGTGATAAAAAATCTTTATCCTTCTGTACAAGATTTTGAACGAAACTTTCCCTCTTTTTGTTTTGCCTTAGCAACGGGTGTTGGGAAAACGCGACTTATGGGGGCTTTTATCAGCTATCTTTATTTAACAGGTCGTAGTCGCCATTTTTTTGTTTTAGCGCCAAATTTGACTATTTATGAAAAGTTAAAACAGGATTTTAGTCCCCAAAGTCCGAAGTATGTTTTCAGTGGAATGAGTGAATTTATTGCCAATAGACCCGTTATTATTACAGGTGAAGATTATGAAAGTGGTAAAGGTATTCGCGTTGATGAACACCATATTCAAGGACAAAAGCGTTTGTTTGAGAATGGAGATACGGCCTTTATCAATATTTTTAATATTTCTAAAATTAATACAACGGATAATAAAAAAGGCGCACTAAAATCTAGTATTCCGCGAATTAAACGCTTACAAGAAACGATTGGTGAAAGTTATTTTGATTATCTCGCAAATCTTCCTGATTTAGTTTTGTTAATGGATGAAGCACATCGTTATCGAGCTTCTGCTGGTGCGGCAGCAATTAATGAGTTAAAACCTGTTTTAGGAATAGAGCTTACAGCGACACCAAAAACAATAGGTGCAAAACCCGTAGATTTTAAAAATGTTGTCTATAGTTATTCACTTGCAGAGGCTATGAGAGATGGTTTTGTAAAAGAGCCTGCTGTTGCTACACGTAAAGATTTTCAACCTCAAAATTATACATCTGAACAATTAGAACATATCAAATTACAAGATGCAATTCATGCCCATGAAAACGTGAAAGCAGATTTAATTGTCTATGCAAAAGATTATAACAAAAAGTTCGTTAAGCCTTTTATTTTAGTTGTCGCTCAAGATACAAATCATGCACAGAAATTGCGTGATTTATTGGAATCAGATGATTTTTTTGCAGGAGCTTATAAGGGAAAAGTTATAGAGATTCATACAAAACAGTCGAATATAGAAGAAGATCAAAATATTCAAAAGCTGATTGCAATTGAAGATTCTCATGACTCAACAGAAATTGTTATTCACGTTAATAAATTAAAGGAGGGGTGGGATGTTACGAATCTCTATACTATTGTACCGTTGCGTGCATCGGCTTCAGAAATTTTAACAGAGCAAACAATTGGGCGTGGATTGCGTTTGCCTTATGGGTATAGAACAGGCGTGGAAGCTATTGATCGTTTAACAATTATTGCGCATGATCGTTTTCAAGATATTATTGATCGTGCAAACGATCCAAACTCAATTATAAAAAAGCATATTGAGATTGGAACAGGAGGGAATATCCCCTTTGAAAAGACCGATATAGTGACAGTTCCAAGTCAAGTAGAAGCTTTATTGATGCAAACGATGGTAATACGTAATTCCGATATAAATGGAGCATTTTCTGATTTACAAGGTATCATATTACGTCATACAGATTCCCCTACATTAACACCTGAAGAGCAAGATATTGCAGCGATCGCGTGGGATCTTATCAAAGAGAATGATAAATTGCCAAGTTCTCAAATGCTTTGTTCTGCACAGATACAAGAAAAAATTGCTAATAAAGTTATGAATATTAAGCCTTCATCACAAAAGTCTCTTGTATCAAAAGTGCTGACAATTCTGACAAAACAATTAACAGAACTGATAATAGATATTCCAAATATTATACTCATTCCTTCGCGTGATGTTACTTATGGTTTTTATGATTTTGATTTGGAAAATTTAGAAAACTTAAATTTTCAACCTGTTAGTAAAGAACTTTTAATTCGAGAATTGCGTACCCATAAAAGCATTTTTCTCACATCTAAGAATGAATATGTCAAAGAGCCTTATCTTGAAAACTACATCATTCGTGGTTTGATTGATAATGACTTTGTCGATTATGATAACCATACGCTCTTATTACGAAAATTAGCTAGTCAGATAGTAGAACATTTCCGATCTTATTTACCCAATGATACAGCTGTTGAGAACGTATTAATTCACTATCAGCACAAGCTTACTAGTTTTATTGTTGCGCAATTAAGAGAACATCAATGGGAAACGCAAAAAGATTATGCGGTTAAAGTTACACGAGGTTTTACAACTTTACAACCTATCCATTATGTGTTGCCGCAAGGGACGTCTCCTCTTGACTTTCGTAATATTCCTGCCATTAAAAGCGATATTAAAAAACTTGTATTCAGCGGCTTTAGAAAATGCTGTTATCCTTTACAAAAGTTTGATTCAGTAGAAGGGGAATTACGATTTGCTCAAATATTAGAGGATGATGCACAAGTCTTGAAATGGATGAAACCCGCTCGAGGTTTTTTCAAGATAGAATATGATAAAGGATCAATCTATGAACCAGACTTTGTTGTAGAAACGAAGGATGCCAAATATCTTTGTGAGCCTAAAAAAGCCTCTGAAATGCAAAATCCTATTGTTTTAAAAAAGAGAGAAGCTGCAGTTCAATGGTGTTGTCATGCAACGCGCTATGCGGCGACTTATGGCGATAAAAAATGGTATTATGTTCTTATTCCCCATGATGCTATTAAAGCAAATAGTAGTTTTGAAGGTTTGTGTGCAGAGTTTACCATTTCAGAATCTATACTTGAGAGCTCATAACTTTTTGCTTCAAAAATAAAACACATAAGTTTTTTAATTGACGGGTGTGAGGTTTAATCAAATGTTTGAATAATTATTTTTAACTTTTTTCTAACGACGTTAAAATAAAAAGAAAAATGTATAGAAAAGTTATACAAGATTATGCTTTTGTATGGGAATTTGTAGTCCATTTACAATTTTTTATAAAAGTACAATCTTATTTTCGTTATGTGAAAAGATCTTTGAGTTATAGTCATAAATTAAAAAAATATTTTAATTTTATTGAGTAATTTGATAAATGTTCTTTTTTTTTAAAACTTAAACAGTTTATTGTTCTTTCATTTAAAACGCCTGAATATAATGAAATACCCAGAGGATAAAAGGGGGAGTTTTTCATATGACTTTAAATTTAACAAACACTGTTTTTAATTTTTTAAAGAAAAACCCGACAAAAAAGTTTACAGCTCGAGAAATTGCTCAATGGATATTTGAAAATTACCCAGAAAAATGCCGCCAAAAACAAAAGCATTCAACGGCAATAATCACTCCCCTTAATAGTGATGCAGCTCTTATTCAGCAAATTGTTGCTGAAATAGGATCGCAGCGCCCTCAATTACAAAAGCGTTATTCAGAAATTAAAACCACTGAAGGACGACCGCGACAATATTATTTTACTAAACAAACAGATAGTGCTGAAATTGACGCAATAGAGGACAATGCAAAGAGTAGAACAGAAGGTAGCTCTGTTAAAGAGCATGATCTTTATCCGTTATTATCTAAATTTTTATGGTCAGAGCTTGCAGTTTATAGCAAGCGCATTAATGAGAAATGTTCTCGTAATAAACATGGTGCAGGCGGAAATAAATGGCTTTATCCAGATCTCGTAGGGATGCAAGATTTAAGCAAGGAATGGAATCGTGAAATCAAAGACTGTGTTTTGCAATATTTTGATAAAAAGACAAAGCTTTGGTCTTTTGAAGTAAAAATTCTCATCAATCGTTCAAATTTACGAAAAGCATTTTTTCAAACAGTTAGTAATTCTTCATGGGCTAATTTGAGTTATTTAGTAGCTAGTGAAATTGAAGGAGTTGATACATTAAAAGAGCTTCGGATGCTTTCAAGTTTGCATGGAATTGGATTTATAAGACTTAATAAGGAAAACTCTTCCGAGAGTGAGATATTAATTCCTGCCAAAGAACGTAGTGATATTGACTGGGATACTGCTAATAGATTAGTGGAAGAAAACAAAGATTTTCTTGATTATATTAAGCTCATTCGTCAATTTTATCAAACTGGTGAGATGCATCCTCTAGATTGGGATCATATGTATCTATGAGGGGTATTTTTAAAAAGACTCTATTGTTTAAAAGCCTTTTTTCAGAATGATGAAAAATTACTCTAACTATTTTATTTGTCTTATTATATTGGTATAATATGTTGATTTACTAATGATAATTAGTCTTTAAACTTAAATGAGGGGAATGAATATCCTAGTATTCAATCCTTTCAAACCATCTCATATTGATATTGTATCAATTAAAATTTTTCTCACGTACCTCATGAGTAGGGTTGAGTAGGGGAAGAGTAAAAATTCTGTTTTAAGCCTGTTCTATTTTGTGCATTGAGCGTGATTCCATTAGATACTAGACTTAATGATTATAATTTATTATAAATTTGCTATTATAGAGGGTGAAATTCGACTTTTTTGCTTTGTTTACATCAAGCATGGAAAATATCACTTCCTCATATTGAAGTCTTCTTACGGAGAATTTACACTACTATTTCTTTAATTTCCATTGCTGTTCGTTTTGATGATTACTAAGCTTTTTGTTATCCGAAGTAAACATTCAAAAAAACATTAATTTTATAAAATATTCACATAGTTTACTCAATTTCTTGAAATAGATTTAAAAAATAAATTTCTCTCACACCTTATGGTAAAGGAAGTGTGTACTGTCGCAGTCTGCCACAATACTCTCTTTATTTTTCAATAATACCGCACGCTAAACGTGCACCACCTCCGCCAAGCGGTAATGGTTTATCTGATTGATTATCAGCCCCTAAATGAATGACTAAAGAGCGCCCTTTAATTTCAGAGATTTTTTTTAATCGTGGAGCAAGAACGCTCATTATGGCATATCCCTGCTTATCAACATAAAGTACTGGTAAATCACCAAGATGACCATTGACATTATAAGGTCCTAAATGTTTTCCGGTATGTTCCGGATCATAATGTCCACCTGCGCTTCCACCAATTATGCCATCTTTTGTATCACATGAAGGATTTACATGTACATGAAAACCATGCATTCCTTCTGATAAAGTAGATAAATTAGGGATGAAAATCAAACCGTATGTGGTTTCTTCAATTTTAATGCTACCAATAGCCTTTTTGGAATTGTTATATTCTAATTTATAAATATTTACTTGTTTTGATAGTGCTAATGCAGAATTTTTATGAATTAAAAATGCCATAAAAAACAATAATGATAATAATATTTTTTTCATAAAATACCTTTATACTTATATTTTAATATATTGTTGTCTATAAATAACAATCTATATTAATGATATATTATATAAATGTCTTAAATTTAACTTTAAGAAAAATAATTTACATAGAAATATTCTGTTATTAGAAAGAGCAAATAAATTAAAGTGTGTTTATATATATTTCTGAACATAACTTTTATTTTTTGATCTATAAAAAATACAGCTTTTATGGATGGATAATTATATCTCACTTACATTTCTTCAAGAGATGCTTTTAAAAAATCTACTTTTTGAGGTATAATAAGAAATTAAATAAGGAATTTTAGTAAGTTAGATGTTATTTCATTTATAATATGATAATCGTTTCATCAAAAAAAGAACATATAATTTGTTGATGATTTAATTGTTTTTCATAGAAAAAATGACGAGAAATTTCTATTCATTATGAAATTTATAAGAGAAAAAATTATTATGATTCATATAAATTTCCCAATAAAATACAGCATATACCGACACTCCCTCCCATTCCTGATCCTATCAGTGCTCCTATTATTATTCCGGCAGAAAGTGCTACTCCTATACCCATTGCGATAACTGGACCAAATCCTGGAAGAGCAATATAACCATAAGCTGCAAGAGTTGCCGCGATAGCTCCTGATATGCTACCATTTAAACCGCCAATGAAAGCAAATTCTTTAATAGAATGGTAGCACTTTTTTAATTTTTTTTTCTTACAGCTGTGAAAAGAAACGTTGCTGTAAGTTTTTAAATCAATCATATTCTTTTCTTTCATTTTGAATGCTAACTGTTCCTGAATAGTCAACGGATACGAAAAAATGGGACTTTTTAAATTTTACTAAAGCACGCCAGATACCATTGTCATCTAAGCGCAATCGTTTAATATTCTCAAAACCATTTTGCATAAGACAATTTTTAACTTGTGAAGCAGTAAATGAGTTCTGACCTATTTTAGTGACCTTTTGAGTAGAGCTATAGGTAAAGGTTTGACAATAAGGAAGGTAAAAAACTTCACTTATTGAAGTCGTGACTATCAACGAGACACATGCAATCATTATAAAAAAAGTACTTAATTTCAAAAAATTATTTAGTGTCATCTTGTTACCATTTGTTGAAACAACACTTCATTAACCTCTGTGTTACTAACAGGTTCCAAAGATGATTTTATTTTTAATATTATACTTAACAATAAAAATTTTTGAAAATATATTGATTAAATAAAACTGTTTTTATTTATTTTCTTATTAAAATTAATTTAATAAAATAAATTTTTCAAAACGGTATTATTTTTCATTTTATTTATAGTTCTAAATTTAACAGCTATGATTTAGCAAGATATCTTTATAATTTAATTTGTAGTCTATAATTCAGTTTTCTCTTATTTCATATCAACATACTAAATAATATAATAATTTTTAATAAAAAATAATTTACAGTTATATTAATTAAACATGTTATTATTATAAATAAATCAATAAATATAATTAATTATTTTAATATAATTTGTTACTTCTTAGAAAGAACAAAAATATTTTTTTACATCAGTAATAGATATGATTCAAAATACAATTTATTATTTTTTATCTTACGTTATTATTCATTATTGCTTAGTAGAGCTGTTTTGATGATTTTGTTGGAAATATTTGCATAATTTCCTTGAATCCATAACCGGGATACATTCCTTCGCGCATAAATAAATTACGTAATGGTGGGAAACTATGCAACAAACCAAGCCCAATGCTTCGTATGATATGAACAGGCAACATATGAGAAAGTAGAGCAGAGTTCAGTGTATGAACAGCTCCACTTCGGATTAATATATCTGGTTTGCGGCATTTGTTATAATGTGCAACAATCATTTCAGAGTTAGAATTGGATATTTTATTGGGTAAAATATCAATTAAAGTTTGGACATCACGGAATCCTAAATTTAATCCCTGTGCCCCAATAGGGGGAAAAACATGAGCGGCTTCACCCACTAAAATTGTTCGATTAGCAGCAAAATGATGAGAAAGAAGTCCGAAAATCGGCCATGCTTGAATTGATGTTTCTAAGCTTAGCTTTCCAAGCATTGATTGCATTTGGTTTTCGATCATTTTTGCAATTGTTTTTGGTTCTATATTTAATAATTCCTCAGCGCGGGAAGGATGAACAACCCATACAAGACTAGATCTTCGTCCTGGTAGTGGAACCTGTGTAAATGGACCGTGTTCTGTATGAAATTCAGTTGATGTATTTTGATGAGAAAACTCATGAGAAAAGTTGAGAACAAGTGCTTTTTGTGGATAATTCCACTGTTTCACACTTATCCCTGCTGCTGCACGTGTAAGAGAGTGACGTCCATCAGCTGCAACAACAAGTGGTGCTTGAATAATTCTATGATCAGCAAGAGTAATGCATACATGGTTTTTTGTGTGATGAACAGATTTGGCTGCAGAAACAAATCTTGTAATATTGGGCGTATGTGTAACAGCGTCGACTAAAGCACTATTCAATTTTACATTAGGTATATTATAGCCAAAAGCTTTTTCGCCAATTTCAGTAGAAGAAAAATGCACCGTAGGAGCATGCACAATTCTAGAAGTTATATCTATAATTCTCATGGACGATAAAGCAGCTGCATGTTTTTGAAGATTATCCCAAATATTGAGTTTTTGAAGCGTGCGTATTGCGGGCATCATAAGAGCCGTTGTCCGTAACTCATCTGTATGAGCAGGGGGCCCAACAAGAAAAACAGAAAGCCCCTTCTGTGCAAGACTCAGCGCGGCTAACATTCCGACAGGACCTGCACCAATAACAGCAATATCTTTATGCTCTTCCTTTTCAAATATCACAACGATTTGAACCTTTATTCATTGAGAAAATATTTTAACATTTCCAAATGATCTCTCTCTTTTTATTATATGAAGCTCTTCTATTATTATAGTATGTAATAAATAATGCGATATAAAAAAGTAACCTTTTTATGATTTTTTTAAATGCTGAGTTATATCATCGTTAAAAAATGGCGTATTGATAGATGGTTGAAGACTTTAAAACGAGGATAAGAAAACCTTGAAACGTAAATTAACAAAGAAAATCAAAACAAATGCTAAATTATTACGCCATAAAAAAGTAACAATGCCACAAGCAAAGGCCTTTTCCGTTCATTTACTAACAGCTTCGGGATCATTTTTAGCGTTTCTTTCTCTTATATCAGCCTCTCAAAAAGAATGGACAGCTATGTTCTGTTGGCTTGGGCTTGCTCTTCTCGTTGATGGTATAGATGGACCAATTGCACGCAAACTTGATGTTAAGTACGTTCTTCCAACATGGTCTGGAGAGCTGTTAGATAATATTATTGATTACGTGACTTATGTCTTAATTCCTGCCTTTGCACTCTATCAAAGTGGTTTCATGGGGATAGGGTTATCATTTTCATTGAGTGCAATTATTGTTATTTCATCTGCTATTTATTATGCAGATACTAGTATGAAAACCAAAGAAAACTTTTTTAAAGGATTTCCTGTTGTTTGGAATATGATGATTTTTACGCTTTTTGTAGTCAGACCAGGAGAGTGGATTACTTTTATCATTATTGTTCTATCGGCGATTATATCTTTTTTGCCAATTTATTTTATTCATCCAGTAAGAGTCCTTCGTTTACGTAGAATTAATTTTCCCATTTTTCTCTTATGGTGTTTTTTTGGTGTTTCTGCCTTCTTTTATCAACTAGAGGCTCCCTATTGGGTTAAAATAGGAATTTCGGTAACAGGAATTTATATATATTGTATTGGCGCAATCATGCAAACATTTCCTAAACTTGGGGCAAAAAGTATAAAAAAAACAATGAAATAATTGTTTTAAGAAGGGTGTGAGATGCAAATTAATTTTGGAGCAGATGATGATATTTCTTTTACGAAAGAAGGGCGTGCTGGTATTATAAAGCTCACACGTCCTTCAGCATTAAACGCTCTTAATCAACGAATGGTTTCAGCTTTAAAAAAAGCTCTCAGAACATGGGAAACAGATGATAATGTTTCTTGTGTCTTAATTGAAGGGGAGGGGCGTGCTTTTTGTGCTGGTGGAGATGTTGTAGAAATCTATCATATGGGGAAAAGTGCTGCTGCTTGTCAATACTTTAGAAATGAATATAGTTTAAATGCTTATATCAAACATTTTTCAAAGCCCTACATTTCTTTCTTAAACGGTATTTGGATGGGAGGAGGGGTAGGTATTTCTCTCTACGGCTCGCATCGAATTGTTACAGAAAATACAGTTTTTGCTATGCCAGAAGGTGCGATTGGATTTTTCCCAGATGTAGGTGCAAGTTTTTTCTTACCATCTCTTCCCAATCATTTTGGTATCTATCTTGCATTAACGGGCGCACGTATAAAGTGGGGAGATTGCTTAAATTTAGGATTAGCAACACACGCCGTTGCTGAAACTGAATTCGATATGATTAGAAAAGCTGTTATTGAGCAAGGAGATCCTACTTTAGCTTTAAACGAGCGAACAATTACAAAAGACTATGAAACAAGTCATGAAATACGTTGTATTATTAACACTTGTTTTAGTGCCCATACCTTAGAAGAATGTCTCGAGTTGCTACATAAAAAAAGCAATGAAGATGTTTTATTTGCTAAAGAATGTTATGATATTTTGCAGTCACGTTCTCCGACAAGTTTAAAAGTTATCTGGAAACAAATGAAACAAAATTCATCTCAAACGTTGGAAGATTGTATGAAAATTGAAAACCGCATAGCGTATCATATGATTCATTCACATGATTTTTATGAAGGTATACGTGCTATGTTAATCGATAAGGATAAAAGACCTCAATGGCAACCAGATAAACTTTCAAATGTGACAGATGAAATGGTAGATTCTTACTTCCAACCTGTTGAACAAGAGTTATTATTGTGAAAAATAATTCTCACAAACAGATTTCAAAAATCAATTTAATCTATAACTGTTACTTACGGTTTTTAGCATTTATTTGCTTAGTTCTAGGTATTTGTTATTGGATACGCCTTGTTGGTGTTTTTCCAGGTATTCTATGGCGTTTTGATCTTATGCCTTGGCAGTGGCAATTTGCATCAGCTATATTGGCTATTCTCTATCCTATTGCCTTAGTTGGACTTTGGATGTATTCACTATGGGGTATCATTGTGTGGTGTATTGCAGCGTTGATTGAAGCAATAACAATATATTATTCCGATTTTATTTATCAGCCATTTGTACCATTATTTCATGGAATATTGTTTTTAGCTTTTATAGTACTACAAATTGTAATTATTTTTTTTAAAAGAGTAAAAAATAAAAAAACATTGTGATTAAAATTTTCGAGCCAGAATAACAGGCTCAATTTTCGATCTTAGCTAACTTAACTAGCTCAAGTAGCTCATTTTAAAGCTTCGTTCCTCAAAACACTGATGCTAGCTATACTTCTCCATAAAGTTCCATAATATATATTATGCGATAATATGATGCAGAAGATAAATCCTTTATCCAAAAAGAAAACCCTCCTTTAAAACATCATCATATTTATATCATACAATTTACTTTTAAAATAAAATTTGGTCTTTAAAGTACATTCCTTAAAGACCAAAAATAGTGATAGTGATAATGAAATTACGTATAATAAAACTAAGAAAAATTATTGTGCTATTTGACAACGTTTCGTACGTGCAAGATCACTCAAAACAGCATTACGGTTATTTAAAGCTGAAATTTCATTACTTTCACTGGATTTAGGATCTATAAAAAACAAAGCAGGAAGAAATACAAGACTTGTTGCTGCTAAAGCCGCATTTTTATTTCTTGCTTTATAACGCTCTCTAATTGTAGCATCGATTTGGCGCTTATTAGCAAAAAATTCCCGTTGAATATCAGAACAACTCATTGTTCCATCATGTAATGTGGTAACTGGAATATTTTTTTCTAAACGCCCCCCACATGCTGTCAAAAAAAACGCTAAAACGACAATACATACACCCCATTTAAAATTTTCTTTATACATAAAAACCTCACTTTTAACACAAAATGTTTTTAATGAGATTTAAATAGAGCAAAAGTAAGATTAAAATTTTAACAAATATACTATCAACAAAAATATATTTCGTTAATAAGTTCACGCATCTGTTTAAAAAGTAAGACCTTGATATGCAAGGTTTTACATAGGATGGGACGTAATTTACGACCACATTGTAATTATGTGTGAGTAGAGCTTCAATGATGAGAACATCCAAATCCATTAATTTCGATTTGGTCTTTAAGGTATATTCCTTAAAGACCAAAAAATGAAATTACATATGATAAATAAGAAAAATTACTGTACTATTTTACAACGTTTCATACGTGCAAGATCACTCAAAACAGCATTACGATTATTTAAAGCCGAAATTTCATTGCTTTCACTGGATTTAGGATCCATAAAAAACAGAGCAGGTAAAAATACAACACCTGCCGCTGCTAAAGCTACATTTTTATTTCTTGCTGTAGAACGCTCTCTAATTGTATCATTAATCTGTCGTTTATTAGCAAAAAACTCCCGTTGAATATCGGTGCAACTCATTGATCCATCATGTAATGTTGTCGTTGCAATATTTTTTTCTAAACGCCCCCCACATGCTGTCAAGGAAACTGCTAAAACGGCAATACATACACCCCGCTTAAAATTCTTATACATAAAAACCTCATTTTAAACATAAAAAAGTGATATTTATGTCAAAAATAAAACAAAATAAAGGATAATCTTCAAAAAACTTTATTTAACGTAAAATATTGTATGAATAAGCTTATGCAGTTGTTTCGAAAGTAAGGCCCTGATACGCAGGTTTTACATAGGATGGAACGTAATTTACGACTGCATTATAATCCAGCGATCTATCCATATGTGTGAGTATTGCTTGTTTTGGCTTTAAATATTTTATCCATTGTAATGCTTGATCAACAGAAAAATGACTTGGGTGAGATTTAAATTGAAGGGCTTCGATGATGAGAACATCCAAACCCATTAATTTGGATAATGTTTTTTCAGGAAATTCACTAACATCCGTACAATAGGCAACGTTCCCAATCCGAAAACCTAAGGAATGAATGTTTCCGTGGTGTTGTAAATGTGTATTGACGCTTATTTCTCCGCCCTGCCCCTGAATAATAAATTGGCTATCTTCATTGATAAGATGCTCTTTTAAAATGGGAGAATAAGATGAATCTTTTGGAGTTTGAAAACAATATCCGAAAGCACTTTTGAGATGCTCTAGTGTAAATCTGTCGGCATAGATATCTATTAAACATTTTTGTGCAAGTGCATAGCTGCGTAAATCATCAATACCGTGGATATGGTCTGCATGAGAATGCGTGTAAAGAGCAGCATCAAGATGGCTTACACGCGCATCGATCATTTGTGAGCGAAAATCTGGACCTGTATCAATAACGATCGTTGTTTTGCCTCCTGAAGGTTTAATACGTTCAACTAATAAAGAACTTCTGTAGCGTTTATTTTTAGGGTTATTCGGATCACATGTTCCCCAATCACCATTAGGTCTTGGCACTCCTGGAGAAGGACCACAACCTAATATTGTAAATCGGTATTGATCACACATATCTTTTGCCTTATTTCATTTTGCTAAATAAACGAAAAGCATTACGCGTTGTTATTTGAGCTGTTTCTTCAATGCTTAAGCCAATTGTTTCAGCCAAAACAGCTGCTGTATAACATACAAAAGATGGTTCATTTGTTTTGCCCCGATGGGGACTAGGTGCTAAAAATGGAGCATCTGTTTCCACTAACAAATGCTCATGGGGCACAATTTTTGCTATTTCACGGATTTCAAGTGCGTTTTTAAAAGTAAGAATACCCGAAAAAGAAATATAACCACCAAGTTCAATTCCAGCACGAGCAAGTTGCATTCCAGACGAATAACAATGAAGGATAAAGGGAAAAGCTCCTTCTTTTATCTGTTCACGTAATATTTTCTCCATATCGATATCGGCATTGCGTGAATGTATAACAAGAGGAATCTGTGTTTCTCGAGAAGCAATGATATGTTCTTGAAAAACTTTCTTTTGCTCTTCTGGTGTAGAGTAATCATAATGATAATCAAGGCCCCCTTCCCCAAACGCAACAATTTTAGGATGATTCGAGAGCTGTATAAGCTCTTCCGCTGTAATATTTTGTTCTTCATGCGCGTGATTGGGGTGTGTTCCAACGGAACAAAAGACTTGATCATAGCTTTGCGCAATGGCTAACAGTTTATCTAACTTATGAACATGGGTTGAAATTGTTATCATACGTTTAACGTCAGCATCTAAAGCCCGTTGGATAACATTATCCAAATCTTGTGAAAAGTCTTCAAAATCAAGATGACAATGTGTATCAATCAACATGATGAGTGTCTTCTTTCTTCAAGATATAACGAGGAAAAATTGGTTCTGGTGGTGGAAGATCAAGCCCTTCTTGAATTTTTGAATGACTTATATGATACAATAACCGATCATCTTCAGCAACCGCAAGGCTATCAAGAAGTTTCGTTGCTGATTGGGGTATGAAAGGCAAAAGCATAATTCCTATTCTCCGCAAGATTTCTACAGTTATATAAAGAACTGTAGAAAATCGTTCTCGATCGTTTTTACGTAAACTCCAAGGTTGTTCGTTGGCAAAATAGCGATTGGCATCTGCTACAATTGAAAAAAT
Source organism: Bartonella sp. AP4SXKL (assembly GCF_042195845.1). Taxonomy (NCBI): domain Bacteria; kingdom Pseudomonadati; phylum Pseudomonadota; class Alphaproteobacteria; order Hyphomicrobiales; family Bartonellaceae; genus Bartonella; species Bartonella sp. AP4SXKL. The sequence goes on from NZ_JBHIPA010000007.1 coordinate 66,139, forward strand.
AGCTGAAAGTGCTAAATGCATACTATAAGAAGACATAGCTTGGTGTACAGTTTCAAGTACTTGAAGAGATTGTTCTAAAAGCTGTTTATCTTGAGCTAAAAATAAAGCTGGTTTCGGGACTTGTGCATTACAATTTTTGGCAATCATAGACAAACAGCGCTGTGCTAAATTACCAAGATCGTTAGCAAGATCAGCATTAATACGGTTCACAAGGCTTTCATGACTATAACTACCATCTTGTCCGAATGGCACTTCACGGAGAAGGAAATAACGGACCTGATCAAGACCATAATGATCAACCATTTCAAAAGGATCAACGACATTTCCAATAGATTTTGACATTTTTGCACCACGATTAAGTAAAAAACCATGTGCAAAAATATTTTTAGGCAATTCAATTCCAGCAGACATTAAAAATGCCGGCCAATAGACTGCATGAAAACGAATAATATCCTTACCAATAATATGCGTATTTGCAGGCCAAAAATCACGTTTTTTTGAATTTTCATTGAAAAAACCTATTGCTGATAGATAATTTGTAAGCGCATCAACCCAGACATACATCACGTGCTTTGGATTCTCAGGAACAGCAATTCCCCAGTTAAAACTTGTGCGTGAAATAGAGATATCTTTTAATCCCGATTTGATAAAACTTATAATTTCATTACGCCGCTCAAGTGGCAAAATAAAATCAGGATATTTTTCATAATATTCAAGAAGAGCCTTTTCATAACCAGAAAGTCTAAAAAAATAACTTTCTTCTTCATTCCATTCAACTGGAGAGCCTAATTCCTTCTCGCGACGGATGTTGTCTGCTCCAACTTCTGTATCTTTCTCTTCATAATACGCTTCTTGGCGAACCGAATACCACCCCGTATAACGACCGAGATAAATATCGCCATTTGCTTCCATCTTTTTCCAAATTTCTTGACAAGCTTGATAATGGCGTTCTTCTGTCGTACGGATAAAATCATCATTAGAACAATTTAATACTGCAAGCATTTTTTGAAACACCGCACTATTACGATCTGCAAGTTGCTGAGGTGTCATGCCTAATGCAGCTGCGGTTTGTTGCATCTTGAGACCATGCTCATCTGTACCAGAAAGAAAAAATACATTTTTTCCGTTTAACCGTTGAAAGCGGGCTAAAACATCGCTTGTAATGGCACTATAAGCATGTCCAATATGTGGAGCAGCATTAGGATAAAAAATGGGAGTTGTTATGTAATATGTGTCACGCATGTCATACTCGTTGTAAAACGCTATAAATAGAAGATATAATGACATAACGCTTGTTCATCGCATTGTCACGGAAAAACTAATTCTCATGAATGATCTTATGAACTTTAAAAAGTAAGTTAATAACAAACTGCTTTTTATCGAGATTAAACAGTTGTATTTCCTCTATTTCTTGATGAATCTCCTGCCATTTTTCCGCATATTTTTTTGAGAGAAATAAGTCTCCCTTTTCAACGAGCATGATAGCTTTTTTTTGAATTTTATTAAGAATTTCATCACAAAATTGTTGAAATTGGAATGTAGAAGAAGCAGATGAAAATGTTTGTGCAAGAGTATGTACAATCGTTGCATTACAAACAGGTTTCTCTAGGAGAGCATCAATTGTTTTAATAACTTCAAGACCGCCATGGCAAATAAGTAAAGCGGCTTTTCGAGGACTTCCTTTAGATTTTTTAATAATCATTTCAATTGTTTTTTCATCAGGTAAATCCTGATCGGCGAAAATATGTATAATAACTTTTTTCATTTCATCGTTATTCAACGGACGAAAAGAAGTTTTTTGACACCGTGAATGGATTGTTGGAAGCAATTTTCCTGAAGAATGTGCGATAATAACAAATAACGTTTTTGTAGGTGGTTCTTCAAGTATTTTGAGAATTGCATTTGCTGCATTTCTATTCATATCATCTGCAGAATCAATAATAACAATACGCCATCCATTATCTTGCGATGTTCGACTTAAAAAATGCATAATATCACGGATATCATCAACGAGTATTCCTGTTTTAAACTTTTGTGTTTTCACATCAAATCGACGTGAAATATACAAAAGACCAGGGTGACTTCCTTGTGTAATTTGGCGCCATGGGGTAGAATAAGGATCGGGTTTCAAGAAAGAACTCTGTTGAAAACTTAAAATGTTCCAAGCAAGATGAAAGGCTAATGTAGCCTTTCCAATCCCGTATTCTCCTTCAAATAATAATGCATGATGCAAACGCTCTTCTTTAAGCATTTGTGTCAAAAAATGACGCACATCCTCATGACCAAAGATAACATTGTTCTGGGATGGTGATAAAATTGTATCAATATCATCATATTGGCGTAAGGTATTTAAATTACTCATGAAAGCTGATCCAACAATACCTGATGACAAATATTTTTTATTTGATGAGCAATAGCTTCCACTGAGCCAGTGGCATCAATGACTCGAAATCTATGGGGTTCTTGTTTGGCCAATTGAAGAAAAGCCTGACGTCTTTGTTCTTGAATTTCCAACTGATCTTTTTCAAAATAATCAATTTCTTCTGTTTTTTTTCTTCGTAAATTTGCACGCTTCATACCACACATTGCTGGCATATCTAATAAAAATGTTAAATGAGGCAAAATACCATTGAGCGCAATACACTCTAAAACAGAAAGAAGAGAAGAACTGACTCTATTATTGAGTCCTTGATAAACGCGTGTAGAATCAATAAAGCGGTCACATAAAACGATTTTACCTTTTTGCAAAGAAGGTGCAATAACTTCATGAAAATGGTCAGCGCGTGCAGCTGTAAACAAAACAGCTTCAATCAACGGTCCATACTGTTGCGTCTGCCCCGACAACAAAATATGCCGGATTGCTTCTGCTCCTGGCGTTCCTCCTGGTTCTCGTGTTGTAACAACATCATAACCTTGGTGAGAGAGAGACTCAGCAAGTAAAGAAATCTGCACCGTTTTTCCTACCCCCTCCCCTCCTTCGAATGTAATAAAATAACCTGACACGTATGACCTTAACCTTATTAGCGCGTAACTACAAATATTTCCGTAACCATCCAATTGTTATTTCATAGAATGCATTTTTTACTTTTGCAAAGAAACTTCCTTCCTGAATATTCATTCCGGCAAAAACTGGTTTTTCCAGAAGAATCTTTTTATCTTCTAAAATTTGAATAACACCAACTGATTGCCCAGAAACGATGGGGGCTTTCAATGGACCATGATATTTAATTTTTGCTTTAACATTTACTTTTTTTTCATTCGAAAGCATAAAACTTATTGGTGTTTTAACAATGAGTGGAACAAAATTTTTCTTACCACCGTAAACAGAAGCACGACCAACCGTTTCTTTTTTTGTGAAAATTGTTTTGAGATCAAATGCCGTCATCCCCCATTGAAGAATGCGTTCTATTTCTTTTGTATATTTTTTACCATCTTGCAAACCATTGATTGCTAAAAAAAGACGTCGATGATTTTTAGAAATGGTGGCAACCATTGAAAAACCTTCTTTTTCACTGTAGCCAAAACCAAATCCTTCTACACCAATTTCCTTAGAAATAAGAGGGTTTTTATTACGTTGAAAAATATTATTCCATGTAAAATGAGGCTCACAATAAAGTGCATAATAATCCGGATATTCCTGAACAATATGACGTGCTAATATAATCATATCACGCACAGTTACAAATTGTCCCTCTTCGGGTAGCCCTGTAGCATTAACAAAATGACTCTGAGATAATCCGATTATTTTTGCGCGCTGATTCATCAGTTTTACAAAATGATCTTCATGTCCTGATATTCCTTCAGCAAGAATAATAGCAGCATCATTTCCATTCACAATAATTAAACCACGTAAAAGATCAGAAACACTGATTTCTGTCTTTATCTTTGCAAACATAGTGGTTGTACCGGAAGGTGCTCCACCTTTGCGCCAAGCATTTTCACTGACCTTGAATTTCTGCGTACTTTTTAATAATCCTTTTTTTAATTGATGAAATACAACTTCTGCTGTCATCAATTTTACTAATGAAGCAGGAAAAAAAGGAATATCACTTTGTTTTTCATAAAGTATTGTCTCTGTATCATCATCGAGTAATAACAGTTGTGATGCGGGAGTTTGAAAATCTTGTGCTCTCCCCCACGTATCAAATGCCAATACTCCCCATAATATCAATAAGATCCTTAATGCTGTATACATAGCTGCTCCTCCCATCCCAAAGATCAACATAAAGAATCTTATATAGGAAAAAACTTTTTGATTTCTGAAAATTGAGGAATTATTTACAACTCATAAAAAGATTTTATTTTCATTTAGCTTTAGAAAAAATAATATGACACGTTTTTTATCTTCCATGTAGGTTCAATTTAACATTTTAAATGTATGAGAGACAAAAGATTTTTTCCTATTTTTATTGATAGTATTTTGATTTGTTATGATAAATTATCATTTTAAAATTGAAGCTAACTCAAAATACTGTAAGATTCTCTCATCCCCTCTTCTCATATTGAATTCATTAAAAATCGCTTACTTACGGGTCATAAGTAGGGTTCGTATATGGATAAAAATTATTAAAAAAGAGAGTAAAAATACTTCTTATAAACCTCTCAAGTGTTAAGAATTATCGCACAAAACATTGGGGGCTTGCAAAGTGTATGATGGTGTCGATTTATATCTTCATAAGAGTAAAGATGCTGATGTCTAAAGGCGTTAACAGTTATACCATTCACAGGCGCTGTCGCAAAATAGGCTTGTAGCGTGTTAAAGTATGTCTCTTTTAAATAAGTCCATGAATTGGCAATGTAAGTGTATTTTGTTTGAGACGCTCTGTTTTTCGTGAGGGAACTTACTCCATTAAAGAACATGATAAACAAAAGCATGAGATAATGCATAATCTTTTCATAAGATATTACCGTAGATACTTTAGAAAGATGCAAGGCCGAATCAAAAGAAAATATTTTTTTACTTGTTAAGCTTTTTATTCCTCTCAAATCGAGAGTACAAGTTGTTTTAGAGATTACACAAACAGACTGACACAATAATTTACCTTCGTCTAGCAAAAGCTATTACAGCAAGAAAAGTACACGCTTTATTAAGCAAGCAATATCATAAAACGACGAATAGACCAGCAATGGAGTGGAAAGGCCGTACTGAATTTATAATAATAGAACCCAACCACGCTTTTTGAAAAGGACAAAGCGCTTTAAGATAAAAATCCTACACTAAATCCGTAATTTCTTACCTTTTTTACTAGAAAATTATATAGATAAAAAATCAATGCATTTTTTCTTAAAACAGTTGTAGCCAATTAACCTTTGTTTTTTTGTTTAGCTTATTTATAGAAGCAACTTGATCGAATGGTATCGGCTTATCAACCATGATAGGACCAATTTCTGGCAATTTAACTGCAACAGTTTTATTACGTTGTTCTTGTTCAACAGCAGCTGCTTTAGCTAATTCTTTTTTGTTCCTTGTATTGCGCTGCTCTTTTAACAAAACAGTTTCTCTTTTTTTCGCAACATTTTCCGACGCTAATGAATATGGGGCAGCATTTCCAGGAGTATAAGAGGACATTAAATATGCAGCATCATAATAGCCAACAGGTGCTTCAGCAATATATTCTACTTTAACATCTGCGACCCCCCTATCTACATACCCCAATATTGCCGCAGCTTGCCTTGATAAATCAATGATTCTGTCTTTCATAAAAGGTCCGCGATCATTCACTCTAACAACGATTGAAGACCCATTTTTCAAATTAGTAACACGAGCATAGCTAGGTAAAGGCATTGTAGGATGAGCAGCAGTCAAAAGATTCATGTCATAAATTTCACCGTTGGCAGTTAAACGTCCATGAAAATCTGAACCATACCATGATGCTTCGCCAACACGTTTATAAGTTGGATCACTTTGAGGATAATACCACTTTCCTTTTATTTGATAAGGTTTACCAACAATCGCTCGTCCACGCTTTTTTTCTTCCGATTGATTCTTCTTATTAGATACTTGTTGAGGTAGTACAGAAGTGTTTACGTTAATTGGTTTATTATGATAGGAATCTTTTATTGAAAAATTCATAGTTTGGCTTGCGCAACAAGATACCAGTGACTGAGAAATGACGATCATAGAAAACAATTGAAGTGTTGGTTTAATCATAAAAGTAATTTTCTTTTTTCTATTTGAAGGCATCTATTCAGTCCACTTATTTCTGTTAAGTACTACTTGTAAAAACCACGTCACGCTTTTTGTACGCAACGGAAGAATTTACGTTTTTAAATGATTTCCCTCGCGCATATACCACTCTTGAATTGGCCCCTTCTATCAAGAAATTAACGTATTGTTAACCTTTTTATGGTTTTCATACAAAATAAATGTACTATAGTAGATGTTAAAAAGATTAAAATTTAAACAAATCAACATCTTATAGAAAATTCATTTCATAATATAAGTGTGAATAAGTGGTGATTTTAGCAACTGTTTTGCGAATCATGTAATGCAGTGGGTATTAAAAACCACCTATGGATTGAGAAAATTAGAAACCGCATGTGCTGCCAACGCAGGTACAACCCTATCCGTAAGTTTGTTGAAAATGGAGACAGCATAGCACCGCTCTATTCCAAAAACAGCTGATAGAAAATGACAGACTATAGAATCGATAAAAACTTCAAAAAGAATCAAAACAAAAAAGATTCTTAAATTTTTTATAGCCTATTGATATTACTTAAATTTGGTGAGCGCGCAGGGATTCGAACCCTGGACCTACTGATTAAAAGTCAGTTGCTCTACCAGCTGAGCTACGCGCTCTCACACAAGCTATCTAGTTTGCAGAAAGTGAAGGGAACATACGGTTGACTTTCCATTTGGTCAACACCTTTTGGAAAAAATATTATTATTTTCTTCAGTTATCAATAATTTTCCGTTTTCGCCCCTTTACTTCATCATTGTATAAGTACTCTTTAATCTTCTTTTTGAAGTTTCAATAAAGGAAAAATTTCACTGCAAAATATTGCATAGATTCGAAGCGTTAAAATTATGAGCAATACCCCCTTCCCCTCACATGGGTTGTTGAGCATAATGGGTAGAGAAGAAAAAATACCTTTTATTATAATATTATTTTTATATCTTTATATTTTAGTGTTTAATTTTCAAATATGAATACAGCTTTATAAGATAATATATTGATTTATAATAATTTATTATTTTTCACTTGAGTGAGAAGTCTCAAATACTGTAAGCTTATCTCATTTCAAATCTTTTTTATATTGAAACAATAAAAAGCATTTTCTTGACCAATATAAGTGAGAGAATAAAACTATAAAAAAGAAATGAAAATACCTTTTATGCCTCCTTTCAATAATCAAAATTTATCGTAACATTAGGGTTCATGAAAATAGTATATAGCAGTTGACACGTTAGACCTGAAAATGGAACAATGAGCAACAATGGCATTTTGAGAGTATAATTTTATTTATGCATAATGAATATATAACGAAAGCCAATTTATCCTATAGAATAAAGTAGATATGAAGCAAAATTTAGTCTCATTGAAAATATCCCGAATGACTATAAATTGTGCTCACTATTAGAGCTGTAGATAATTTTACTAAGAATAAAAAAGCAGAAATAATATGCAGTATGTAAAATGATTTTAAATACCCATAGAGAGTTCTAAATATATAGAATGCCTTCTATTTAACTTTTTTATATCAGAAATTACAAAACATGTAGATATATTTTTAGAAGAAAAGGATAATACTGGTCATAAAATTTGGTGTTAGATAATTCAGTCAGAACTATAAAATATTTTATACATTATTTAATATTAATGTAGCTATATAGTATATAAATAATAATTTAAATATATCTATAAATAAACATATTTCTTTATTAAACGATAAGATCAAAAACAAAGAAAATAATTTTGATTTGGCGATAAAAATTGTAAAAATGTTATATATACATGTATTTTTACTTTACTAATTTTTATTATTTTGATTGGAATATTGAATGTTAACATGTAAACAGTATGAGCTACTCTTGTTTATTCATAACCATATAAAAGAAACTGGTGTTCCTCCTTCTTTTGAAGAAATGAAAAATGCATTAGAACTTTCTTCAAAGTCTGGTATTCATAAGCTCATTATAGCCTTAGAACAAAGAGGTTTTATACGTCGTTTGCCCAATCGTGCTCGTGCTGTGGAGGTAATTCGACTTCCTGAGAAAATAACATTTAACCTTTCTTTAGCACGTAAAATTTCTCCCAGTATAATAGAAAGAAATAAAAGGGAAATATCAAAAAGCTTGAGTCCCTTTGATGAAGAAGAAAAAAAAAATATCACCATTCCTATTATGGGACGTATTTCTGCAAGCGTACCCGCCTCTGCTATACTGCAGCAAATAAACAGCCTTTCTCTTCCACTCGATATGGTTAATACAGGTGAGCACTACGCATTAGAAGTTAAAGATGATTCTATGATGGAGGCTGGTATCTTTGATAAAGATACGATCATTGTGAAACGTCAAAATACAGCAATAACAGGTGAAATTATTGTTGCGTTTATTGATAAAAAAGAAGCAACATTAAAACGTTATCGACGCAAAGGAGCTTCTATTGCATTAGAAGCTGCAAATCCTCATTATGAAGTACGGACATACGAATCCGAGCGTGTAGAAATACAAGGCAAACTTACCGGACTTATTCGCAAATATTAAAAAATAAACCTTATAGTACGCGATATATATCGCAATAAGAAGCTGTTGAGTATTTTTTTATTGTGCCACACGCAATTGACTTCTTCTCCACAGCCAAAGGATGCCCCCAATTCGGTTTATAAACAATCCAGATCCTTATCGAGCGGATTTCACTTTCCCTTCCCTCCATGTTCTTCACTTATGTCAAGGCTTGGCAAGTAAGCTTTAAAATATTCACCACGTACTTTGAAAAGAACTTGAATGCTTTTAAGAAAGCAGCCTTATATCCTCGTCCTCAATGATGGAATTTTGCGATATAATAAGACAAAATTGTATGCATGCATAAAAACACATAAAATTTTGTAGAAAAAAATCAAATAACTTTGTAACAGACTGTATTGCATAGGTATAAAAATAAAGAACATTATTTTTAAGTTAATAAAAACGTAACTGAATCATTCATAGTAATTGTAGGATCATCATGGTAGCACCTCGTATTAGTTTTGTCTCCCTCGGATGCCCAAAAGCACTCGTAGATTCTGAGCGAATTATTACACGCCTTCGCTCTGAAGGGTATGAAATTTCACGTCAACATCAAGGAGCTGATGTCGTTATTGTGAATACCTGTGGTTTTCTTGACTCGGCAAGGAAAGAATCATTAGCCAATATTGATGAAGCTCTTAAAAAAAATGGAAAAGTTATTGTAACAGGGTGTCTCGGTGCTGATCCTGATGCTATTCGCCAAACATATCCTAATGTATTGGCTATTACAAGACCGCAAGCTTATGAAAGCGTTATAGAAGCTGTTCATACAGCAATTCCTCCTGTTCATGATCCTTTTCTTGATTTAGTTCCTCCCCAAGGTATTCGTTTAACACCTCGCCATTACGCCTACTTAAAGATTTCTGAAGGATGCTCTAACCAGTGTAGTTTTTGTATCATCCCTACTCTGCGTGGTGATCTCACTTCACGTCCCATCAGCGATGTTCTTCGTGAAGCTGAAAAACTCGTGCAAGCGGGTGTAAAAGAACTTTTGGTTATTTCACAAGATACGAGTGCTTATGGTGTTGATCTTAAATATCTCGAAAATTCTTGGAAAGATCGTACAATCAAAACGAAATTCTTTGATCTTTGTCGCGAACTAGGCGATATGGGTATTTGGGTACGTATGCATTACGTTTATCCTTATCCCCATGTTGATGAAGTTATCGAACTTATGGCTGCAAAAAAAATTCTTCCTTATCTGGATATTCCTTTTCAGCATGCATCACCGGCTGTTTTGCGTCACATGAAGCGTCCCGCACTTATGGAAAAAACAAACCGTAGAATTGAAAAATGGCGGAAAATCTGTCCAGATCTTACTTTGCGATCAACATTTATTGTTGGTTTTCCTGGTGAAACGAATGAAGATTTTAATATTCTTCTAGAATGGCTAGAAGAAGCAAAAATTGAACGCGCTGGGTGCTTTAAATATGAAGAAGTAAAAGGAGCTGCCGCAAATGATTTGGGATTAGAAAATATTCCTGAAGAGGTAAAAGAAAACCGCTGGCATCGTTTTATGGCAAAACAACAACAAATTTCTACACATCTTTTAAAGAAAAAAATTGGAAAAAGACTCCAAGTTCTTATTGATGAAAGTCAAGGAAAAGTTGCCAAAGGACGGAGTCAGTACGATGCTCCAGAAATAGATGGTGTTGTCCATATATCATCACGACGCCCACTGCGTGTTGGTGAATTTGTCACCGTTAAAATCGAACAATCGGATGCCTATGACCTTTATGGTATAGCTGTTTAAAAATTTAACTCCTTCTCTGTCCTCAATGATGAAGATTTCTATCAGCATTGGTTTATAAAAAAGCGATTTTTCATAACAAGAACCGATCATGTAACTCACTTCATGAGAATTTACGAGCAATCCTTACTCTGAGTGTTTGCTATACACTCCCAAAATACCAAGCAGTTATATATTCTCTTAATTTAATGCCTTAAATGACGGTGACGGCGGCGCAACAGAATAAAATAAAATCCACAAGGTACACCATTTTTAATTAACAAAAGAGCAAATCGACAACCGTACTATTTTCCTATTTTTGATATTGCGACAGTCATTGGTTAGTGAAAGGAAACTTTTTTCAAGAGTGTTTTATGCACACAAGAATTTCCTTTGTGATATGCAAACGGATATTTTTTATGGAAGCAATATAAGAGAATTTGAAACAAAACAATCTGACGATATTTAAATGAAAAAAATAAATTATCATTATAAATAAGTATCTTATCTTAAACTCTTTAAACTTATTTTTAAAATATCTAATTTTTATTAACACGTTTTAAAATCAAAGAATTTCTTATCAAGCAAATGACTTGGGCGTACATTTGTTAAAGCGCGAATCATCGTATCTTTACGTCCTGGCATTTGTCTTTCTATATTTTTCAGCATTTCTTTCATTGCATTACGTTGTAATCCATCTTGACTACCGCAAAGATTACAAGGAATAATTGGAAATTGCATTTCTTGAGAAAATTTTTCCATATCTTCCTCAGCAGCATAAACAAGAGGACGTAATACAAAAAGATCTCCTTCATCATTTTTAAGTTTTCCAGGCATGGCAGCTAATCGGCCACCGTGAAACAAATTCATAAAAAATGTTTCTAAAACATCATCACGATGATGACCTAAAACTAATGCAGAACATCCCTCTTCACGTGCAATACGATAGAGATTACCACGTCGTAATCGAGAACAAAGTGAACAATATGTCTGCGACTCTGCCAATTTATCTGTAACAATGGAATAAGTATCCTGATATTCAATACGATATGGAATTTTATAAGAACTTAAAAAGTCTGGAAGAATATGCTTAGGAAATCCTGGGTGCCCTTGATCAAGATTACAGGCTAGAATTTCAACGGATAAAAGACCTCGCCACTTTAAGTCTAAAAGAAGCGCTAATAAACCATAAGAGTCTTTTCCACCCGATAAAGCAACAAGCCATTTTTTCCCTGTAGAGAGCATAGAAAAATCATCCAAAGCTTGTCGCATATGACGTAAAAGTCGTTTGCGCAATTTATTAAATTCTACGCTTGAAGGAGCAACACGAAACATTGGATGACAATTATCTGCTTCGCTTATTAAAGGATCATCTCTCCCTTTGTTTTCTTCTATTGCCTGATATTCAACTGAAACATCATTCATAATACCATATCCTGCACAATAAACGGCTCGTTTTGCAAAGATAAAAACAAATATTAAAGCAAGCTTACATTTATGTTTTTTGAATTTATAAATTAGATACACAAAAAAGAAATGGAACTATACAAATTTATGACTATAAAACATAGCAATAAACTTAATATAGAACCATTTACAAAAAGAACTTAATTTTGAAGTTATCATAATAGAAGAGAGAAACAATTTCTCTTACAGAAAAATTATCGAGAATAAAATTCAACAACCAGATTAGGTTCCATTTGCACAGCATAAGGAACATCTGCAAAAGCAGGAATACGTGTAAAGGTTGCTTTCATCTGTTTATGATCTGCTTCAATATAATCAGGGACATCACGTTCTGCCAATTGCACTGATTCTAACACTAAAACAAGTTGTTTCGATTTTTCCCGAACCTCAATAACATCACCGGGTTTACAACGATAAGATTGAATGTTTGTGCGCCGCCCATTGACATTAACATGACCGTGATTGATAAATTGGCGAGAAGCAAAAATCGTAGGTACGAATTTTGCACGATAAACAACAGCATCCAAACGTGATTCTAACAGACCGATAAGATTTTCGCCAGTATCGCCCCGTCGACGAGCTGCCTCTTCGTAGGTTTTATGAAATTGTTTTTCTGAAATATCTCCATAAAACCCTTTCAATTTCTGTTTAGCGCGCAACTGAACCCCATAGTCAGAAAGTTTTCCTTTACGACGCTGTCCATGCTGACCTGGACCATAATCACGACGATTGACAGGAGATTTTGGACGCCCCCAAATATTTTCTCCCATACGACGGTCAATTTTATACTTTGTTGTTTCACGTTTACTCATCGCATTTCCTTATAAAATAAAACACGAGATCTTAAGACCCCAAGGAAACGCGCCCTCCTCTGCCTTTAAATACTAAAGACTGACAGAACACCTTAACATATCAATATGCAAAGTTATCCACGGGACACGTCAATTAATGCTATTTTCTTGAAAAAATAGCTAGATCATCATTATTGGTCTCGTAACCCAAAGTCAACTCCTTTCATGAGTTTTAAGCCAAATCCTTTAAACAAATTCTCCGTTAAAGAAGTGATATTTTTCGATGTCAACAACGCAAAATCTTGATATTTCTTTATATATTGATGGTGTATCTTTCCCGACAATGGTAATAAAGATCTGATATGTTTGGCGATCGCTTTCGCCGGATCAATCCACTCAACGGACCATAAAGCATGTTCACGAAAGAAATTAATCAAAAAAGGATAATGTGTGCAGGCTAAAACAATAACATCCGTATATTGTCCATTTTTTTCCACAAAACATGGCAAGATTTCTTTTCTTAACTCTTCTGAATCGATAGATTTTCCCCGTAAATAATCTTCAGCAAGTCCAGCCAGCTTTTTACTTCCCACAAGCTGAACATGACACTGTCCAGCAAAAGAGTTAATTAATTCATTTGTATAAGCACGTTTAACTGTTCCAGGAGTCGCTAATACGGAAATAAAACCAGATTTTGTTTGTTCAGCAGCTGATTTAATTGCAGGAACTGTTCCTACAAAAGGGACATGAGGAAAATTCTGTCGTAAATCTGCTATCATCAGTGTAGAAACAGTGTTGCAAGCAATTACACATAAAGCTGGATTGTAACGTGTTAAAAGATTTGTAAAAATCTTCAAAATACGCTCTTTCAAAATATTTTCTTTCCAATTTCCATAAGGAAATCCTGCATCATCAGCAACATAGATAAATTGCATGTCAGGGATAAGAATACGCGCCTCCCTGAACACTGTTAAACCACCAATACCGCTATCAAAAAAAAGAACAGGTCGTTCATCCATTAGTTTTCACACTTATTTTTAACTTTTTTACGATCACGCTCTTCCGGTGCTCTACTCCCCCGTGGATATTGTGGCGAAAAATGATCCAAAGAAGATATAATGCCTCGCAATAAACGAACCTCAGGTTCACTAAAGTTAGCGCGCGTAAAAACAGAGCGCAAATTTGCAAGCATTACTTCTTTACGTTCTGGTGGTCTAAAATACCCACGGATATTCAAAGCCTCTTCTAACTGAGATAAAAAACCATGGAATATTGTTTTATTTGCAGGTTCCATCTCTGCTGCACGAAATGCCGTATCGCTGACATTCTCTAAACCAGCTTTCATCCATTCGTAAGACATTAAAAGAACCGCTTGCGCAATATTAAGTGACGCAAAAGCAGGATTAACTGGAAAAGTAATAATTTCATCAACAAGGCTGATTTCATCATTTTCTAGTCCCCATCTCTCTCTTCCAAAGACAATCCCGGTCTTATGTCCGATACTTTCACGCTGACGTAATACGCTTGCTGCTTCGACAGCACTTTTTACAGTTTTAAATCCACATCTTTCACGTGCTGTTGTGGCAAAAACATAGTGTAAATCTGCAATTGAATCACGCAATGTGTTAAAAATCACAGCATTGTTAATGACATGATCAGCTTTACTCGCAGCAGCTCTAGCTTTTTCATTTGGAAACATCTCTCGAGGATTGACTAATCGAAGCTTAGAAAGCCCAAAATTTGCCATTGCCCTTGCGACCATACCAATGTTTTCAGGAAGCTGCGGTTCAACTAAAATAATAATGGGACCATTTGTTAAATTTTCACGATTCCTATTCGTTCCTGCCATCAATTTTACCTAGTTTCACTTAAACTATCTCCCTCTCCACTATTTTTACGAAACCTTTTTCACAATACTCTAATGCTGTTTAATAATAAATTATAGATAATCTATCTTTTCATTCAAAGATAATAGTTTCTAAACCTAATAATAAATTTTAAAAGCCATTAAAGTGAACGATGGAATTTATAACAATTTATATAAGATATCGTAGCGTTTTTTACATCAATTTTATCTTTTTTAATAGGGAACAGCCCCTATAAATCATAATCTCAGTTGAATTATGAAATCATAAATCCTAAAAAAGGGATATGCACTTTATTCCCAAACTTTTTCCTGCAAAGCTTATCCGTCGTTATAAACGTTTCCTTGCGGATGTTCAACAAGATGATCAGCATGTCCTCACCGTGTCTGTACCTAATACAGGATCAATGCTTGGATTAACAGCTTTCAACACCAATATTTGGCTTTCTTATCATAACAACATCAAACGAAAATATGCCTATCAATTAGAAATTATTGAAGCCGATAATACTTTGGTTGGTATTAATACTTCTTTACCCAATAAACTTGCGTTAGAAGCAATTCAAAACGGATTACTACCAGAATTAAATGGATATAAAACAATTTTAAAAGAACAACGCTATGGGACACAATCACGAATTGACTTTCTTTTACGTGATGACATTCTTCCTGATTGTTACCTAGAAGTCAAAAATGTTCATTTTATTCGTCAGAAAGGATTAGCAGAATTTCCTGATAGCGAAACAAAACGTGGTGCACGTCACCTTGATGAGCTCATAGGAGTTGTACAACAAGGAAAACGAGCTGCTATGCTTTATATTATTCAACGAGAAGATTGCTCAGCTTTTACAATTTGTCATGATCTTGATCCACTCTATGGACGTAAGTTTGATTTAGCATTAAAATCAGGAGTAGAATGTTATGCTGTAAAGTGTCATGTAAGTGTAGAAGGCATTTTTCCGATTCAGAGAGTAAAAATAGAAAATAGAAGAAACAATGACTGAGTATATCGAATATAATAAAATCCCTTTAAAATTTAATGGAAAAATCCGCATTTTCGATGATTATGCTTTTGCTAAAATGCGTGAAGTTGGTCGTATTGCTGCAGAATGCCTTGATGCGCTTACAGATATTATTAAGCCGGGCGTTACTACGCAAGAAATAGATGATTTTGTATTTATTTTTGGAGCTAAGCGAGGAGCACTTCCTGCTGATCTAAATTATCATGGATACAGCCATTCATGCTGTACATCTATCAATCACGTTGTCTGCCATGGCATTCCCAATAAAAGACCTTTGCAAGAAGGTGATATTGTAAATGTTGATGTAACCTTTATCCTTGATGGTTGGCATGGGGATTCAAGCCGAATGTATCCTGTTGGAAAAATTAGGCGTGCCGCAGAACGCTTGCTAAAAATAACCTATGAAAGTCTTATGCAAGGAATCGCTGTCGTTAAGCCTGGAGCAACGACAGGTGATATTGGGGCAGCCATTCAACAGTATGCAGAATCTGAACGCTGTTCAATTGTGAGAGATTTTTGCGGACATGGTATCGGCCAGCTTTTTCATGATGCTCCCAATATTCTCCATTATGGAAATCCTGGAGAAGGAGTTGAATTAAAACAAGGTATGATGTTTACAATTGAGCCTATGATTAACCTTGGTAAACCACAAGTTAAGATTTTATCTGACGGTTGGACTGCTGTTACCCGTGACCGCTCTCTGACAGCACAATATGAACATACAATTGGTGTTACAAATGAAGGGTATGAAATATTTACACAATCTCCTAAAAATATTTTTTATATTCCAAATTCCCATACCTAACGCAATGTAGAGATGTTATGGCTAAAAAATTAAATCAAAAGGAAGATACTCAAAGTAATCACTTTGCATTAACATCGAGTTCTCCACTCACCCCAGTATCAGAAAGAAAAAGTGAAGAGCCTCAGAAAAACGCACAGCTTCATAAACATTATCAAGGCCATCGTGAACGTCTTCGGAAGCGCTATTTAAAGTCAAAAGGAAATGCAATTGAAGATTATGAATATCTTGAATTATTGCTTTTTCGCACAATACCCCGTGCAAACACAAAACCCATAGCTAAAAATTTGATAGCGCGTTTTGGTTCATTAGCTGATGTGTTGGGAGCGGATATTCACCGACTTCAAGAAATTCCAGGATGTGGTCCCGCCACTGCAGTTGATTTAAAAATTATTTCAGATGTTGCTGGACGTCTTGCTCGTGCGCAATTGTTTAAGCGCGATATTTTTTCATCATGGGATAAAGTGTTAGCGTATTGTAAAGCTGTTATGGCTCACGAAACACGTGAACAGTTTCGTATTTTGTTTCTTGATAAGAAAAACGGCTTACTTGCTGATGAGGTGCAACAAACTGGAACCATTGATCATACCCCTGTTTATCCTCGTGAAGTTATTTCTCGAGCTTTAGAGTTATCCGCATCAGGACTTATCTTAGTCCACAATCACCCTTCTGGCGATTCCACCCCCTCTAATGCAGATATAACAATGACATATAGATTAAAAGATGCAGCAAATGCATTAGGCATTATTATCCATGACCATCTTATTATTGCACGAAATAACCATACGAGTTTTAAAGCGTTAAAACTTATATAAATCTTATGGGATAAAAAAGACTTCATTCAACTATGAATAACGAATCAATTTTCTAAATCAATATCTAATATAGCCATTGAGAAATTATAGGAGAGCTCATCTTCATCTTCATCTCGATAGATAATGCCTAAAAACTCATCTCCCATATAAACCTCACAAGAATCACTCTTTTTAGGCCGTGCTCTGACTTGCAATGCTGAGTTTTGGAATATATTTCTAAAATAATTATCAAGTTTTTTTATTTCATCAGCATTCACTATGCTCTCCTGTTTTTTTGAAACGATTAAAATAATTGCGTGTCGTGCAAATAAGACACTCTTATGATTCTGTAAAGTCAGTAAAAAAGCATAATCTGAATATTTACTTAATATTACATATATTCACAACGTTCTTTATACATTCATAAAGAACGTTTACAAAAGGAGTCTATCATTATTAAATATACCCGTATAGATTAAAAAATGGCAAAAAAAAACTGTATATTTTTAATAATTTTACTTTATCTCCAATTTTAGCATCTGTATTTAAAATGCATATTCGTAAGAATAAATTGATCAATAATTTATAATTTTGTTTATTTTATAAAAAATACAAATAAAAATATTTTTTTATTTAAAACTACATTTTTTAGCAAAAAATATTTATTACATCATTCGAAAATAATTCTTTTTAATAACCTTTAAAGTATAATTATCTAATCTTAGAAGAATTACCTCTCTGGAAAATATACAAAATAAGCTAATAAGAGTTTATTTTTCTTTTCATTTTTTATAAAAACTTACGTCATAACAGAAAGATTTTTTAATAAGCTTTTTTCAATTTATACGAAATAAAAATATTGGGTATTTCTGTAAATTCTAAAAGCTATGAAGAGTTCTTATTTTATAGGATAACGAGAAAGAAAATCGATAACGCCTTTTTTATAAACTTTATCGCCTACAGCAAGCATATGATCTCGATCAGGAATTGATAAAGCTTCACCACAAGGCAACAAGGCTGCCAATGGCTCTGCATCACCGCCAATTTCATCTAATGAACCAACGGCAACAAGTGCTGGTTGTTTGATTTTGTAAACTTCAGACGCCGTTAACTCCTGTTTTGATGTAATGATACAAGCAGCAAGAGCACGCCTATCGCTTTTCGTTTGATCTGCAAATTTACGGAACATTAAACCGCGCGTATTGGTAATAGTGGAAATATCTTCTGCTAAAAGGGCCTCAGCAACGGGCTCCCAATTTCCTGCTCCCGTCACCATACCAATACCTAAACCACCAAAAATAACACTGTGTACATATGTTGGATGCAAAAGAGCCATGAAAGCACTAATACGAGCCCCCATAGAATATCCCATAACATGGGCTTTAGATAACTCTAAATGCTGCAGTAACTTTACTGCGTCGCCAGCCATAGCTTGAGGTGTATAAAAGATAGGATCATAACTTTTAACTGAATCTCCGTGACCGCGATTATCAAGAGCAATAACACGATATCCTGCTTCCGTGAGAATACGAAACCAACCTGTTGCATACCAATTCACCCGTGCAGAAGATCCAAAACCATGGATCAACAAAACAGGAGCGCCTTGTCCTTCTTCTCGATAAGCAAATCGCAAACCATTATATTCAAAAAAACGAATATCTTCAGCGGTCATTTTTTATTGCACTTTCCACAAAGTACAGGATGAATAACACGTTGTCCTTTTTGTATCTGTTTTTCAGAAACTTCACCAGCATTAATTTCAAGTGCAAAAGCTGCAGGAACTTCTGATGAAATGGTATTTGTTGAAAATGGAGAAGTATTTTCAATAATCGATACAATAATTCCCTCAGAGTTTAAGAAAATCATATCTAAAGGTAAAGGCGTATTTGCCATCCACATAAAAATTTTCTGCTCATCTCCCGATGGATAACTTTTTAGCTGCTTAAAGAGCATTGCACGATCGCGTGGAAAATCAGTTCGATACATTAAACCAGCTGCCGCTTGAGATGGCGTAAAAGCAATCTCTACCTTATAAAAAACCGGACCTTGCTTTGTATGTATTTCTAAAGGAATCGGATGCACAGGAATCTCTATGGGCTCCTTTGCTACAACAACACGCATATCTAACATAAAAAGCATCACCAATAAAACAATATACCCCTTTTTAAAAGGCTTTAACATTCTTGTCTCCACCACAGAAAAATTTTAAATTTTGTTTCTAAAATAAAAAGTACCAGAGTTTAAAAGTCAAAAAAAAGAGGATTGCTTCCTTGTTATTTTCTAGTTTTTTTCAACGTAATATGCGAAATTTTCTTCATTTGGTTTATGGATTAACGAGAGCCATATTTTCTTTAAAAATCTACCTCTATAGCAATTTACGGAATAACCATCTTTAAAAATATAGAAAACACACTGATTTCACTCGTGAAATTCAATGCGTAGCTAAAGGAATGCCTATGTCCGGATAAATCTCTGCTGTCATTAAACCTTTTTCTCCTTTACCAAAACGTACAAGAACAACTTGGCCGGAACGAAGCTCTGCTAAACCAAAACGGCGCAATGTTTCCATATGAATAAAAATATCTTCTGTTCCTTGCCCTCGGCTAAGAAAACCGTATCCTTTGTCACGATTAAACCATTTAACAATTGCTCGTTCTAGTCCACTTTCTGGAGTAACAACAACATGGGTACGGGCAGGAACTTCTGATGGATGAATTGCTGAAGAACAATCTATGGATTTCACCTGAACGCACTTTAACCCTCGTTCAGTTTTTTCCACAGCACAAATGACTTTAGCTCCCTCTAAAGCTGTTTGAAAACCATCCCTTCGCATTACCGTAACATGCAATAATATATCTGGAAAATGAGGTAAATCAGGTACAATAAATCCATACCCCTTACTACCATCAAACCACTTAATGACACCACTGATTTCGATAATCTCCCCACAAGCACCTATACTATCCTCAGATGGGGAACAATCCTTTAATGCATCCTTACTCGTCATAATAACGTGATCCTGTAGCTTGTAAATTGTACGATATTGATTCTCTAGGTTTAAGTAAACATTGCTCTTGTATCAACACGCAAGCCCCAAGATAAGATTTCCCCACATTGTCGTATCTTCTATGTTAATGTCAGAGAATATCAACATGAATATTTATAAAACTATTTGATTGTACACTTTACATACCTTACAAGGAGTGCCCTACAAAAGAGGTCATATAAAAGTTTTTTTACATAATGATATTTTGATTAATGTGTAACTTGCATGATGAAGAAGTTCAATATAAGGTGAAAAAACGACAATTCAATTAAGGAAAATGCGCAATGCAATTGAAGAAAATCCTTACGATAATCGCAGCATTTATGGCATTTACAGCAAATGTTTATGCGAGTGAACCTATTAAGATTGGTGTTTATCTTCCATTAAGTGGTCAAAATGCATTTGGAGGTCAGCTTGAAATTAGAGGTATAGAATTAGCCCATAAAAAAGTTCCAGAAATTTTAGGACGTAAAGTGGAACTTGTTATTATTGATAATAAATCTGATAAAGTAGAAGCGGCTAATGCTGTTATGCGTTTAACAGCAAGTGAAAAAGTGAGTGGAATCATTGGTAGCTATGGTTCTTCACTTTCGTTAGCAGGTGGTGAAATATCTGAAAAGGCAAAGACTCCAACCATTGCAACGTCCTCAACAAGTCCCCTTGTTACACAGGGTAAAAAATATTACTTTCGTGCTTGCTTTATTGATTCCTATCAAGGAGTAGGAATCGCAACTTATGTAAGCCAAACTTTACACGCAAAAAAGGCTGCTATCCTTAAAGATATTTCAAGCGATTATGCTATTGGTCTTGCAAGTTATTTTACGCGTGCTTTCAAAAAATTAGGTGGTGAAGTTATCTCAAATTTAAATTATAATTCTGGGGATCAGGACTTTTCAGCTGTTCTCACGCAAATTATCGCCCAGAAACCTGATATCTTATTCATTCCATCTTACTTTTCTGAAGGTGCTATCATCATGAAACAAGCACGAGAATTAGGGGCTAAGTTTCAAATTATGGGTGGAGATGCTATGGATAATCCAGAAACCATTACGATTGCAGGAAAAGCTGCAGAAGGTTTCTTACATACGACACTTCCCTATAGTGAGGATATGCCAAATATGTCAGTAGCTGCGCAAGAATTCACAAAAGAATGGAAAAAAGCTTACCCAGACAAAGAGCCAAATATCAATTCTGTTTTGGGATACACGAGTTATATGATGTTCATGAAGGCTATTGAAAATGCTGGTAGCACTGATCGTGAAAAAATTACTATCGCACTTAGCCAATTAAAAGATTTTCCTACCCCCTTTGGGGATATGTCAATGGATGAAAATCATAACCCTAAAATTCCTATTGGTATCATTAAAATACAGGATGGAAAACGTGTTTATTTAGAAGAAGTTAAACCTGCTTTTTAATTAAAAAGTTTTACTTACTAAAATGCAAGAATTGGTTGAGGATTTTTTTCTCAACCAAATTTAGAAATTTCTTATTGTCCTATGTAAATTAACAAATGTGGAAGGATGAGAGATGAGCACTGAAATGTTCATCCAGTACTTTTTTAATGCACTGGCATTGGGATCTCTTTATGGGCTTATTGCTATTGGCTACACCATGGTCTACGGTATACTGAGACTCATTAATTTTGCTCACGGTGATATCTTTATGCTGGGAGCATATTTTGTTTTCTTTTCCACAATTGGCTTTATGCCTGCTTGGGCAGCTTTTCTTCTTTTGTTCCTTGCTGCTCTTGTTTATTATTCGGTCTTTATAGGCTTTAAAAGGCGTCCTCCAATTTATTGGATTGCTGCTTTTTTAATTCTTGCGCTAGGATTTGTTTATTATTTTAAAATTTCCCCGCAAGACTTTACACCGATTTGGGTTTTAGCTCTTTGTTTTTCCATTTTTATTACAAGTGCTGTGGGTGTTGCTGTTGATCAATTTGCTTATAAACCTCTACGCCATGCTCCGCGTATTTCGGCACTTATCGGTGCAATTGGTGTTTCTTTTTTTATTGAAAACCTTGCTACTGTACTCTTTAGTGGTGTTCCGAAAGGTGTACAACAGCCAGACTTTCTTGTAACACCATTTTTATGGCATCTAGGATCAGGAGCAGATGGTATCATCAGAATTGCTCCCATGTCTCTGATCGTTCCCTTTGTGTCATTAATTCTTATTTTATTACTATTATGGATTATCCATAAAACAAAACCGGGTCTTGCTATGCGCGCAATCTCCCATGATATTGAAACAACACGTTTGATGGGTGTGTCTGTCAATAAAGTTATTGCGTTTACATTTGGAATAGGCTCAGCTCTTGCCGCCATAGCAGGCATTATGTGGTCTTTACGTTATCCTCAAATTCAGCCTTATATGGGTGTTCTTCCTGGTCTCAAAGCATTTATTGCTGCTGTTATCGGAGGTATTGGTTCGATACCAGGAGCAATGTTGGGAGGATTGTTATTAGGGTTTATTGAAATTATGATTATCGCATTTTTCCCCGCGCTATCTGGATATCGAGATGCCTTCGCTTTCATTTTATTGATTCTGATTCTATTGATATTGCCCACAGGATTAATGGGTAAAAGAAATCAGGAGAAAATCTAATGGCAAAGTCAGCGACAACTGTTTTATCGTGTATAAGTGTTTTAGTTCTCATAGGTTTTTTATTTTATGCTGATAGCCATTTTAATGACTATACGCTTCGTATCATCAATCTGATTGCTATTAATGCGATATTGGCAATTTCGCTTAATTTGATTTACGGTTTCACAGGTATGTTTTCTCTTGGACATGCTGGATTTATGGCTATTGGTGCTTATGTTTGCGCAATTTTACTTCTTTCCCCTGAACAAAAAGAAATGATGTGGATTCTTGAGCCTATTGCTGAACCATTATATCATTTGCAGTTACCTTTTTTTATCGCTGTTGTCGTAAGTGGTTTGTGTGCTGCTGTTGTAGGTTTATTAATTGCTTTACCAATATTGCGTCTTGGTGGCGATTATCTTGGAATTGCAACATTAGGTTTTGCGGAAATTATTCGCATTGTCATTACGAACGCAACATCGCTCACAAATGGCTCTTTGGGAATCAAAGGAATACCTCAAAATGCAACATTATGGTGGAACTATGGTTGGCTAGCATTTACAGTTCTCTTTATTGTCCTCTTACTGCAGAGTAATACTGGTAACGTATTACGTGCTATTCGTGATGATGAAATAGCTGCGAAAACTATGGGAATTAATGCTTTTTTCTACCGTAGTTTTTCCTTTACTGTTGGAGCATTTTTTGCAGGTATAGGTGGCGCATTAATGGCGGCTCTTATTTCAACCATTGATCCAAAAATGTTTAATTTTCTTCTGACTTTTAATATTTTAATGATTGTTGTTGCTGGTGGTCTCGGTTCAATTACAGGGAGCATTATTGGCAGCATTATTATTACAGTCATGCTTGAATGGCTTCGTATTATTGAAAGTCCATTTGACTTAGGTTTTATACATATTCCAGAAACCCCAGGGCTTCGTATGGTTGTTTTTTCTCTTTTATTGCTGGTAATTATCTTGTTTTGGAGAAAAGGGTTAATGGGACAACGAGAATTTTCATGGAATGGAATTTATAGCTTTTTGACACGCAAAAAGCTTTCTAATACTGAGGGAAAGCTATGAACGACAATATCCTTTCACTCAATAATATTGTAATGCGTTTTGGCGGATTAGTTGCTGTAAATAATGTTAATATGGCAATTAAACGAGGAAGTATTACTGGATTAATTGGTCCCAATGGTGCTGGAAAAACAACAGTTTTCAATATGATTTCTGGATTTTATGCTCCTACAAGCGGCATCATTCTTTTTGATGAGAAAAAAATTTCTGGAGCGTCTCCTTATATTATCTGTAGAAGCCATATTGCCAGAACATTTCAAAATATTCGTCTTTTCTCAGGGTTAACGGTTTTGCAGAATGTTATGGTAGGAGCGCATGTTCGACAAAAATATCCTTGGTTTTCTTCAGCTCTCTTTTTTTCAAAAGCAATAAAAGAAAAGAAGGAAGTTTATAAAAATTCCTTGGAGCTCCTTGAACAGCTACAACTTGATCATCTTGCCAATCAATCGGCAACAGCTTTACCTTATGGTGTGCAACGACGTCTAGAAATTGCACGTGCGTTAGCCACAAAGCCCAAATTGCTTCTTCTTGATGAACCTGTTGCTGGCATGAATCCACAAGAAAGTGAAGATCTTAGAAAATTCATAGCAAAAGTGCAAAAAGACTTTGATCTTACAATTCTTCTTATTGAGCACGATATGAAAGTGGTTATGGGGCTTTGCCAACATATTTTGGTTATGGAATATGGCTGTTGCATTGCCAGTGGTACACCAGATGAAATTCGTAATAACCCTAAAGTTATTGAAGCTTATCTTGGCGGAGATGTTTATGGATATTCTTAAAATAAAAAATCTTTACGTTCATTATGGCGCCATTAAAGCTGTCCAAAATCTTTCTATGTCCATAAAGCGGGGCAGTATTGTCACTTTAATTGGAGCCAATGGTGCAGGAAAAAGCAGTATTGTACGTTCTATTACAGGGCTTAATCGCTCTGTTTATGGAGAAATTACCTATAATGGCAAATCTATTATTAAAAAATCACCAGAAGAGATTTTGCGATTAGGGATTGCTTTAAGCCCTGAAGGACGACGTATCATGCCCCATCTCACTGTTTTAGAGAATCTTCATCTAGGCGCTTATATTCGTCACGATAAGCAGGGAATTTCCCGTGATATTGAATGGATATTTGACCTTTTTCCGCGCCTACGTGAAAGAGCAAAACAGTTGGGAGGAACAATGTCAGGTGGTGAACAACAGATGGTTGCTGTGGGCCGTGCACTCATGAGCAATCCTGATATGGTCATATTAGATGAACCCTCGTTGGGGTTAGCACCACTTCTCGTTCGAGAAATTTTTTCGATTATTCGAAAAATTAATGATATGGGGAAAACTGTTCTTCTTATTGAACAAAATGCATTTGCTGCACTTTCCATAGCTGACTATGCTTATATTTTAGAGGTAGGACATATTTTATTTCACGGTGAAGGAAAAACTATGCTCTCTGATTCGCGTGTTAAAGAAGCCTATCTTGGTGGGTAAGACTACGAATTAAGGAAATAGAGCTCATTCCCTCCACCATTTAAAAGAGCATTTCTCATTAAGGATGAGAAATGCTCCTTTGTGAATTTTGACTATTACATCCACCATTTTTCTGCACTGAATATTCCTGCTTCTTGTTCAATAATGTGCGCTATCTGAAAAATGACTTCTTCAGAAAAAGGTTTACCAATCAATTGCAATCCTAGAGGTAAACCATTTGATGACAGACCAGCAGGAACAGAAATTCCTGGTAATCCAGCCATATTAACTGGTACAGTAAAAATATCATTAAGATACATTGCTACAGCATCATTTTTTATTTTTTCATCAGCAATACCAAAAGCAGATGTTGGTGTTGCTGGTGTCAAAATAGCATCAATGCCTGAAGCAAAACATTGATCAAAATCACGTTTTACGAGTGTTCTTACTTTTTGAGCTCTTAAATAACAGGCATCATAATAACCTGATGAAAGAACATAAGTCCCAACCAGAATGCGCCGTTTGACTTCATCACCAAAACCAACAGAACGCGTATTTTCATACATCTCAATGATGTCTTTCCCAGGCATGCGCAAACCAAAACGCACACCATCATAACGCGCTAAATTAGAAGAGGCTTCTGCAGGAGCTATAATGTAATAAGAAGGTAGAGCATATTTTGTATGGGGCAAAGAAATATCTTTAATCTCAGCACCTGCTTCTTTTAACCAATTTATTCCTTTTTGCCAAAGCTCAATAATTTCTGGAGACATTCCATCCACATGATATTCTTTTGGAATACCGATTTTCATTCCTTTGATTGATTGACCAAGATAACTTTCATAATCAGGAACTGGTAAATTGACGGAAGTAGAATCTTTTTCATCAAAAGAGGCCATTGATCTGAGTAAGATAGCACAATCACGAACATCTCTAGCAACAGGTCCAGCTTGATCAAGAGATGAAGCAAACGCGACAACGCCCCATCGCGAACAACGTCCATAAGTTGGCTTTATTCCCACAGTTCCAGTAAAAGCTGCTGGTTGACGTATTGAGCCACCTGTATCGGTTGCAGTTGCACCAGCACAAATTTGTGCAGCAACAGCGGCTGCGGATCCTCCCGAAGAACCACCGGGTACGAGTTTTTCATTTGAGCCTTTTTTTCTCCATGGACTAATAACGGGACCATAATATGATGTTTCGTTGGATGAGCCCATAGCAAACTCATCCATATTAAGTTTTCCTAACATCACAGCACCATCTTGCCATAAATTAGCCGTGACAGTTGATTCATAGTGCGGTTTAAAACCATCAAGGATATTTGAACAGGCTTGAGTATGAACACCATAGGTTGCAAAAAGATCTTTAATCCCCAAGGGAATTCCTTCCAAAAGCCCTCCCTGCCCTTTCGCTAAGCGACTGTCTGATTCAGCAGCCATTTTCATTGCCTGTTCTGCTGTTATTGTTACATAAGCATTCAAAGTTGGATTCGCCAACTCTATTGCTTGTAAATAAGCTTCCGTTAATTCTGTTGCTTTGAGATTTTTCTTTGTTAGAGCATCACGAGCTTGCGCAATTGTGAGAGTTGTTAAATCAGTCATATTGGTTCTCAAATTTCAAAAATATAAAAAGTTACTCAACAATTTTTGAGACAAGAAAAAAATTTTCTTCTGTAACAGGGGCATTGGCTACAATATCTGCTGCTTTATCGCCATCTGTAACACTATCTTCACGCATTCGTAGAGTCATCGGCATCACAGATGTTAATGGCTCAACCCCACTGACATCAACTTCATTCAATTGCTCTACAAAACCTAAAATAGCATTGAATTTTTTTGTCACAGGTTCTATCTCATCATCGTGGAGGGCAATCCTTGCTAAATGTGCTATCCGCTTGACTGTCTCTTGATCAACAGACATACTCTTTACGCCTTTCTGCTTTTTTGTTTATTTATTTGATCTTTATTCTGGCTATACAAGGGTGCACTTGTAAGTGCAAGAATATTAGATAACATGAATAAAGAATATAACTATAGATCTGAAACATTAAAAAACGTATTATACCTTTATGACTGTTATTAATATAGATGAAGTTATAAAACATCTTTTGCCTAGACAAACAATAGCAGGCTTAGATTTAGGGACAAAAACTATCGGAATTGCGATTTCTGATATGGGGCTGACTGTCTCAAATCCGCGTCCTGTACTACAGCGAAAAAAATTTACAGAAGATGCTTACACACTTATTAAAATTTTTGACCGTGAAAATGTAGGCGTTATTATCATTGGCTTACCTCTTAACATGAATGGAAGCAGTGGCTCTCGTGTTCAAGCAACCAGAGCTTTTGTGAGCAATATGAAAGCTTATACAAAAATTCCATTTGTTTTTTGGGACGAACGTTTATCAACAATTGCTGCGGAACGGTCTCTTTTAGAAATGAATGTATCGCGCGCTAAAAGAGCAAGCCGTATTGATTCGGCAGCCGCCGCTTTTATATTGCAAGGTGCTCTCAATAGAATTCAAAACTTTCATCATATGGAAGGATAGAGGACATTGAGCAAATGCCCTGCATTATATCGTGCAATGAGCATCCCGTAAGAAGATCTCCATTGTCCCCCAAGGCGGCTTTCCATATAGGCATTCGCAACATGTTCTATGTCTGTAGAACGTAATGCTGCTGCTGCTGCTGCATAAGCTACTTGTTCAACAAAAAATCTTCCTGCACCTTCATTTGCTGATGCCATATCACCTGCTGACTTAATAATTTCAATTGCTCGGGGTCCCGCTGGTCCAATATCAAGAGCAATTTTTTCCAACAATTTCTGAAACAATCCCGGTGCTTTTTCAGCAATAAGAATTGCATCCTTTACCAATTGATTAGCAGAACTATTTCTCACAATTCGCGCAGGCCCATTATGCAACATTTGTGATAATGGATTATTCTCTATAAAACTTTCAATACCAAGTTGTGCAATAATTTCACCAATAATAGGCACAACCAATTGACTTACATGATAAGCAATAATAGGTGTCATAATGCGGGCAAAAGCTGCTTCAGAACGGTCATTTGCTGCATTGTCAAATGCTCTCGCTAAACGCAAAACCAATGCTTGTGAGGCAGCTATATCTAATGCAATATCTGCAAAAATACGTTCTGTCAGTGGAGGTAACGGCTGATTGGGTATTTTTTTCCGGAAAAAATCCATACCAAATTGAAGAGCCGCTCGTAAAACACCTGCCGATATGACAGATTGATCGAAACGCATCATCGTCTCGATATCTTTAATAACTTTAAGCCCTTCTCCAGCATTTCCCAAAAGCCAGCCATAACTGCCTTGGAAGTCGACAACCCCCTCTGGTGTTAAAAGTTCTCCAGATCGCTGAATTAAATGACGAATCGATATAGATCCATTTAATGCGCCATTTTCTTGTATGCGTGGAATAAAAAAACAACTTAAATGACCATCTAAATCTGCACTAACAAGATATCCGTCAGCGGTAGGATTAATAACGTTGGTTTTTACAACATTTAAACGATATAGATCACGTTCCATACTTTCATCGAAAGAAATTTTCTTAACACTTGGAAAATTGAAAGCGTATTTTTCAATATCGTCAAATGCACAAGTTAGAGAAGCAGCCTTTTTATGATGAATAGGCTTTGATGAGGAATCATATTGGCGTGATAAAAGTACATTTTGCCATTTTTTGAAGAGCTCAATATCACTAATTAAAACAGCAATAGCTGCACTCGTTATGATAACTTCATTCAAATGTCCTGTTTCTAAACCAGCAGATAAAGCTAAACGAATCGCACGCGCTTGATAGCGTACTCCATTTTCTGAGCTCGTATTTTCCCAAAGCGAGGTAACCAAACCTGCTTGTCTAGAATATTGTTGAAGAGCTTGATAGGAAGAATGGATCTCTAATCTTTCTGTTGGTTGCCCCCATTCATCATTATAGCATAGTAAAGGCTTATAATGATTCGCTAAGCAAGAAAGTTTCCATGCTTCTCGACTCGCGGCAAAATCCCCTATTTCTTCAAAACTTGCTAACAAAAACTTAGGCAAAGTAGAAGCAATACGAAACATAAGCGTATCGCTAAGAAATGTATTTTTTCGACGAGTATTTTGCGCAGATACAGCACTCATAGGTATATTCCTACATTCAAATCATTCATATCATAGACTATTTGTCTTTTTAGAGTTAAGAAACATTTATCATATTCAAACAAATGCTTGTTTAACCTGTTTAGAGAGAGATAAAGAAGAATGCTATGATGCAAGATAATTTTTTCCCACTTTTCCCTCATCAACATCTTTTAGCTATTAAAGATCTGAGTGTACAAGATCTTAATACATTGCTTGATCGTGCAGAAGCAAATATTATCCTTTCTAACAAAATTGATAAAATAAAATCTACTTTGCATGGACGGACTCAAATTAATCTCTTTTTTGAAGCCTCTACGCGAACACAATCTTCTTTTGAATTAGCGGGTAAAAGGCTAGGTGCACACGTGATGAGTCTTGCGATCGGCAACTCATCTGTAAAAAAGGGAGAAACATTACTTGATACTGCTACAACTCTCAATGCGATGAAGCCAGATATACTGGTTTTTCGCCATAACAGTGCAGGAGCGGCAGCTTTATTAGCGCAAAAAGTTGATTGTTGTGTTATTAATGCAGGTGATGGTGCTCATGAACATCCAACCCAAGCTTTATTAGATGCTCTAACCATTAAAAGGGCAAAAGGTCGTATTGAAGGATTAACTGTTGCGATTTGCGGAGATATCTTACACTCACGTGTTGCCCGTTCCAATATCCTGTGTCTCAATGCTTTGGGTGCTCGTGTTCGTGCTGTTGCTCCCTCAACACTCTTACCCGCAGAAATCGCTCATATGAGTGTTGAGGTTTTTAACACGATGAAAGAAGGTCTTAAAAATGCTGACGTTATCATGATGTTGCGCTTACAGCATGAACGGATGACAGGCTCTTTTATTCCCTCTACGCGTGAATATTTCCATTATTTTGGCTTACATAAAGAAAATTTAGCCTATGCCAAAAATGATTCTATTATTCTGCATCCTGGCCCAATAAACCGTGGTGTAGAGATTGCATCCGACATAGCAGATGGACCACAAAGTATGATTCATACACAAATAGAAATGGGAATTGCAGTGCGTATGGCTGTCATGGAGGCTTTATTAGATTCACGCGCAAAGATCAGTGGAGAAAAAAAATGATAAAACCAATTGTTTTTCAAAATGCTCGTATTATTGATCCTTCGCGCGCAATCGATGAAATTGGTACAGTTATTGTTGAAAATGGACGAATTATAGCCGCTGGAAAAGAAGCTCTGAATCAGGGGTTTCCTGAAGAAGCAGAAGTTATTAACGCACAAAACAAAGCAATTCTCCCTGGACTTGTTGATGCGCGCGTTTTTGTTGGAGAATTAGGGAATGAACATTGTGAAACAATTACATCAGCAAGTTACGCGGCCGCAGCAGGTGGTATTACTTCCTTTCTTATGATGCCAAACACGCATCCAGTTATTGATAATGTAGCACTCGTTAAATTTATTACGCATACAGCACAGGAAATGTCATTGGTCAATATTTATCCCGTTGCTTCAATCACACAAGGTTTCAACGGACAAGAAATAACCGAATTTGGTTTGCTCAAAGATGCTGGAGCCGTTGCCTTTAGTGAAGGAAAAAAAACACTTCAAAATTCATCTGTTATGCGGCGTGCAATGACTTATGCACGCGATTTTGATGTTCCATTGATGCATGAAACGCAAGATAAAGATCTTACAGGGCAAGGTGTGATGAATGAAGGACTGCTTGCCAGTTGGCTTGGTCTTTCTGGCATCCCTCGCGAAGCAGAAGTTATCCCACTTGAAAGAGATCTACGTTTAGCAGCATTAACGCAAACACGCTATCATGCCGCTCAAATATCGACAGCACTCTCTGCTGATGCACTTCGTTTAGGTAAAAAACGCAGTGAGAAAATTTCAGCGGGTGTATCTATTAATCATTTATCTTTCAATGAAAATGACATTGGACAATATCGCACTTCTTTTCGCTTAATGCCCCCATTGCGTACAGAAGAAGACCGTGTAGCAATGATTGAAGCAATAAAGGATGGGATTATAGATGTTATTGTCTCTTCTCATGATCCTCAGAGTATCGACACAAAACATTTACCATTTAATGACGCGGCAATTGGCGCTATTGGTATGGAGACCTTATTGAGCGCAGCCTTACGTCTTTATCATAATGAGAGCCTATCTCTTCTACGGATAACGGAACTTTTGTCAACGGCGCCTGCAAAGCTCTTTGGACTCAATGCAGGAACACTCAAAAAAGGGGCTTATGCAGACCTTATTGTGGTTGATCTTGAAGAACCATGGGTTGTTTCGAAAGAGAAGCTCTATTCACGTTCAAAAAATACCCCTTTTGAGAATGCACGTTTTCAAGGACGCGTGCTCCAGACCTTTGTGAAAGGGAAAAACGTTTTTAAACTTGATCAACAAATTTAATGAGATTCTTAATGAATGAAGCAGAAATATTTTTTCAATCCACTCCATGGTTTATTTTCCTCATATCTTATCTCATTGGCTCGATTCCATTTGGGCTTCTTTTTACGAAATTGTTCAAAATTGGTGATATAAGAACAATCGGTTCCGGCAATATTGGAGCAACAAATGTTTTACGAACAGGAAATAAAAAGCTTGCTGCTCTAACACTTCTTTGTGATATGTTGAAAGGAACTATCGTTGTTTTCGTTATAAAGTTTTTTAGTGATCCGCTAGACAATAGTATCCTTGTTTCTCTAGCAGGCTTTTTTGTTTTCTTAGGACATCTTTTCCCCGTATGGCTTAAATTTAAAGGTGGCAAAGGTGTTGCTACCTATCTAGGAGTCTGCTTAGGAATCTATTGGCCTGCAGCAATTATTTTTATTATTGTATGGAGTGCGATTTTTCTCCTCATGCGTTATTCTTCATTATCTGCGCTTATTGCTGTTACGATCACACCGATATTTGTTTTTTATTTTTCCGCTTCTTATTTCTATTGTATGCTGATTGTGATGAGCGTATTTGTGTTTATAAAACATTCTGCAAATATCGGTAGATTATTAATTGGGGAAGAAAGTAAGATTGGTACGCAACACGGAGATAAATAAAGGAATCCTGCTTACTGATCGTCAACGTCTAAGCTGGTTACGGTTATTGCGCAGTGAAAATATTGGAGCTGTTAGTTTTCGCAATCTCATTGATCATTATAAAACAGCAGAAAATGCTCTGGCAGCGCTGCCAGAGCTTAGTAGAAAAGGGGGTGGTTCTGTATCTATTAAAATAGCAAGCTTAGAAGATGCAGAAAAAGAAATGCAAGAGGCTGAAAGATTAGGTGTCCGGTTTATTGGTATGGGAGAACCAGATTATCCAGCTTTTCTTAAGGTTACAGAAGCCCCCCCGCCGCTTATTGCTATCAAAGGTAATGTTTCAATTTTTCAAAAAACTTCTATTGGAATTATAGGTTCTCGAAATGCTTCAGCTGCGGGAAAAAAGCTTACAGCTCAATTTGCGCGTTTTCTCGGAGAAGCAGACTTTGTAACAATTTCTGGGCTCGCTCGTGGAATTGATAGCGTTGCGCATCAAGCAAGTTTAAAAACAGGAACTGTTGCAGTCATGGCGGGAGGAATTGATCATATCTATCCTCCTGAAAATAAAAAGTTGCATGAAGATATTATTGCCAACGGTGGAGCCATCATCAGCGAAATTCCCATTTCTTGGAAGCCGCGTGCTATCGATTTTCCAAGAAGAAACCGTATTATTGCAGCTCTATCACTTGGTCTCTTGGTTGTAGAGGCAGCCCTGCGCTCAGGGTCCTTAATTACCGCACGTCAAGCAGCTGAAATGGGACGGCTAATTTTTGCCATTCCCGGTTCTCCACTTGATCCAAGATCTGTTGGTACAAACAATCTTATCAAAGACGGTGCTCTACTCACCACACATCCTTCTGACATTATAGAAACACTTACGCCATTAATTTCACCGCTTCCAAATTCGCAACTCAATTTTTTTGAGGAACCATCCTCCTTACAACTTGAAAAGGAGAATTTTAATTTAGCAGATGAAAAAAACAGCGATCTCTCTTTAGCAGATGATGATGCAGCACGTGCAGCAGTTCTCTCCGCTCTTTCAACAACGCCAATCGACTTAGACACACTCAGTATCCACTCAGGTATTTCACTCCCAACTCTCTACCTCTTGTTGGTAGAACTCGAGCTTGCTGGAAAGCTTATTCGACACTCTGGTGGTTGTGTGTCATTGTCGAATCTTGATCTTCCCCAAGAGCCTCAGCACTATTAATAATGCTTTGCCCTTCTTTGGCAACCATATCCAAAAGCAATGCTAAAAGCGGACTGTGCGCCTGACGCGCCATCTGATTCATTTGCTTTGACATGTCTGTAATATATTGGATAACTTTTAAATGATTTATAAACATAATCCTCTATCCTTGAGCATTTCCCCTCCTACCTCTCAATAGACGTTATCTTAGTATTTCGCCGTATGTTTTTGTAATAACAGTGGAAAATAAATCGTGTAATTCTATATAGGGTGTACTCTAATAATGACAATCATAAGTTGTACAATATTCATGTTTTTTATATGGCTAATATTTTTTTATGTGCTCTTAAGCAATTGGCATTAGCTATTCGCGTAAAAGGCGTTTATAAAAAAATTTTTATTTCAATATTTGGGTAAAATTATGAATATCGTTATCGTTGAATCTCCAGCAAAAGCAAAAACAATTAATAAATATCTTGGGTCTCAATACAAAGTTGTCGCATCATTTGGACATGTTCGTGATTTGCCTGCAAAAGATGGTTCTGTTTTACCGGATCAAGATTTTTCTATGAAATGGGATATAGATTCTGCTGCCGCTAAACGTTTAAATGAAATAGCAAAAGCCGTTAAAGAAGCTGATAGCCTTATATTAGCAACAGACCCTGATCGTGAAGGGGAAGCTATTTCATGGCATATTCTGGATGTTCTTCGTCAAAAAAAAGTTTTAAAAGATAAACCTATTAAAAGAGTTGTCTTCAATGCCATCACCAAAAAGTCTGTGCTTGATGCTATGAATAATCCACGTGATATTGATACATCCCTTGTCGATGCTTATCTTGCACGTCGTGCTCTCGATTATCTCGTTGGTTTTACACTTTCACCTGTTTTATGGCGTAAACTCCCTGGTGCGCGTTCAGCAGGACGCGTTCAATCGGTTGCTTTGCGTATTATTTGTGATCGTGAATCAGAAATAGAACATTTTATCAAAGAAGATTATTGGTCCATTACAACACAGTTAAAAACCATCCGAAATGATAGTTTCCAAGCAAGATTGACAATGTTTAATCAAAGAAAAATAGGCAAGCTTGATATTCAATCTCAAGAACAAGCAGACCAAATTCGCTTTATGCTGGAGAAAGCGCAATATCATACACTCAGTGTTGAAGCAAAACCTACAAAGAGAAATCCTTTTCCTCCATTTACGACTTCTACACTACAACAAGCAGCTTCTTCAAAACTAGGTTTTTCAGCTTCTCGCACTATGCAAATTGCCCAAAAGCTTTATGAAGGCATTGAAATTAATGGTGAAACGGCAGGGCTTATTACTTATATGCGTACCGATGGTGTGCAGATAGCACCAGAGGCTATTGATTCAGCACGAAAAGTTATTCATGAAACTTTCGGAAAAGACTATATTCCTGAAAAGCCACGTTTTTATTCAACAAAGGCAAAAAATGCACAGGAAGCACATGAAGCGATCCGCCCAACAGATTTTCAACGCAATCCTAGTCAAGTCCGTAATTTTCTCGATAGCGATCAAGCAAAGCTCTATGATCTGATATGGAAGCGTGCCATTGCCAGCCAAATGCGCTCTGCTGACATTGAACGTACAACCGTTGAAATTGAAGCACAGCAAGGAGAAGAGCGTGCAAATCTACGGGCAACAGGATCTGTTGTTCGTTTTGATGGCTTTATTTCCGTCTACACGGATCAACGAGACGAAGAAAATAATGAAGAAAATGAAACAACACGTTTACCACAAATAAACACTGGTGAAGCACTTACAAAAGAAAAAGTTGAATCTGTACAACATACCACAGAGCCCCCTTCTCGTTATTCTGAAGCTTCATTAATTAAAAAGCTTGAGGAGTTAGGAATTGGTCGTCCTTCAACTTATGCATCCACATTAGCGACATTGTGTGACCGTGGATATATTGTCATTGATAAACGAAAGCTTATTCCCGATGCCAAGGGACGTATTGTTACAGCCTTTCTTGAAAATTTTTTTAATCGCTATGTAGAATATGGTTTCACAGCAGATCTTGAAGAAAAGCTGGATCTTATCTCTGATGGCAAACTTTCTTGGAAAGACGTATTGCGAGATTTTTGGGATGGATTTAATGCATCTATTAGCAATATCCAAGAACTCCGTATAACCAATGTTCTTGATGCTTTAAATGTAACATTAGCACCTCTCGCCTTTCCTGAACGCGAAGATGGAAGTGATGTGCGTTCCTGTCCTCTTTGTAAAAATGGTCAATTATCATTAAAACTTGGGCGTTATGGTGCTTTTGTTGGCTGTTCCAATTATCCCGAATGTAAATACACACACCAACTTGGTACAGATACTGGAGAAGAGAATGAAGCTGTACGCAATGATGAACCTGTTATACTTGGTATTGACCCTGAAACAGGAAAAGAGATCTCTCTTCGTAATGGCCGGTTTGGTCCCTATATTCAACTTGGTGAAAGCAAAGAAGTTAAGCGTGCAGGATTACCAAAAGAATGGCAGGCAGAAAATGTAACCCTTGATAAAGCCTTGGCTTTACTATCCCTTCCCCGTGAAATTGGCATTCATCCTGAAACCGGAAAAACAATCACGGCTACGATTGGACGATATGGTCCCTATCTTAGCCATAATGGAAAATCTGCGCGCCTTCTTCATGCAGATGAAGTTTTTGATATTGGTATCAATCGCGCTGTTACAGTATTAGCAGAACAACAAGAAAACAAAACCAGGCAAAGCAGAACAACACCTGAAGCATTGGCAACATTAGGAGAGCATCCCGAAGGAGGAACCATTACCGTGCGCAACGGGCGTTATGGTCCTTATGTCAATTGGGGTAAAATTAATGCAACATTGCCAAAAGATAAAGATCCCATTAGTGTAACACTTCCAGAGGCACTAGAACTTATATCGGCTAAAGCATCGAGTAAAAAAACAACTTCAAAAAGAGCTTCTTCTAAAACAAAAGCAAAAATAAAAGAGACATAAATTTTGGCTAAAGGTGAAAAAAACATAAAATATCTCTCTTCATTCAAGGGGAAAACTTTTCCCAATAAGGAAGCAATCCTTTCCTTTATAATTGAGAATCCTAACCACTCAAGTAAACGAGAAATCGCTAAAGCTTTTAACTTAAAAGGCGATTCTCGTATCTGGCTTAGAGATATGTTACGTGAGTTAAAGGATCAAAATCTCATATCTAAACACCACAAAAGAGCAATAAACAAAGGAAAATTACCCCCTGTTTCTTTAGTAAAAATTAGCGGACGTGATAAAGATGGAAGTTTTATTGCACAACCTCTTGAATGGGAAGATTCTCCAAAGCCCAATATTGAAATACACTCTTTTCATCACATAACAGGAAGTAATATTGGTGTTGGAGATCATATTCTTGTAAAAGTTTTTCGAAATAAAAATTCTGAAAGCTCAAGCCATCCTTATACGGGACGAATTATTCGTAAAATTGATGTATCTCCCAAAAGCGCATTTGCTATTGTACGAAAATTGGAAAATAATCAATGGCGCCTTGATCCTATAGACCGCAAAACCAATGAACTCATTGTTGAAATGTCTCCAGAAATGAAGATTCAAATTGGTGATCTCGTTGAAGTCGAAATAAAAAAAAATACTGGTTACGGATTAAAGAGCGCAAAAATAAAGAATGTTTTAGGGCACATTAAGAGTGAGAAAACACTCTCAATGATAGCGCTTCTTTCGAAAGGAATTCCTTATATTTTTCCTGAAAGTGTTCTTGAGCAAGCCAAACATATCAAAGCTGCCAATATGGATAATCGTGAAGATTGGCGACAATTACCCTTTATTACAATTGATCCACCAGATGCAAAAGACCATGATGATGCAGTTTATGCAACCAAGGATACGGATCCAGCAAATAATGATGGTTGGATTATTATTGTAGCCATTGCAGATGTTTCTTATTATATCAAAACAGGAAGCGCTTTAGATAAAGAAGCATTGAAACGTGGAAATTCTGTTTATTTTCCTGATACCGTTGTGCCAATGTTACCTGAACGCCTTTCTCATGATTTATGTTCTCTGCGTGAAGGAAAAGAAAGACCAGCTTTAGCCGTTCGTATGATTTTTGATGCAAACGGTAATAAACGAAAACATAGTTTTCATCGTACTATGATTCGTGTAAGAGCCAAACTTTCTTATCAAGAAGTACAATTGGCAATTGAAGGTAATATAAATGAAAAAATAACCCCTCTTTTTGAGAGCATTTTGCACCCCTTATGGGAAGCCTATGCATGCCTTAAAGCTGCGCGAAATCGTCGCCAACCACTAGAATTAGAAATTGCAGAAAAAAAGATTATTCTTGATCAAAATGGATGCATAAAAGATGTTGTGAGTGAAACACAATTAGAAGCGCATCGTTTAATTGAAGAGTTTATGATACAAGCTAATATTGCAGCTTCTGAAACATTAAAACAACATCACCAGCCGCTCATTTATCGTATTCATGAAAAACCTTCTCTTGCTAAGCAAGAAATACTTCGGAGCTTTCTTCAAAGTTTGGGGATACCACTCTCCCGCGGAAGCGAACTTACCTCAGCGCGCCTTAATAGAATTTTAGAAAAGGTCGCTCATACTCAACAACAAGAACTAGTCAATCAAGTTATTTTGCGTTCACAATCACAAGCAGAGTACAACCCTAAAAATAGTGGCCATTTTGGTTTGAATTTGCAGAACTATACACATTTTACATCACCAATCCGTCGTTATGCTGATCTCATTATTCATCGAGCACTCATTAAAGCTCTCAAATTAGGAAATGATCAATTAACAGATACACAAGAACAAAATCTTGCAGAAATTGCTACGCAAGTTTCTTTATACGAACGCCGTGCAATGATGGCTGAAAGAGAAACGATTGATCGGCTTGTTGCTCACTATTTAACGAATAAAATCGGTCGTATTTTTACAGGCCGCATTTCCGGAGTTACAAAAGCAGGTCTTTTTATCTCACTTGATAAACTCAATACAGATGGTTTTGTCCATATTTCTACACTTAAAAATGATTATTATCATTTTGATGAAGCACAACATGTTCTTGTAGGACAGCGTAGCCATAAAGGCTATCAGCTCAGTGATGTTGTAGAAGTAAAACT
Source organism: Bartonella sp. AP4SXKL (assembly GCF_042195845.1). Taxonomy (NCBI): domain Bacteria; kingdom Pseudomonadati; phylum Pseudomonadota; class Alphaproteobacteria; order Hyphomicrobiales; family Bartonellaceae; genus Bartonella; species Bartonella sp. AP4SXKL. The sequence continues at coordinate 104,988 of NZ_JBHIPA010000007.1, forward strand.
TATAACGGTACAACCTTTTGCTGGCGCTTTATGCTTTGAACTGTTAACAAAACCTCGTCCAATAAAATTTTCACCGACATCCTACCATAAAAACAAATTAAAAAAACAAAAGTATACTTTTTATGGGAAAAGAAAAAATTAATCTTCTTGCCCTCCATTGAATATATATGAATAATAAATTCAATTTAAGAAATGACTTATATTATATAATATTTATATATACAATCTTATTTCTTTAGTATACAAGAGGATAAATTTTATTGTTAAGTCTATAATAACCATATAAAAATCTTGCAGTTTTTTATACTTAGAAAATGAGAGAAACTGCAAAGGATAGTTTTGGCTCCCTTTCATTTCAGCTCATCTTTTCATTGTTTAAATAAACAAGAGTACCTTAAGCCATTCTCATGAAAAAAAAACCTTTTGACTCTCAAAATAATTCTTTGCGTGCAATTATTGCCGCTATTGCAACCATTGGCACTGTTGGAACAGCATTGGCAATGGGAACACAACTTGTCTCTCTTCTTATGGCAGAGAAAGGACTTTCCAACAGTACAATCGGCTATAGTGGAACAGTTGGTGGAATCGCCACAATTATTGCAGCTATTTTTACGTCTCGAATTGCCTTATGCTTAGGAATCGCTCAAGCAATATTGCTTATGATGGCGATAGGATCTTTAAGTTTTTTAGGATTCTATTTTTTTGATCCCATATGGATTTGGTTTATTTTAAAGTTTATATTACATTTCAGCATGACAGTTATGTTTATCCTGTCAGAGTTTTGGATCAACAGTTATGCTCCCCCAAAAAAACGCGGTTTGATCCTTTCTATTTATGCTATTGTCTTAGGATTAGGGTTTATAATAGGTCTAACGCTGCTAGCAAAAGTGGGAACACAAGGATTTATTCCTTTTGCTGTTGGATATAGCCTTATTATACTTGCTACTATACCAATTCTTACCGCTTGGAAATTAAGTCCAGAATTTCAAAAAAATCAATATATGCCATTTTTTCGTTATCTTTTTCACGTTCCAAGTGCAATGATGGCGGTCCTTGTTTACGGGGCCATTCAAATGGGCGTATTAACTCTTATAATACCCTTTAGTTTATCCATTGGTTATAATGAGAATGAAGCAGCACATTTTATGGCAACCCTTGCACTTGGGAATATTTTCCTCTTAATTCCTATCAGCATTATAAGCGACTACGCCAAAGATCGACGCTACCCGCTGATGAGTTGCGCTATTCTAGGTTTTATAGGAACTTTTATAGTACCATGGATTCTTCAATATCCATGGATTCTGATGCTTGATTTGTTTTTTCTGGGTGGTGTATCAGCGAGCCTTTATACAATTAGTCTTGCACATTTAGGAGCCCGTCTCAAGGGGCAAGAACTTGCTGCTGCTAATTCTGCTTTTATTTTTTGTTATGGAATTGGTATGCTCATCGGACCGACCTTTATCGGAAAATCCATGGATATCTTTAAACCCTTTGGTTTTTCAATAGCCATGGCTGTTTTTTTCGGTTTATATGTCATTTTGGTGTTTGTCCAACTTATGAGAAAATTAATCAGCTCTTGACTTTTTTGAGAACATCCGTAGTGTTGCCGGAAAATCTGATGATGTCGGAAATAAGTTTTGACAGCAATAATATTTTTTCAGTATAAATAGGGTATTTACATTATGGCTAAAGCAGCAACCATTAAGATCAAGCTTTTATCAACTGCAGATACTGGTTTTTTCTATGTAACAAAGAAAAACAGCCGTACAATGACAGATAAAATGAGCAAGCGTAAATATGATCCAGTTGTAAAAAAGCACGTTGAATTTAAGGAAACAAAAATTAAATAAATAAAATTATTATTAAATTGATAGATTTTATACTCCAAAAGAAATGTGGGAGTATTGCTCTTCAAAGTTATTTTTTGAGGGATGTTTTTTTATTTCCTTAAGTTTAAAAAGTTTACTTTAAACTTTGTATGTTTTGTACGGATTTGGATAAGTTGATTTATTATTTAAGTTGCTTACATATATTCTGTATGAGTATTTGATTATTGTGATATCTAATGAAAATTTTGTCATTAAAACGAAACACTGTTTCGTCATATGAATAAAGTTTCTCGGGTCAATTATAAACAATACTAAAATAGAGTTATAATAATGTTAGCAGTTTCTTTATTTCATGAAAAAATCTTTTTCTCATTTTAATCTAAGAAGCTTTAATCTAAAAGTTATCGGTTTCAGTATTTTTGTCGCTGCTAGCATTCTTATCATTATGTCAACTTATTTTAAGAAAACTCAGCTGTTGCCTCAAAAAGAAAAATTTTCTTCTCAAAACACTGTTGAAGGAAATGCATTAATCATTGATGGCGATACCATTATGATTTCTTCAATTAAGATTCGACTAGCTGGAATTGATGCTCCTGAACTCCACCAATTTTGTGGAAAAAAAGAAGCACGCTACCCTTGTGGGCTTGAAGCAAAGAAATATTTAGAAAAACTATTAAAAAATCAAACTGTTACATGTCACTGGCAAAAAACAGATAAATATCGCCGTATTCTTGCAACATGTAAAACAAAACAAGTTAGCAATATCAACGCAACACTTGTACATAATGGTTGGGCTGTAAATTATTATGAATACCCCAAAGAAGAGCAAGAAGCTAGAAAGAAAAAGAAAGGAATATGGGCATCAAGTTTTCAACGACCAAAAGAATGGCGCAAAGCAAATCCTCGCACAGAATAAAAAAAATATTTTTTAATTTTATTTACTAATGAAACAATGTAGCCCAATTATCAAACTTGAAAAAGAGATCTATTCCTGTCGTGTTTGCGTCCAACAACCCCATTATTTTCCTCCTCTTCCTCATGAACCAAACCCTGTCGTTTATTTATCCGATACTGCTTCGATTGCAATTGCAGGCCAAGCGCCAGGGTTGCGTGTCCATGAAACTTCTATCCCTTTTAATGATCGCTCTGGCGAAAAATTGCGTAATTGGCTAGGTGTCACGAAAGAAGAATTTTATAATAAATCTCTCTTTGCTATTGTTCCTATGGGATTTTGTTTTCCAGGTTATGATAAAAATAAAGCTGATTTACCACCAAGACGTGAATGTCGAGAAATATGGCATGAAAAGATATTTCAGGCAATGCCTCAAATAAAGCTTGTTCTTGCTATTGGCAGTTATGCGCAAAAGTGGCACATTACAGAATTAAAACATAAAACCGTTTCTGCAACTGTTGGTGATTGGAGAAATATTCTTTCCATTCCTCAACCTCGAGGCTATAATGTTATGCCTTTGCCTCATCCGTCATGGCGAAATACTTCTTGGTTACAGAAAAACCCATGGTTTAACGATGAGCTTATTGTATATCTGCGTTGTTTAGTGCGTAAATTTTTATAAATTAAAATATTGAGAAAAAATATGGATCGTCTTGACCGAAAAATTTTACATCTTTTGCAAGAAAATGCGACACTTTCTGTTGCTGATATTGCTAAAAAAGTGGGACTTTCGACCACTCCTTGCTGGCGTAGAATTCAAAAACTTGAAGAAGATGGCGTCATTCAGCGTCGTGTTGCTGTTCTTTCTCCAGAAAAAGTAAACGCACACGTCACTGTTTTTGTGTCTATTCGCACAAATACACATAGTCATGAATGGTTTAAGCGTTTTTCAAAAATTGTGCAAGAATTCCGTGAAGTCATTGAATTTTATCGAATGAGTGGAGATATTGACTATTTATTGCGTGTTGTTGTGCCCAACATTGAAGCTTATGATCTTTTTTATAAAAAATTAATTTCTAAAATTGATATCCGTGATGTCTCATCTTCTTTCGCAATGGAACAGATTAAATATACAACGGAACTTCCACTTAATTATATTAAATTACACGACAAGACGCATGAACAAAACTCTTAAGATTTTTATATCCGTCTCATGATCTTTTAGGCATTCAAACTTTCTTGTTCCAAAACTGCCATTTGTGCATGTGTTAAAACAGCGGCTTTGACGATACCAGCTGCCATAGCTGCTCCTGTCCCTTCACCAAGACGCATCCCCAAATCTAGAAGTGGTTCTTTGCCAATTTTTTTTAAAAGTTTACGATGAGCTGTCTCAGAAGAAACATGTCCAACAAGGGTATGATCAAGAGCTTTTGGATGCATTTTATAAAGAACCGCTGCAGCTACTGTTGCCACAAAACCATCTAAAATAACGGGTATTTTTTCTATTCTTGCTGCTAAAATAGCACCAACCATAGCAGCAATCTCACGTCCTCCTAAGCGACGCATTATCTCAAAAGGATCATTGAAATAATCCTTGTGCAAAGAAATAGCTGTCTTAACCGCTGCAATTTTACGCTGATAAAAATCACCTTCTGATTCCATAGCATTTCCTGTCCATTCTTCCACTTCCCCTCCAAACAATGCTAAGCATAAAGCTGAAGCTATTGCTGTGTTTCCAATTCCCATTTCTCCAATACATAAAAGATCTGTTCCACCCGCAATGGATTCCATTCCAAATGCCATTGTAGCAGCCGCACTCCGCTCATCCATTGCGGCATCCTTCGTAATATTCATTGTTGGATATTCTAATGCTAAATCAAATATTTTTAATCCAAGATCATAAGCAATACAAATTTGATTGATAGCAGCTCCACCAGAGGCAAAATTTTCTACCATTTTTTGTGTCATAGATTGTGGAAATGGTGTAATATTCTCCTCTACAATACCATGATTTCCAGAAAAAATAGCGACCAAAGGTCTCGTTACGATAGGTTTTTCTGTACCCCTCCACCCCGCATACCAAACAGCAATATCTCCTAGTTTTCCTAATGTTCCTTGCTCTTTTGTTAAGTCTTTTTGCCGTTTTTTTGCCAAAATTATAGAAAACTCATCAGCAACAGGTAAATTTGTAAGCAAAGCACGAAAATCATCAAATGGACTAGCGGTCATAAGGATACCTTTTAAAATCTACAATGTTTATGAAAATCCCGTCATATATACAGGATATGAATAATTTATTGTTTTTTTAACAGTGCTTTAAAAATGTTAAATACTATGAAAGCAATAATTTCTACATTCTATTTTCAACCCTAATAACAAACGTGCAAGATTCAAAATGTTATTAATATCTTATGATTACCTTTACAGTGATACCCTTAACCTATTTTTTATTTAATAGGCATAATCAGCATGCCGTTTAATATATACATTCCAACAATTCTTATGCATAATAAAAGTTATAAACTTTCAAAAACTTATAAAATTGAAGAGATCAAAATTATCGCAAAGACATCCAAACGCAAAGGATCTCAACTTTAATATATGTTAATTATTAGGCTATTATTAAATGAGAGCATAAAAAGCTTCTTTTAAAATACATATATCTGCATTTGGTTTTGTCGCATCATTTGATAATATTTGCCTCCATCGACGTGCCCCACCCCGCCCATGAAATAAACCAATCATGTGACGTGTCACATGAGAAAGCCGCCCCCCCGATGCAATATGTCGAGCTGTATAATCACACATAACCTCAATAAGATCACTCTCACTCAGATTATTTTGCGTCTCACCATAGAGTTCAAAATCAATATGTTTTAACAAAGCTGGATTATGATAAACTTGGCGACCAACCATGACAGCATCACAGAAAGTTAAGTGTTCTTTGATCTCATCAATCGATTTAATTCCACCATTTATCCCAATGAATTTATGAGGATATTTACGTTTTAATTTGTAAACTCTTTCATAATTAAGGGGCGGAATATTACGGTTTTCTTTCGGACTCAATCCTTGCAGCCATGCCTTGCGTGCATGTATCCAGAGCGCATCACATCCAGCATTCCAAACCTGATTAGCCAAAAGATCTAACGCTAACTCTTCATCTTGTTCGTCCACTCCAATCCGACATTTGACAGTTACAGGTATAGTAACCTCTCGTTTCATCGCTTCCACGGCATTTGCCACAATGTCTGGATGTAGCATCAAACAAGCCCCAAAGACACCTGCTTGAACACGATTTGATGGGCACCCGACATTAAGATTTATTTCGTTGTAGCCAAAATCCTCAGCAATTCGTGCAGCTTCTGCTAACTTTCTCGGATCAGCCCCCCCTAGTTGTAATGCAACTGGACGTTCTTTATCGCTAAAAGCCAACAATTGTTCGCGAACACCATGAATGACAGCATCTGCTACCATCATTTCCGTATAAAGGAGAGCTTTTTTCGTTAAAAGACGATAAAAAAACCTGCAATGTCGGTCTGTCCAGTCCAACATTGGTGCTACTGCAAATTTTATAGGCGATGGAAGGTTGTAAAATATCATGAGGGTATTACTCTCACGTCCCTATAGCTCTCTCTTTATACATAGAAAAATACTTACTTTTAGTTTACGGAAAATTTTATTCTCTTATACTATCATGAGTATAATAACAGTTCATTATTTTCAATTGATATCAAGGTTTACTACAATCAATCATGATAAAACACAATATCGCATTTCTCATAGATTAGTGTTTAGGTATATAAACATGAAAAAAGAAGATTTTCACCATAATATAAAAAACTCATTTACAAGTTCTTCTTACGCTCATCAAGCCTCCATCCTTACATGATTTAGCACAGCATTTAAGATAATAAATGCTAAACTAACACATTATACAATTTTTTATAATAGATTTAATTTTCTTTAGATTTTTTTAACTTATTGTGCAAATAAATGCTACAGAAAGTATCTTTATCTTCTCCTAAAGAAAGAATAAAAATCCTTATTTCACATGAATCTAATTATAAATCATTTTTTTCAATGAGTTATTCTTGGTAACATTCTTGAATTTCACTTTATAAGATAGACAAATTTCATCCTAAATATTCTATCTAATTTTGCCATTTTGTGATTCTTGCAAAAAAAACTAAAATCAGGGTATAGACAGCCATTGCCTTTTTAATATCTATGACTGATATCAGTATCTCTTTAAGGAAAATATTTTACAATATTGCAGATAAAATCTGTAAAATAAAATGATCATAAAAGTTGTTCAATCTCTTGTTGGCTTTGCATATAGGAAGAAAGAGTATCAACCTCTTGTTCATTAAATAGGAGACCCAGTTTTGAACGACGCCATAACACATCTTCACATACTTTAGCCCATTCTTTTTCCATCAACCATTTTACTTCTACTTCATAAAGCCCATGTCCAAAATTTTTTCCTTTATTTGCCTTACCATGTGCAAAGATCACCAATGCTTCCGTACCGTAGGAGCGTGCAAGCCTGCGATGTGTAAAAGCATCTAAATCTGGCATCAAAAGAGCAATCCTATTTTCGATTGTATCTAATTTGTTATAGGGAAAATCACCCCCTGGAAGTACTGCCTTAGCCGTCCATGATGCTCTCTTTTTACCAAGCTCTTTTTCAACAAATTTCATCGCATCTTCAGCCAACTTACGATAAGTTGTAATCTTTCCACCATAAAGATTAAGTATCTTTGGTGTCGTTCCTGTTCCCATTTCTTTTAAAACATAATCGCGCGTAATTTCTTGTGCTTTTGAAGCTCCATCATCATAGAGTGGACGAACTCCCGAGTAAGACCAGACAATCGTTTCAGGCAACACTGGTTGTATGAAATATTCACTGGCTGCTGCACAAATATAATCAATTTCTGTATCAGTAATATGAACGTCAGCCGGATCTCCTTGATAATTACAATCTGTTGTTCCAAGTAAGGTAAACTCTTCTTGATACGGAATAGCAAATATAATACGCCCATCACCATTTTGAAAAATATAAGCACGATCATGAGTATAAAGCTTGGGAACCAAAATATGAGAACCTCTAACAAGCCGTACTGGTGAATGTTCTTTACAATCTAATATGCTTGCTAAAACATGATCAATCCAAGGACCTGTCATATTCGCGACATAAGAAGCTGTGACACTATATTCTTTGCTACTTAACTTGTCTTGAAGAAAGATACGCCATTTATTGTCTTCTTTTTTTAAAGAGAGAACTTCTGTTCGTACTTTTATATCAGCTCCCCACTTTTCTGCATCACGAGCATTGCCAATAACTAAACGCGCATCATCTACTCTTGCATCAGAATATTCAAAACCTCTCTGATATTCTTTCTTCAGTGTAGAGCAAAATTTTTGTGAAAAATTAATCGTTTTACTGCGCCACAATTTCTGATTCCAATTCCCTAAATAATCATAAATAAAAAGTCCAAAACGCAACATCCAAGCAGGGCGCAATTCTTTATGATAAGGAAGGAGAAAACGCAAAGGACGCACAATATGTGGAGCCATACGTAAAATAATCTCGCGTTCTTTCAATGCTTCACGAACAAGTTTGAACTCATAGTGTTCAAGATAACGAAGCCCACCATGAATAAGCTTTGTTGACGCACTTGAGGTCCCAGATGCAAGATCGTTCATTTCAGCCAATCCCACTTTAAATCCGCGTCCTGCTGCATCTCTTGCCAATCCACAGCCGTTTATCCCTCCTCCAATGATAAACAGATCATAATGTGTTGTGGTTTTCATAATTTCACTTTTCATTATTTAATTTTGTTTCTCAGTACTCAATAAAGCAACAGGAAAAAATAATACAAATGTTCTTCATTGTATTATCAACGTACTTTTTCCTAAAATAAACACGCACAAAAAGCTTTTGATACCCTTATACATCAAAACAACATTTGACAAATTAAAGAGATTTTTTTTATCTTTTACAAAACATAATCCTTACCAAGCCAAGGTTTATCATATGAAATCTTTTTAGAGAAAAATTGATGTTTTTTCTCATTCTTAAAGATACACTATAACTAAATGCTTCATTGCACATAGATAGCGCTTTTCATATAGTTCACTCAATGACACCCTAAAAAATGTGAAGGTATACAAATGAATTATCACTCTCAAAACTCGAAAATAACACTTTTTTCAAAAATTTTAGTCATAGTTATGTCGAGTATTTTAATCTTTTTACCTTCTTTATCAAACGCAACATCACACTCAAAAACAGCAAATGATTTAAGCTTAGAAAAGCTTAAATCACAACTTTTGGAAGATTCTAGCTTTTTATCTAAGCTTAAAGAAAAAATGATACCACATACTGATTCTCATCATATTCAACAAATCGTCAGAGAATATCTTCTTACTCATCCAGAAATTATGATTGAAATGCAGCTTATTCTTCAAGATAAGCTGGAAAAACAGAATGAATACGAAAACCAAAAACAAACTTCTGTCATTCATTCATTAGAAAAAGAGATTTTTCATTCTCCTCATGACGCTGTTTTGGGAAACCCAAATGGTAAAAGAGTGCTTGTCAATTTTTTTGATTACAACTGTGGTTATTGTAAAATTTCCTATTCAAATATAGAAGACTTGATAAAAGAATATCCAGATTTAAAGGTTATTATCAAGGACTTACCAATTTTAAGCTCTGATTCTATGGCAGCCCATACTGTTGCCTACGCATTTCGAAAACAATTTCCAGAGAAATATCCTCAGTTTCACAAAACGCTTTTAATGTATCAGGGTCGTGCAAATGAAGCTAAAGCTATTAAAGTAGCTGTTTCATTAGGAGCAGATGAAAAAAAACTACATAATGCAATAAAAGATCCCACTCTGCAAAACGCTTTTAAAGAAAACATTCAAATTGCCTCTGCACTTCATATTACGGGAACACCTTCTTACATCATTGGTGATAAAATATTCATCGGCGCAGCCAGACAAGATATTCTAAAACAAGCGATAGATAATACACAGTGAATACCTGATCCGTTTTAGGAAGAATACTGTAAATGAGGTAATTTTATGCTTTCTCTTTTTTGATAACAGGCTTATAAGTGCAATTTTACGTAAAGCAGATACAAGTTTTAAATTGCAAAGTATAATGATTTAAAGGAAATAAAAATCTTTAAAGCCTCAAAAGATGTCATCCCTAATCTAGAGATATTCGGTCATAAAATGAGATAATGACGATCTTCATTGATCAAGGAGTTAGAAATAAAATGGCAACAAAAAAAATGGATTCGGCAAAAACCGCAATTGATACGAAAATTATTCGTGATCTTGCTGAAATTTTGAATGATACAAATTTAACGAACATTGAAGTTGAACAAGGGGAGCTTCGTATTTGTGTCTCACGCCAAAATACCTTAACTTCTTCTGAGCAAGCAATCTATGCCCCTGTTTCTACTCCTACTTTTTCTGTAACATCTTCTCCAGTTCCAACAGCTGAATCTCCTATACAATCTATCCAAGAAGATAAATCAAAAAACACAATAACCTCTCCAATGGTTGGAACAGCTTATCTTGCACCCTCACCAGGCGCACAACCTTTTGTAGAAGTAGGACAAAATGTTTCTGAAGGGGAGACATTACTTATTATTGAAGCCATGAAAACAATGAATCAAATTTCATCACCGCGCTCCGGTACGGTAACCACTGTTCTTGTCAAAGATGGTCAACCTGTTGAATTTGGTGAACCACTTATTATTGTTGAATAAAGCGAGGGGCAACTATGATTCGAAAAATCCTCATTGCTAATCGAGGAGAAATTGCTCTTCGCGTTTTACGTGCATGTAAAGAACTTGGCATAAAAACCGTGGCTGTTCACTCTACCGCTGATGCAGATGCAATGCATGTTCGTCTTGCTGACGAAAGTGTTTGTATTGGCCCTCCTCCCGCTCGTGATTCTTATTTGAGTATTCAGCAAATTATTGCTGCTTGTGAAATTACAGGAGCGGATGCTGTTCATCCAGGTTATGGCTTTCTTTCTGAAAATGCAAAATTTGCAGATGTTCTAGAAGCCCATGATATTACATTCATCGGTCCAACAGCTACTCATATCCGCATCATGGGCGATAAAATCGAAGCAAAGAAAACCGCCAAAAAACTTGGTATTCCTGTAGTTCCAGGTTCAGATGGAGCAGTCACTGAAGAATCAGATGCTTTACGCACTGCTCGTGAAATTGGTTATCCAGTTATTATCAAAGCTTCTGCCGGTGGTGGTGGACGTGGTATGAAGGTTGTTCATTCTGAACAAGAATTTTCTATAGCTCTCAAAACGACACGTTCAGAAGCGAAAGCTGCTTTTGGTGATGACGCTGTTTACATAGAAAAATATTTAGAAAAACCCCGTCATATTGAAATTCAAGTCATAGGTGATGGTGCGGGAAATGCTATTCATTTAGGAGAACGCGATTGTTCACTTCAACGACGGCATCAAAAAGTATGGGAAGAAGCTACGTCACCTGCACTTAATGAAACTGAACGGAAAAAAATTGGAAATATTGTTGCAAATGCTTGTGCCCAACTTGGATATCGTGGAGCTGGTACTATTGAATTTCTTTATGAAAATGGCGAATTTTATTTTATTGAAATGAATACACGTTTACAAGTCGAGCATCCTGTAACTGAAGCAATTACAGGTATAGATTTAGTCCACGAACAAATCCATATTGCATCAGGCTGTAAACTTTCAGTGACACAAGATGAAGTCTGTTTTTCTGGTCATGCCATTGAATGCCGTATTAATGCAGAAGATCCCATTAACTTTACGCCATCACCTGGAACCATTACACATTTTCATACACCTGGAGGTTTAGGGATTCGTGTTGATTCAGGCGCTTATTCAGGTTATCGTATCCCTCCTTACTATGATAGCATGATTGGAAAGCTGATTGTTCATGGACGTACCCGTTTAGAATGTATGATGCGTTTACGGCGTGCTTTAGATGAATTTGTCGTCGATGGGATAAAAACTACACTACCTCTTTTTCGCGATCTTATTAATAATCAAGATGTTGCTGATGGTAATTATAATATTCACTGGCTAGAAAATTACCTTGCTCATCAATCAAAGTCTTTAGATTCGTAATTCGATAGCAAAACGGTGCATTCTTATAAAAGATTCTATAAGATATCAACATAAGGATAGTTCCAACCTTGCTGTAAAAAGTGGAAAAAGGAAATAAATTGGTTATTTTTTATATAGTTTTCTTTTAATATACATAAAATTTAATAATTTTCTGTTTTCCTTTTTGTTAGTTTGTGCTAACTCCTACATGGTTACGCCCTTATAGCTCAGTTGGTAGAGCACCTGATTTGTAATCAGGGGGTCGGGAGTTCGAGTCTCTCTGGGGGCACCATTTTATTTCTTGAACATATTGAAATATATAGATTTTTTCTTTAAATAGCCATTTTCAGACCACCTTTTAGACCACCTTCTACAGTTTATATAATTTTACCTAATTTGTTCTTATTTGCTCCTTATTTTTCTTTGGAGTGAAGGCTAAGATCTCTTTTTTTCTCCATCTCACTGCTCTCCCTAGCTTATATGGCTCCGGAAACAACCCCTGAAGCACCCAATTGCGAATCGTTGTTGTGGATACACTAAAAAGCTGTGCACACTCACGTGTCGTTACATATCTATCTCCATCATCAAATATCATCTCATTACCTTTCTCTTTTTTATATTAATTAAATGGGTGGGAGTGCTGGAAGGAGAGAGCACCCCCATAGGTTTAAGCAGCTTTTGCCAAAATCTTTTGCATCTCTTGTTCTATTTCCCCTAAAAAGATTTCGACCGCTTTATTGATCTCTTCAATGTGTTTCTCATCACGGAGGACGCGTTTGATTTTCATTCTCAAACCAGTAGATTTGCCTACAAAGTTTGGATTATAGCTCATGAAATCACACCATTTGCGTCCAGTGCATGCCATTTGGAATTGCATCTGTGCGATATATTCAGGCTTGATTTCGTCATAAATAAAAAAACGCAAATGCGTGGTTGATTGTGGACATTTGACTTCTATTAAACCGTCCTCTCCAATCAACCCATCAGGACTAGCCCCCGCCATTTCCATTTTGGGGTGTGGGATAAACCCGCATCTTGTGACTTCTGCGTCATAAATGAATTCATATTCTCTTAAGGCATCTTCTTCATGTTCGATACCCCATTGCATAGCAGGTGTTGTATAAGATTGGCTTATTTCCTCTATTAAGCGTTCTGTCATGAGTTTCGTTTTGTAGTCTTCATATTTGCTGGTAGGCAAGCCTTTAGCTGTCTTACTGAGTACGCTGTAGACATTAGATGCAGTGACTTTACCCAAGCGGGCCTGAAACCATTGTGCTGTTCTTTGTTCCATTTCACACCGCCGTTTGTTGTTGAGTTGGTGCATATTCAATATCTTGTATAGGTGCATCTAATTGCTCTTGTTGTGCTTTATTCATTTGCTTTCGCTGCTTTTTTTTCAAAGCAAACAAAGCGGTTTGTGCTTGTTTAAAAGACATATCTTTTAGATTTTTTACTCCTATGAAAGAGAGAAGCCTACTTTCTTCAGATTGTGTTTTTTTAATTAATTCTTTGATTTCATTCATCTGTTCAGAAGAGATACCCGCAAGAAGTGTTATTCCATCTGTATCGTCTTCTTTTCTTGCAACATTAAGAAGCATGCCTAAGAGATATCTACGTGCGTAGCTTATAGTAGAACCAACCGCTTGTGTGTTATTTTTGCTTCCCGTAGCATCAATGGGAAATGTTCCTTCTGTTGATATTTCATTGCCCGATATATGCTTTAAAGTCATTTCTACAGTTATGTCATTTGAACTCTGGTCTTTGATACGAGAGAACAAGGCAAAGTGATGTTTTGCAAGAGGTTCTTTAATAGCATCAATATATTTATCAAGCGTTGTATAGAGGCTTTTAGTATGTGTATTAATGGCATTTTGTTCGATATTTTTATATTCCACTTGTATAGTAGAAAGATCACGGACAAAGTTTTGACGCTCTTGTCGTTCTATCTCCTTTTCTCGCAATTCAAGAAGACGCTTGAGACGATCCATATCGACATCATTTTCTAAAGCTCTTTCTAAAATAAGCTCCATAGCTGTAGATTTGATTTCACAATCGTTCGTTTTTTCCACTAATTCCGTTCGTGTGGTACTTAGTTCACTCATCTTGATTTCCTCCTATTTGAGCGCAATTCACCCGTGGCGTGAATCACGCTGGTGTTTAAAAATGTTGTTTGGTTGTTAGAGTTTGGATTTTATAGGTTGCATTATGTCTTCAGAAATTATGGTATCTACATAAGGCTCGTCTTTATACCCAGAGATAGTGATACAAAGTTCACCTAGATTGTGAGTATTTCTCACAACTAACTGTGCACACAAGGTAGGTTTAATTCCATATTTATACATGATTTATTTTTTCTCGTTTGTTGTGATACGGCTTTCTCCGCAGATCTCTGAATCTCCGTAAATTTTTGCGTCGCCATAAACTCTTGCATTGGGATAAACAATTGCATTTCCGTAAATCTGTGCGTTTTCAAAAATGCGACCACCACCATATACTCGGGCGTTATTATAAATTTTTGCATTGTCATAAATTTTTGAACCCCAAGTAACACAAGCATTATCATAGACCCAGCAATTGCCATCATGAGAGAGATTGCTTTCATTTTCTATAAAGCCCCCAAGGTCCCCAGCCTTAACATCATCAAAATCTCTTAAAGCACGAATGCGGTACAATGTATGGCAACTTACAATATCGGTGGTTTCATTAGTCAATTCGTATTTTTTCACCATGCTTTTTCTCCAGTGGACATGACGTTATCGCCATCAATATCCGCATCACGATAAATTTTTGCGTCGCCATAAATACGTGCATTACCGGAAACTGTTGCCATTCCATAAACTTCGGCAAAACCGTAAACATGTGCATTATGTTTAATTCGTGCACTACCATAAACTTCAGCATCATCATAAACTTGAGCATTATCGTAAACGCAAGCACAAGATAAGACGAATGCATTACCACCTACCCAGCAATTACCATGATGCGATAGGTTGTTTTCATGTTCTATAAAGCCGCCTAAATTACCTTTTTTAATAACTCCAAAGTCTCTTAAAGCGCGGATACGGTGAAGAGTTACCCCTTTAAACTCAGCTTTCTCATCAGTAAGTTCGTACTTCTTTTCCATTAGTTTGCTCCAGTGGATATTCTGCTATTGCTGCCAATCCAATCTTCACAACGTAAATCCGCATCACCGTAAATTTTTACATTTCCGTAAATGTGTGTATTACCGCCAACTTTTGCATTTCCATAAACGCTTGCCTTATCGTAAACATATGCTTCATAATAAACATGAGAATTGCCATAAACATGTGCATGATCAAAAACTTTAGCGTCACCGTAAACGTATGCATCACCGTAAATTTCTGCATAATTGTAAACTTTTGCTTCATCAGAAACGAGTGCATCTCCATAAACCCGCGCATCACCATAAACATAGGCATAACCGGAAATATGTGCATTTTGATAAACACGAGCATTATCATAAACCCTAGCATAATCTCCAACCCAACAATCGCCCCCATGACTAAGATTGCCTTCCTTTTCAATAAAACCGCCAAGGTCACCTTTTTTGACATTTCCAAAATCTTTTAATGCACGTATGCGGTAAAGCGTGCGTCCGCCAACTTCATCCATTTCATCAGTCAATTCGTATTTTTTTTCCATGATTTATCCCCCCTACCTTAAAATAGCGTCACTTCCATAAAATGCTGTATCGCCGGCTACTATGGCATTACCACGAACTTTTGCGTTATTATAAACTTCGGCATCATCATAAACCTTCGCATTTTCAGAGATATATGCATTTTGATAAATACAAGCATTGCCTCCAACCCAGCAATTATCATCATGGCTAAGATTCCATTCACTCTCGACAAAGCCTCCAAGGTCGCCTTCTTTGACATCATCAAAATCTTTTAAGGCGCGTATGCGATAAAGCGTTATTCCATCAATTTTGATTGTTTCATCAGTGAGTTTATATTTCTTTTTTATCATGATAACCTCCTCTTAATGCATGCTTTGTCTTTTAAGCTCTTGAGACAGCACACCAATTCCTTTTGCTGTGATTTTTGCGCAAGGAATGA